>JAQYVF010000015.1 GCA_030145625.1 Desulfocapsa sp. | reverse complement strand
ATTCGACATATGAATACCATTCAAACTCCATCAGACAAGAAGTAATCCAGGTGGAACATTGATATCTCATGATTATTCACTTGCCACAAAGTCATTTCGGCGTAGGTGGTAATCCAGAGTATTTGGCAAGATCTCCTAGATTCCCGCCTACGCTGGAATGACACCGAGATAAGCTGAAGATTCGAGCTAATAAGAATTCGACAGAGTATTGGAAAAATTACTCGCCCTTGTTGTCAGAAACAATATCGAGCTACTTCAAAATGCTAGTGGAAATTCTAGGCGATTGATATAATAGCCAGCGCTATTTCACATCCAGAACTGATGCTGCATGAGGAACATGAACCTAATACATTCAGAAATTATTTCTAAAGAGCACCACCTATTCATCCAGGATCTTTTTCGCTTTGAAAGTGAGTTGCTCTGTCAACTTATCCAGCAGCCTGGATTTTAAATTCCAGCAATGCCAATAGAGTTTCACCGGTACAGTGTAATCAGGTGCCAGATCAACCAATCGGCCGGTTCTTATAAAGGGCTCACTTTGCTGACATGGCAACATACCGTACCCAAGCCCCATAGCCATGAAATCTGCAAATTTTTCAGAGGATGGTATGTAATTGGCCGGAATTCCATCAGGCACTTCTCCAAGTACTTGCTGAAAGAGCTTATGATGCAACTCGTCCTTACGGTTAAAAATTATAGCGGGAGCACGACAGACGTTCGCAATGGTCAGTCCAGCCGGAAACCATTTTTTTGCAAACTCCGGAGCAGCCAACATTTGATAATTCATGCGCCCGATATACTCGAGTCTGCATCCTTGCAAAGGCTGATCCTTTGTACTGACACATCCCACAACATCTCCATTTTTAAGGAGTCGGTGGGTCTGCTCCTGATCATCAACCCGGATGTCTAACAAAATGCCCTCCTTACCAACAAAGGATTGAATCGCCTCAAGAAACCAGGTAGCAAGGCTATCGGCATTAAGCGCCACTGCTAACGATGTGTAGCCTTTGTCCGCCTGTGTATCCATCTCTGCGAAAAGATCATCCTCCAACTGCTTGACCTGAAGATAATGCTTTAACAGATTTCTGCCTGCCGAGGTTGTGCGGGGAGGGGTAGTACGTGCCAGCACAATCTGCCCCGTCTGCTCTTCCAATAATTTCACCCGCTGAGAAACTGCAGATTGGGTGATATGCAAGACCTTGGCGGCTTTGTCGAATCCTCCTTCCCGAGCCACCATTGCCATAGCTTCTATGAGTTTATAATCAAGCATGACACTCAAAATTAGAATTTTTAATCTTATATTAAAACTATTAATTTTACTTTTTACACTCTCTAACCTATCTTCTCAAGCAAATAACTACAGGCCACCTTGCAAAATTGCCTGTTCGCCCAAACTGTTCGTTATGAGAAATATTTTATCCTCGAAACATCAAATATATGCCTGCGGTAAAATTTCTCTCATGCCTCGATTTTGAACGAAAATTCTAATTTTTCAAGGTACCCTACAGAAGGAAAAAAACACATGCTGATCACACCATTTATTCAAGGAGTTGGCTCGGGAGGAGGGTTGATTGTTGCTATCGGGGCACAGAACGCCTTTGTTTTGTCCCAAGGCGTTCGCGGTAACTACCACGTGCTTATCGCATTGATTTGCATTCTTTGCGATACCGTCTTCATCACTGCCGGGATTGCTGGGGTTGGTGCGTCAGTTTCAGCCAACCCCTCTCTTTCACAATGGCTTACTTGGGGTGGAGCCGGATTTCTTTTTGTCTATGGATGGGGCTCCCTCCGCTCTGCCCTGCAGGGAGGGAAGCTCGACACAAGTGACCTGACAGTTCGGTCTTTGAAATCGGCGATTATGACGACACTAGCCGTTACACTCCTTAACCCGCATTTTTATCTGGACACAGTTGTTCTTCTGGGTAGCATCAGCAGCCAGTTTCATGGAAAAAATCGTGTCTTGTTTTGGGCTGGTGCTGTTTCCGCTTCGACGGTATGGTTTATCTCTCTAAGCCTTGGGGGGAGGATGCTTGCACCTGTATTTAAGAAACAAATTGCCTGGCGAATTCTTGACACTTTGGTATGCGCCACCATGTGGACCATTGGTGTGTTATTAGTTCTGCATGGGATTTCTGGCTAACCGGCGCCTTTCATCGAGATCTCCTACAAAGCCGGCAAGCACAGCATCTCCTTTGTCACATACAGAAGGGATAACGGCATTAAACCTAGACAGTTAAAGCCACCCTTAACACAATAGCCGACAACGAATTCAACTCCGGAACTGGTGGTACATCTGGAACTTGAATCCACCATTATTTTGGTTATCTGCCCCCTCCCCTCTTCTTTATTGACATTTCAATGCAGCGGCTTAGTATAGAAATAACAAATGGGCGACTGTCGGCCAATAGTTTTTCTCTATACCAAGGGAGTATTTTATGAACATTTTCAAAAAGAAAACCTTGACTGGATTAGCCCGTACATGCGGCTGAGCTGCCAAAATTGGTCCGACGGATCTGTCGGACGCTCTTGAAGGACTTGAAGCACCTTCCGATGCCAATCTTCTTGTTGGCATAGAAACCTCTGACGATGCTGCCGTCTATCGTCTCTCCGATGACATAGCCATGATCAACACAGTTGATTTCATCACCCCACCTGTGGATGATCCCTACTGGTTTGGTCAGATATCAGCAGCTAATTCCATTTCTGATGTTTATTCCATGGGAGGCAAACCATTAACAGCTCTCAATGTTGTCATGTTTCCTTCCAAACAATTGGACATGGGGATATTGCGGGAGATTTTACGAGGCGGACATGACAAAACAGTAGAAGCTGGAGCCTGTCTTGTGGGAGGACACACAGTCGATGATGAAGAACCGAAATATGGCCTTTGTGTGAACGGGATTGTCAATCCGAATCGTATCATCACTAATGCCGGTTCACAACCAGGTGACGCCCTAATCCTTACAAAGCCCATTGGTTCAGGTGTCCTTTTCAATGCAGTGCGTTCCGGAAAACTTCCCTATGTGGAACTGGAACGTGACATTCTGCCCAGTATCGCCGCCTTAAATGGCCCTGCCATGGAAGCCGCCCTGCAATTTAACCTGCATGCCTGCACCGATGTCACCGGATTCGGAATTCTTGGCCATCTCCTGGAGGTAGCCCACGGGAGCAATGCAAAGGTTGTGCTGAATCACCAAAACATTCCTTTTTATCCTCATGCACTTGCTATGTACCGAAAAGGAGAATCTACCGGCAGCAACAAAGCCAACAGAGCAATGGTAGATAGACACCATCTTGAAATACAGGTTGTTCTTGATAACGCGGAAGAAGAAATGCTTTATGATCCACAGACCTCAGGGGGACTTCTGCTGTCTCTACCGAATTCTGAAGCAGATGAACTTCTTCAAGTGCTTCACGATTCAGGTGTAAGCTCTGCTGTAAAAATTGGAGAAGTTACAAGTGATGCTGTAGGAATCGTTGTTGTATAGAAACAATGGAATTTTTTTTCCTCATTGGAATTCTTGGGCTGATCAGTGGTTTTTTATCTGGACTACTTGGTATAGGCGGGGGGATTGTCATGGCTCCCCTTCTCCTCTATGTTCCGCCATTTTTTGATATTGAACCCCTTACCATGCAGTCAGTGGCAGGTCTAACCATTGTTCAGGGCCTGGTTGGATGTCTGGCCGGCTCTTTGACCCATAAGAAATTGCATTTTGTTTCAAATGAACTGTCGCTTTACATGGGGAGTGCCATTTTTATTGCCGCAGCAGTCGGAGGGGCAGGCTCCAGTTTTGTTTCAAACAGTGCCCTTCTCTTCATCTTTGCCTGTCTTGCTTTTGTTGCAGCCATTTGCATGTTGCTACCGATTGCAAATGATAGTGAACAACCCGATGTGGCGACACTAACATTCAGCCGTTTCCGTGCGCTCACTACAGCCTCCGGTGTTGGTCTGTTAGGAGGCCTTGTGGGACAGGGCGGATCGTTCATCCTGATTCCTCTTATGACCTTCTATGTGCAAATCCCAACCAGAATTGCAATTGGGAGCAATCTTGCTATTGTTCTCTTTTCCTCTATCGCTGGTTTTTTAGGTAAGGCCGTCACAGGTCAGATTGAGTGGCTGTTGACCATCCCGATTGTTTTGACGGTTATTCCTGCTGCCGCTTTGGGTGGACTGGTCAGCCGCCGGGTTTCTGTCCTCCACCTCCGACGACTGTTGGCCATACTTATAGGCACTGCTGCAATCCGTATGTGGGTCTCTGTATTTTTTTAAAACATTGATGGTAATATTGACCTATCCATCATTATTCATCCTCTATCTCGTTTTTTGCTATCTAATCACCGATGAAACTCATCCGGGGCAGCTGAAACAGCCGTCATCCTGTAACACGAGATACGGAGCAGTGCGGGTACCTTGAAAGTTGATGTGCTCCAGAATAAACCAACCATCCCCCGTTGCAACCTCGACCTGGTTGGACTTTATAATTCTTATTGTCCCAGGTTTTTCACCGCAAAATGTGTTTGAGGGATATCCTTTATACACTTCTACCACTTCTTCACCATAGGTAGCCATCGGCGTTCCCCAGGGCGAAGGAAAGGGATGAAAATCGCAGGCTCGGACGAAATCGGATATTTGCTTCGCTGAAACATTCCAATCGATATAGCCTGCAAGCGGAATGGCCTTGCCATAATATCTCCGTTGTTGCTTGTCTTGTTGGGCAAGGTGGACTGGGGTGCCATGAGAGATATTTTCAATAAACTGGAGAATCAATGGAAGTCCAAGTTCCAGGCATCTCTGGGTCAGAGATAAAGCTGAATCATTTGGGAGAATATCGAAAAAAGCTTGGGAGACGATCGGCCCAGTGTCAATAGTTGTGTCCATTTTATGGAGGGTGACCCCATATTGACTCTCTCCGTTATATAGTGCCCAGCTAATTGCGTTGAGGCCGGCATATTTCGGCAGAGGACCTGTATGGAGGTTATAGGCGCCAAGGGTTGGGGCTGAAAGAACATTTTTATTGAAGATACAGGGAAAGCGAATGCTGAAGAGAAGATCGACCCTTTCTCGCTGGAGGATATGAGCAAAGGCATCATCTTTGGCATTCCTCGAATCAAAGGTCCGAATGTTTGCATTGCTTGCAAAATTCCAGGTAGAAGTGAACGATGGGTCGTCCGGTGAAGCCAGAACCCCAACCACCCGGTGATCGGTCTTAAGAAGAGACTGGATGAGGCGGACTCCCCCACTACCTTCACCCGCTATAAGGATCTTCAATCGTGTGGGCATACGTTATTTCTTACCTCATTAGCTGGAAACATACTTTCAGGTTCAATATGAAAAATGATCAATCGACAGTTAATGCCGGTCCATAACTGGCTGTTCCCCCTTAACTCTTTGTTGCCCCCAGAATTTGATCCTGGAATATCAAACAGATGCCTGCAGTTAAAATAATCGACCGCCTCGATTGAGAAAAAAACCTATCTCATTTCTGGACAAACACTAGGTGGCCACTAGTTAATCAGAGAGGATTGGAGCCTGTTTTTTTTCAATAAACAGGAGGATTTTGTCTATGGAGTCAAGATTATGGAGACTCACCTCCATGGGTTTGATCCTCATGCTTGCCTCAGTTTCAATATAGGAAACCAGGTCAATGAGTTGAAGGGAATCGAGAAATCCCGTTGAAAAAAGGGCGGTTTCGCCATTGAATTCTTCCAGTTCTCCGCAATGCATCTTGGTGCAGAGGAACGTCTTCAGATTTGTTTTTGAGAGTGACATTGTTTTCTGATGTTTGATTATTATAAATGACAGGTAAAAGCGGTCTTCATCATTTGTTTTCAGGCCTTGGCTCCTCGTTAATACAAAATCTCTTGTTCAACTCTTCGACAACAGAAGTCCTGGCAATTTTCCCATTACTTGTTTTGGGCATTGCTCCCTGCCAAAGAAAAATACGTTCAGGAACCATATATGATGGCATATGTTTAGTGCAATAGGTAAGGAAGGAATTTTCAGAAAAATCCGACGAAGATGGAGATACTCCTACGTGTACGACCTGGCCACGCACATGATCTTCAACCCCATAGGCAACTACACAGTCTACCAGCCCACTTGAATAAATAATTTCCTCGATCTCAGTAGGGCTTATTCGATAGCCGCTTGATTTAATCATATCATCCATACGGCCAACAAACCAAAGGAACCCCTCGCTGTCACGGATCACCAGATCACCGCTGTAGGCGACAGGTTGATTGTTAATGAGAGGGCGCAGGTGTGAGCATTCCCCTATTTTCTCACGGGTAGCCTGGAGCCTTCCCCAGTAACCGTTACTAATTAAAGCACCGCTGTGGATGAGTTCGCCCACCTCATTGTCTGCGCAGATGCCTTTATCCACATCGACAACAAATACCTCTACTCCAGGAATGGCCTTTCCTATGGAGCCACATTTATCAAGAAAGCGTTCAGGAGGGAGATAGGTGGAGCGGAAAGCTTCAGTGAAACCATACATCAGATATATATCAACACCTTGAAAGAGAGCTGCCATCTTGGCAAGAATGTTTTGAGGTATATTACCACCAGTATTAGTTATATAACGGAGGGAGGGCAAGTGAATTCCTCCCTGTTCCAGGTAAGTTGCAATTTCAAACCATGTACCCGGAACGGCAGCCATTCCAGTGATTTTTTTTGATTGAACAGTCTCAACAATTGCGCTGGGCATGGCAGTTTTTTGTAACACGATTGTACCGCCAAGCAGACACATGGATGTGAGTTGATTGAGGCCATAATCGAAACTAAAAGGCACAAGGCTAAGTATCCGGTCCTGGGAACTATTATTCAGGTAGCCAGTCACAATTTCTGCACCCTTGATCAAAGTGGCGTGAGTTACCATAACCCCTTTGGGCATGCCAGTTGATCCTGAGGTATACAAGATGGTGGCCAACTCTTTTGCTACGTTTTCCTCCCGAGTCTGAATAAGATATTCTTCTTTCGCTGCTCCGCGGGAAGCATCCACCACCACGAGGTCATCTCCCTCCATGGCCAGAACAGCCTCTAAGCCGCCAAACTGATGTTCACCAAGCATTGTCCGTGCCCTCTGCTTATCGGTGATTAAGTGTGTAGCACCACAATCCTGTAAAACATATTTACACTGATGGGTTTTCCAACGGTAGTTAATATTGACCGAAACAGCACCAAGTTTGGCAATTGCAAAAAAGGCAACGATCTCATCTATCCCTTTATTGAGGTGGATAGCGATCCTGTCCCCGGAATGAATTCCCTGAGAAGAAAGCTTTTTAGCAACTGAGCTTACCTGAGCTATGAGGAAAGAGTAGGGGTATTCATGCGCTCCATCGATTACGGCAATAGCGTGGCTTCGTTTTTCGCGATGTTGCCCAAGAAGAGTGTATATATTTGCAGAATCCATATGAAAAAATAAGTAATGATTAGTTTATTGTTAGCTAGTGGGAAAATCAAAGCAGATTAATTTGGCCAAAACTCTGAAACAGTCAAGGAGATTGGTGTCTCTATCACCGACCAGGAACGCCATGCTTGAAACCAGAAAAATTTGAGTTACGAGTATTCCTCCAACCTTTGCCGGTAATAATCCCTCACCCTGCTGGAGGTTTCTTTTTCGAAAACGAGACCATCGAATAAAAAGGACGATGGCTATGGTATGGTATATTCCCCAACCAATACGGCTTGGTGACAGTTGATGCCATATACCAAGAATGATAAAGGAGAGAAACAGGGCCAGTACCGGCCTTCGGAATAAACCTATGAGTGGCATAAAGACGTATTGCTGGACCCACCCGGCAAGGGTCATATGCCAGCGTCGCCAAAAATCCACAATATTCTGGGCAAAAATTGGCCAGTTGAAATTTTCCATGATGTGTAAACCAAATAACCGAGCAGTACCAATGGCGATGTCACTATATGCACTGAAATCAAGGTAAAGCGTAAGATAGGTGATCAAAAGCAGAGCCCAGATCTCAATTGAGGAGTAGGCTGGAAGGTTTGTGAGAATCGTGCCTGATTCGACACCAAAAATCGACTGTATATCAAGTAGCAGGTCGACGAGAATGAATTTTTTAATAAGTCCATAGGAAATTCGGCTCAGGCCGACAACAGTAGAATCAAGGGACCACCTTTCTTCATAGTGTTGCAAAAAATGATTGAACATTTCAATGGGGCCTGCGGTGTATATGGGGAAAAAGAAAATATAGCAGAGAAACTGGAAAAGGTTGTGTTTGAGCAGGGTCTCTCGACGAACCTCTATAGAGTAGTGGATGAGTTTGAAGGTGTAATAACTAAGCCCAATGGGAACAACAATATCAATTTCTATCGGACTATACGAAAAAAAATGCGAAAATGAGGGTGAAAAGGGCAAGCATTTAAAAAACAAGAGCTGGCAGAGTATGCCCCCTACTAAAGCGCAATTGAAGGCATTGTTTTGGTTTCCACGAAGAGAGAAATAATAGAAAAGAACCGACCATACCAGAAGGGTGATCACTCCCAGTGGGCTCAAGGTGGCAAGATAGACAAAGGAGAGGAAAAAGAGAAATCCCCATCGAGACTGCTTGGGGAGTAGCCAGAAAAAGATAGCACCAGCAAAACTCAAAATCCAATAGAGTGGAGAGGTGAGCATTGCTTAAAAACCCTGGTACCGGAAGATGTATTCACCGCTGGATACTCCTACCATAACCAGTATAGCAAGAAGAAGGAGGTTCCCAAGAGTGACGCCCCTTAAAATGATACCTGTTATTTTCCCTGCTGTTCTCATGCCATTTATTGAATTTGAAATTTTGTACTCATCAATGCAGCCAGTTGCTCAATCACCATATGCGTATAGCGGGTGCGAGCTTCATCATTAGAGACATGGCTGTGATCACGAAAATCATCATAGCCAAACGCATGTTTATCATTAAAATTCCAATACGTTACCCCCTGGAGATCAGAAAATTTTCGATAATCAGCATCTACTTGTTTCAAGTAAAGTTTCTTGTCAAGGGATGTGTATATGGGTTGGACAAAGGCAATATTTCTTGGGGGGTGGAGGAAAACACCATGTACATTTGGGCCTTGCAGTGTGTTGTAGAGATCTGCGAGAATGGTCAAATTGGTCTCTGAATGGTGTTGATAGGAACTGGTGAGATCCTCAACAGCCCTCCGGAACCTACCTTGCTCGATAGCGTTGAGTTGCGAGACTTTAACCCCATTATTAAAGTAGGTGACGGGAGAAATGGGACCGAAAAATATTGATTTGATCAGGGCAGTTGTACGAATGGAAAAGAAACGAAGATTATCGAGTAGATAGATACCTGACTTGTTTTTTGGTTCTACCCCATTACGTTTAAGTATATCGTCAAAAGTTGCAGAGGGGAGGGGGAAGCGCTCCAGTATATTCCTATCTTTTTTAAGGCCATATTCCATACTGATACAAAGAAGAACAATACCGTTATAATTTTCAGGTATGGAATCCATAAACCGTGCCATATCCCACAGGTTAATGCCCCGTGCAGTAAGTTTGGTCACGTGGATCTCGGCATTGAGTTTACTACGAAGCTGTGACTCAATTTCCTCTTCATCCAATAGTGCTTCCTGGAGAGAGGAGGAACCAATCAGAGTGACCGCAAGTGAGGATGGTGGTAAGGAACGTAAATCATGGGCCTTTTGGATTGCCAGGATGTCTAAATCCTTTTCCTCCAGTATCAATAACTCGTGCGGCACCAGATTGAAGGTAGCTGGACTAACCAATAAAAGGATAGCCAGAATAGTTGCCACGGCAATAAGCAGAGAAGCCATACTCATTCCGATCAATCCCTCACCCACACCAAGGCCATACTCTTTCAGCTGATCTTTCATATAACACTAAAGTGAACGTTGGATACTGACACAATATAACAAAAACTCCAGATGGGCGGAGCAAAAAAGCTTTACAGCCTGTTGACAGAGTGCGTTTATTGTACGATTTTTCCGTTTTTTACAAGTGAAAATAGATACATTCTTTTTTGCCACCGATAAAGCAACATTATTTGATAAGCTCAAGATTCCCTTTCGAGGTTATTTCCAATTATCTTGTCTAAAAGATAAATTTCTCTATTGAGGAGAAGCTATAACTTGAGGCAGCAAATAATTTATTGCCTCTGTAGCAGGTTAAAACCTTCGCCTTTTAAACGAACTCCATTTTGGTAGTATTCGTACTGAGATGCTGTGTGGCTTGAGGGAAGAGAGTCAAAGAAATTGTTCTTTTCTTGTAGAAGCGGATTTATCCGCGAATGAGGGCGCGAAAACGAACTATTCTTTGTTTACTTGTTGTTATTGTGATAATTTTCGTATAATGTATGAAAGTAATATCTTGCTTCGCATTCCCTGGGTGGGTGAATTGGAAAGCGTATTGCCGTTAAATATTCACGAAAAAACGATCAAATGAACAGCTCGAATTTCTTTTCTACCACCCTATACAAGCCCGCCCGCCTCTCTCTCTGGACGATGGCACTGCTGCTAATCGTGCTGACCAACGGTTGCAGCAAGAAACATCTCCCCCTCCCCGAACCGCCTGTCGTTGAAAAGTATGACGAAGCCGCAAGGAGGAGAATCGCCCAGTGGAAGGCCCTTGTCAATGATTCTAAAAAGTCCCCTATTACTGAAAAGCTGGGTTCTGTTAACAGGTTTTTCAACCACCTTCGTTTTGTTGCCGATCGTAAGCATTGGGGCCAGGAAGATTATTGGGCAACACCGCTGGAGACACTGGTCAGCAACGGAGGCGACTGCGAGGATTTCACCATTGCCAAATATTTCACCCTGAAGAGCCTGGAAATACCTGACAACAAAATGCGGCTGACCTACGTCAAATCACTGACCAGGAATCAACCGCACATGGTCCTCAACTATTATCACCACCCCTCTGCCGAGCCCCTGGTGCTCGACAATCTGCAGAA
Organism: Desulfocapsa sp.; assembly: GCA_030145625.1. Taxonomy (GTDB): domain Bacteria; phylum Desulfobacterota; class Desulfobulbia; order Desulfobulbales; family Desulfocapsaceae; genus Desulfocapsa. The sequence continues at coordinate 55,426 of JAQYVF010000015.1, read as the reverse complement.
CCGGATTATGCCGGCTTCCCAACGAAAGGATCTGGTGCCGGTCTACAGTTTTAACGGTACAGGTTACTGGTTGGCAAAGAACCGTGGCTACAACGCCCCGGTGGGTAACGCCAGCCGACTCAAACTCTGGCAGGAAGTTCTGCAACGCGAAGAAGAGGAGCCATTACTCCCCTGATTTTTTCCAATTCATTTTTCAGGGATCTGGTGTCAAGGCCGGTAAACCATGTTCAGCTGATTGCAATCCCAGGTAAACCTGACAGCCTCGCTCCAACAGGAGCAGACAAAGAAACCGTGCCGAACAACAATCACTGTCAACCAGCATCATCTCATTTTTTAAATACAGCGGCCTCTTCCCTGAAGCCATATGCTTTCAAGAGAAGGTGGCATTACAGTCTCTGTGTCCGCTACCCTTAAAATTTAAAGCCGGTTAATTCCCCTGATTACCATTTTTCCCAAGTCCACCTTGGCGTAACTCAAAGAAAAGATCTGCTGCGGGGTCATCCACATCCACTGTCAAATCACAGGCCATGAGTCTACCGGAAAGAGGACATTCGTGGGCATTTATCCAAATTGACTCACCAAGAAGATCAAGTTCCTCCCACTTCGCAAAGTAATCCAAAGGAATACCATTGACGGTGACGCAATCCTGATCAGGACAAGCCGTACACACTGTAATTGCATTCACATTATAATCAATTGCACAAACAACAACTGGTTCCGACTCCGTACCCACCACTGTGCCGCAATCCAGATCCTCTTTTGCCAAAACCCCTTGTGCAGCAATAAAGCTTGCAGCGAGTACCGAAACAACCAAAAAATTTTTAAGTAAATTCTTCATGTTACATCCTCCTTTTCAGTTTTCAGGGTTACGAGATGCCTCTTATAAAAAAGAGTGCGCTGGATTTGCTTTTTTGGAGTTTATCAGCGAAGTAATAAAGTTTTTTGTGTTGAAAATGCAATGAAAATCAAAGGCATTAAAGCGATAAGCGCTATTAAGACAAGGAGAACATTCTGATATCACCTAACAATGCAATGGGCGTGGCAAATTGTCGCAACAATACACTCTCCAAACATTTTCGGATAGCCCAACCAACCATCAGAACATTGAATTCCATAACAGCACAAGGCCAGTCAAAGAGTAAACAGAGGGATCCCTACTTGTTCAAACGATCCACGGCGCAAAGAAAATGAAACTGACAGGAATTATCCTTCCGGCGTTATACACTTGGGTGTAGCCCCTGGGACTGGGGCGCTTAAGAAGCTGTTTTGGGCCCCGACTCAAGTAAGGCTTGACGAAACTACCGCAGTCCTCTTAACGAACAGCAGAATTTTGAGCGGTTTGAAATTTCAACAGAGTTGTGCCTTTCCTGTGGGAGCGAATTTATCAGCAAATCGGACTTCGTGCGGGTGGGCTTGAATCCTGCAGCGTGTGGAAGAAAAATCATGAAGCCCCTGAAAAACTCTTCAATTGAGTGTCAAGAAACCTTGCTGTCCAGATCATCAAAGTCGCTGCGAATTCCACTGTTTTTTTCCCGAAATCCCTCCCCATCGCCGTAATCTAAGAAAAATCTATAGCGACTGTGCCTCGTTTTAGTTCGATGGGCATGTTTTATGGGGCACCAATACTGTTCCGTCCGCCCTGCTATTTCCTGAACATATCCAATCAGCCCATTGAAATATCCACAGTAGCAGCAGTTTAATTTTTCAATCAGATTCAGGTAACTCAGATACTGCCGGTCAAAAATGATATAGTCACTCCGCTTGACCTTTGGGATGGAGTAGATGGGAAAGCAGATTACCTGGAAAAGAGAAACGACACCATCCAGGAACAGGGCGGGCAACAGGCAGGACCAAACAACCGGCACAGTGATGATATTCAGCAGGGCTGCATCATTAAGATAGCGACGAATGGTTTTGACAAGGCGTCTGTTTTTCTTTTTAACATCCTTCTGAAAGCGAACCTTCTTGTCCAGAACCTCATAAAAATACTCTTTTTCTTTTTTCTGCAGCTCAATGAACAATTCCTGTTCAAGCTGTTTTATCCTGGTCAGCAGTTCCTGCAGTCTATTATTCATCCGGAGTCCTGTGGCACGGGTAGAAGTGCCCCCGAGCTCCACATCTTCATCAAATTACATGAAAAAGCGACACCAAGGACTACTTACAATGATTGAGCATCTGATAGAGAAGCACTACGATCTCAGCAATAATTTCCTTACGGCTTCTAACTGGTGCGCGCATCTTTCATAATGCTGCAAATCGCTTCCCGTGCCTCCTCCTCGATTTCAAGTTCATACATGGCCATTTCCTTTTCCCAGACCTTTTCCGGGATATCGTCCTGAAGTTCAAGAATATGGTAGCTTTCTATGTTCAGGGCAACACCGGCCAGGGGGCCTGCAAAGCTGGGATCACCACTTTTAAAGGTCTGGGCCATGATCCGTATGGTAGAAGGCTGGTTGATGCCAAAGACAATAATCAGGTTCTCTGCCCCATGCTGCTCAGCCAGTTTTTTGATCTCTTCCTGTACCGTAAGACCTACGGCGCCTGCTGCTGTTCAGACAAAACAGGCGGTTGCCTCATAAACGATCTCGGCACCGGCAGCTTTGAGACATGTGCTGACCGTTGTCCCGGAAATGTCATCCCGTTCCCCAAAAACAATCGCTTTTTTTCCTGTTAACATCTGTGCTCTCTCCTTATTGATCTATACAACCCACTCTCAATGTCTGGGGTTGCGTTCCAAGATAAATGAAACCCCATCCAGCAGGTTCGTACAACGATTCAGAAAAAGACTTGCCCGGGCAAGAAACATGACCCGTTTGATCTCCCCCCTGCCCATCGCCTCCATGGCATGCCCGATATAGGGAATCGCAGATGGAATATGCCCTTGTGTGGGTGCAAAACCAGGCATACCGATCTTTTCAATCCATGAGTTCATCGCAGATTTCTCAAGCTGTTTTGCCAGCACTGCCATGGCTGCAATCTTCCGATAATTCTTTGACGCAACATCACCGGAACCGGCAAACTCCATGATTTCAGGATCATGCAGTTCAGCGGCATAGCGGTCTATATCTGAACATTTCAGGCCAAGGGCCTCAAGGGGAGCCAGCATATAATGGCGAAACACGGCCTCATCTGAGAAGCCTGCGCCCACGGGAACCGTCCCTACAGCTCCCGGTTCAAGGTGAATAATGGGGCTTGCCCCATCATCCTCACTAATGAGTAAAGCAGTACAGGCAAGGCAATCATCGAGTATGGGTATTTTATGCTCCAGAAAGGACTGAAATTTCATGCCAAGTTTGGCAAGCGAGCCACCGCCGATAACAGCAACTCGCTTATAGAGTCCAGCTTTCACCATGGCCGCTGCCGTGACAATGGCCGATGCAGGTGCTGCACAGAAATTTTTAATATCCATGCCCGAGGCATTGATACAGCCGCACATCTCTCCAATGGCCTTGGCCATACCACCTCCACCGCGTTGATACCGGTCACCACAGGCCTCTTCACCACAGCTGATAAGAAAGTCAATCTTTCCCGGATCAATTTTTTCACGATGCAGGAGCCAGGTAAGCGCCAAGGCCCCTGTGGCTTTAGTGCATACATTTTCAAGAAGAGTATATGGTCCCAGATTTTCATCGCCCCGTCCTTCCGCCCGTTCATCACCATAAAACCAGCCAAAGGTTTTTCCTTCCGAACAGATGTGCAATGCAGAAGATTGCATTGAATCTTGCTCGACAGGTTCAGGTACATTTGTAGAATTAGCTGCAAGCCTTGAAGCAAAAGTGGTGAGTAGAGGATGCTCCGCAAGACGTTCTCGCAGTTTTGGCAACACAGTCTCATCCACTGTAAAGAGAGGAGGATTCAGAACATCTGCCACCTTAAGCAAACCATAAAAACTGCTCTGATCCAGGATTTCTCCGAATTTACCTTTGCTGCTGCATGGAGTTTCTTTTTCAAACCAGGGCCTTGAAACCTTACTGAGTTCATCGGGAGACAGATTACCGATATAGGTCTGGTTTGGAGGATAAGAGAGAACCGTTTCATACGAACGGAGAGATTGGGTAATGGAGTCTCGAATACTTGAATTTTCTGTTATTTCCCGTCGTGGCTTTGAGCCATACTGAACAAGATCAGGAACATGAACCAGACAGTACGAACAGTTTTTAATAACAGGAGTTGTGACCATAGTTTCCTTTTTTATTTCAAGGTACCCTCAAGCAATACATTTTCCATAGGATTTAAAGGAGTACATCATGCCCCTTATACAGCTCCTTGATGGTTTCTGCATACCGGGTTTTGATTTCTCCCCGTTTTAACTTCAAAGTTGGGGTCAACAGGCCGTTTTCAATACTCCAATCATCCAGGAGCAACCCTACTTTACGAATCCGGGCATTACCGGGGAATTCATGGAGCAAACCCTGAAGTTTTTCGACAACCGCCTTCCTGGATGCAGGTGCTTGCAGTGACGAGGCATCAGCTGCATCCAGCCCATATTTCTCAGCCAGTTCTTCCCATGGAGAACGGTCCAACACCAGCAACGCGACAAGATACGGCATGCCCTCGCCAATCACCATTACATGATCAAAAAGGGGATCACCGCCTATGGTCATTTCCAAATCCGCAGGCGGAACTTTTTCACCGGTTGAGGTAACGATGATCTCTTTGAGCCGTCCGCGGATATGGATATCGCTGTTCTTTATTTCCACCACGTCACCGGTATGGAGCCAACCTTCACTATCAATGGCCTCTCTAGACTTATCCACCAGGTTCCAGTAGCCTGACATGAGGCCGGGGCTTTTCACCAGCAGTTCATTCTCATGGCCGATACGACACTGGACATCAGGAAGAGGAGGCCCCACCGAGGCCGGGACATTATGCTCGGGAGTATTCGCACTGACCACAGGCGCCGCCTCTGTCAAACCATAGCCCTGAATCAAGGGAAGTCCAAGGCTGAGGAAAAACCTGGAAACAGCCTCCTGCAAGGGAGCTCCGCCGCTCACAGCAAATCGGATTCTGCCGCCAAGCCGGTTGAGTATCTTGGCCGCCACAATACGTTGCAACAGGGGCCAGAGCAGCTGTTCCCGGAAAGGTGATGCTGGAGCTCGTCCCTGTGCAGCTTCAAAATGGCGCCATCCGGTGTCGAGAGTAAGCTGAAACAGCCAGCGGGCAACACTACTTTTGTTCTGCAGCTGTTTTCGGACCTTGGCGTATACCTTTTCGAAGATGCGCGGAACTGAAATAATGATGGTGGGTCGTATGGTCTGCAGGTCTTCCACCAGCTTTTCCATGGAACGGCTGTAGGCAATCGAACACCCCGCCATCATCGGCGTATAATAGCCTACAGTTCGTTCAAAGGTATGGGAGAGCGGGAGAAAGGAGAGCAGGATATCGGTGGGATAACAGGGGATCACCTTCAAGATGGCCTCTGCGTTCCAGAGTATGTTTTTATGCGAAAGCATCACCCCCTTGGGAGGCCCTGTAGTTCCCGAGGTGTAGACGATAGTTGCCAGGGAATCTGGGCCAGCACCGTGAATGTGTATCTCACCACCATCATCAGGAAGCCATGTACTCATGGATTCGGTTACCAGAGCAGGTGATTTGGCCGGGGGGGTGTCCTCCAGACAAATGACCTTGTTGAGTTGCGGAAAAGAGGCTGCATGGGGGACAAGTTTCAACCATTGTTCGACCGTCCCTGTCAGCAGCAGCCTGCTTCCCGAGTCTTTCAGGAGGTAGGCAATATTCTCAGGACTGTCCCAGGTGTATAAGGGGACCACTACCAGGCCGAGAGCAAGGGCGGCCTGCTCAAAACAGACCCATTCTATGGAATTGGCAAGCAGAATCGCTACCCGATCACCCGGCACAAGAGACTCTCTTTTCATCCCCTGCTGCCACTGAGCAACACGCTTGCCGATTTCCTGCCAGCAGTAGGTGACCCATCTCTTCTGCTTCCTGTCATATTGCTGAAAGGCCGGTGAATCCGGTGTCCTTTCAATCCGACATTTGAGCAGACCGGAAAGTGTACCAGCCTCAGCAGTTGAAATAATATCCAGGACTTGAGCGGATTTGGTATCTGGTTTCATCACTCTTCCCTCTTTTAAGGAGTATCAGGTCGTTCAATCTCCATCTGCGAAATCGAGGTATAGACCCCGGCCAAATCAGGTTCACCGCAATGGTGCAGTATCACTGAACGTACATCATCGCGCAGCTTGACTGCAGCATTCCAATCGCTGTTTTTTGGCATAAGCGGCTTGTCGATAATAATAGTGATCGCACCTTTCCGGGGAAACCAGGAACCGCCACGGAGCTTGTTTCTGCTGCCACGAATCGTCACCGGGATTACAGGAATCCCTGCCTGGGCCGCCGTGACAAAGGCCCCCATCTGAAATGGCAAAAGACCGGTCATGCGCTGCAGGGTGCCCTCGGCAAAGAAGAGCGGTCGCTTACCTGAAGCGGCATCCCGAGCAATCCTGCGCGCACCCTCCACTCCTTTTTCCACATCAAAGCGTTCGACAAAAATCACATCCAGCCGGGAAAGAAACACCCTGGAGAAAAAGTTACCTGCCAGCTCAGCCTTTGCCACAAAGTTACAGGTGATGGGCAGGGCAGCAGCAAGAAGAAGACTGTCCAGATAACTTGCATGATTGGATGTCAGGATCATCTTTTGATCAGCACCAATATTCTCAAGGCCGCGGATGCTCATTCGCGTCCCAGACAGGAAGGCAAGCAGTCGCAAGGCAAGACGAACAGTACGCCAGCGCAATTGAAGGGAGGGCAGCAAAGCAACAAAGACCCAAAGCACCGGTCCGATAAGGCCAAACAACAACCAGCAGTACGACGCATGGAGATAAGCACCTGCCCGGCGTATCATCCTGCGGGTCTGCGGCAGAACTCCGGCAAAAGAGAGGCGGACAAGCTGCAGCCACAAGGCGCGTTTTGCTTTACCCACATCCCCTTTTTCATACAATTCGCGGCTTGCAGCCCTTCTTACCTTGCCACTTGACGTTTTCAGCACTGTGCCGGGTGGAGCGATAACCACCTCATCCGGCGGCATATCTAAGAGGTCGACAGCCGTATTGGTAATCCCCTGCTGCAGCTTTTCCTTTGTTTCCGCATCCTTTTTCCTCGACTCCGCCAGTACGATCAACCGTTCAGTACCAGATTCCCGGTCCTGGCTGGCAAATACGGCAACACATCCCTTGCGAATACCTTCTATGTTACCCACCGCCTCTTCCAGTTCATGGGGATAAATATTTCTGCCGCCACGGATGATAATATCCTTGATTCGACTGGTGATGAAGACGTCGCCTTCGGCAATGTAGGCAAGGTCACCGGAGTCCAGCCAATCTCCCCGAAAAAGTGTGCGACTCTTTTCCGGATTACGGAAGTAACCGCTGGTAACCGACGGCCCCTTGAATTGCAGCTCTCCCTGCTGTCGATCAGGCAGCTCTCTACCGTCCTCATCAACAATCCTGATCTGGTGGCTTATCAAAGGTCGGCCACAGGCAACGAATTGCAGAGCTGTCTCATCATCTTCTGCTGCAGGTACTGCCCGGCCCGACTCGACAAGGTGGGCACGCTTTACATGGTCAATAACCGGCCCACGTCCAAGCGGTGGAAAGGCAAGACCTACCGAAGACTCGGCCAGACCGTACACCGGAGAGGCAGCTTCGGGACGAAATCCGTAAGGGACAAAACGCTCGGCAAAACTGTTGATCGTCTGAGGGCTTACCGGCTCCGCACCATTGAAGGCCAGTCGCCAGGAGCTGAGATCAAGCCCTTGCAGTACCTCATCGCTTAGCCGTCGACAGCAGAATTCATAACCGAAATTAGGGGAGGCCGACATGGTCCCCTTATAGTTGTGTATGGCCCACAGCCAACGCTCCGGTCTGGCAAGAAAGGAGAGCGGCTGCATGATGACAAGGCGGCAGCCGTAGTAAAGACTTCCCAGCCACGCTCCGATCAATCCCATATCATGATAGAGGGGCAGCCAGCTGACAAAGACATCGGCAGCTGTGACATCGGTTGCCTGTCCCATGGCCCGAATGTTAGCCAACAGATTGGCATGGGTGAGAACCACACCCTTGGGGTCACCGGTGGAACCGGAAGTATACTGAATAAAGGCAATATCACCTGCGTGTATGGGTATTGGAGTAAACTTCTCAGTCTGCCCGGAAAATGCTTCCACGGTGTCAACCAGCTCAAGGGTCTCCACCTGGGCTTTCAGCAATCTGGCGATTGATTTGACCTCGGGCATGGTGATCATGATCTTGGCCCCGGCGTTCTGTAAAATCCCCCGGTGTCTCCTGAGATGCTCTTCAATCTGGGTGGGTCGTGCCGGAGGATAAAGCGGTACCGGAATGCCGCCGGCAAGCAGCACTGCAAAAAAACTAAAAAAATAACCGGGTCCGGTGGGCAGCATAATAGCAACGGTATCGCCCGGTTCAAGATTATGATGCTGCAGTCCGGCGGCCAGCTTTAAGGCACCTGTCTGAAGATCTGCATAGCTGAGCTGAGCTGCATCTTGAACATGATGTTCAAGGATGAGATGGATTCGATCCGGACGGGACTGGACATGGCTGTCAAGTACTGCTACCAGCGTATCAGCCCCATGAGGTGCCAGATCAGTTAAATCTGACGTCTCAGGCAGGATGGTTTGTCTGATCTGCGGAGAAGATCTTACCTTTTCCGATGATCCGATATGCCGCAACAGGTCTCTCGGACTCTCCACCGTAGCCAGTAACTGTTCAGACAGGGACAGGTTGAATTGCTGTTCAAGTCGGGCAAGAAGTTCTACCCTTGCAAGGCTGTCCAGACCCAAATCACGGTCAAGGGAGCTGTCCAGGGTAAGGGGCTGGGAAAGACGCAAGTCAGGATGCAACTCATCCATCAGTTGCCTGATGAGCTGCAGAAGGGCTTCTTCATTACCAACAGATTGCAATGATCGGGAGCTGGACTCGGAAATCATAGACCTCCTGATCTTAGGGGATTAACAGAGGATGCAAACTTACAGGATTTTCCCTTAACGCTTTATATAGTTTATCATTTTTCCGGCTTGGATTAAAGGAGAAGACGAAACAACGAGTAATTCATGATTCACTCCATATGGAAAAACGGTTTCAACCGTAGACAGCCCCCCTCACTACGCAAACAATCAAGCAGTCAGCAGCAACTCCGATTTCGCGGATGAATCCGCTCCTACAGGGCAATGGTAGGTAACTGGAAGTCATGGATAACGGCAAACACCACGGAACCAAGTAGGAGCGGTTTCAACCGCGAACAGGCCACCCCATGTACTGCGAAGAAGAGAGAGATAAAAAAAATCGTATACGGTTTAAAAAATAGAAATCAAGCAGGAATTTTATTGAGGGAAAAATGCTCATTCCCTCAATAAGCAACAAAAAACAACCGACACCCCTCAAGAGATCTTGAACAGCATCGGTTGCCACAACACACTGTTCTTTTCTTTAGTTTTCTTCCACCTCGAATCCATCCTCATCAAAAGTGACGGTGGCATCGAGATACTTATTGTCTATACCCTTCTCTTTCAAGACCGTGTGGGCCATTTCAGCTCTGATTCCGGTATTGCAAAAGAGAACGACTTCTTTATCACCCTTGATCTCTGTTATCCGTTGTCCGATAACATCAACAGGAATATTATGAGTACCTTTAATTTTACCAACCTCAAGTTCATCAGGATTTCTCACATCGACAAGGAGCACATTGGCCGGGATTTTGACTGCCATTTCTTCAAACGCTTCAACTCCAATGGTCCCAGGTTTTGGTTTTGGCACATAGGTTATGACACTCTTCGCCTGACCGGTTTCTACCGGACCGCCGCCCTCTTTCCACTGAACAAAGCTGACAGGCAATAGTCGCACCGCTTTATATCCCCATGCAATAACCTGCTCTGCTGCCTTTTCACTGTTCTCACCATAGAAAATAATTGGTGCATTCTTTCTTTCAGGAAATTTATCCTTGCTTGTTCCAAGATCAGCAAATTCTATGGCAACGGCTCCTTTGATATGGCCTTTAGCAACTTCACTGCCTGGGCGCAAGTCAATGAGGACATGAGGAATGTCTTTGCTAATAGCCGCTTTCAGCCAGTCAACTGCCACTGTACCAAATTCATGTTTACTCCAATCCGGAAATCCGCCTGTATAAATTCTCACATCATCATAGCCAAGACCTTTGGTCTTCACTAAAGCAGTGGGACTGAGACAACCACCTACTCCGTAAAAAACAATCGGGGTAGATTTATCTTCAGGCAACTTATTGATAAACTTGTCAAAAGCGGGAGCCGGTATCAGCCCGGCACTGGGAATATGACCCATTTTATACTTCATAGGTGGACGGACATCAAAGACCTTTACTTTCGGATCCTGACGAAGCAACTTAAATTCATCCCTGCTCAGTTTTTCATCATCCTCTATGACTTTGAGGATATCAAATCTGATGATCTCCGTTGCCAGTTTCTCACCATCTTTTTCTACATAGTTGATCTGAAATCCTTTTTTCTTGTAATTACGGATATCTTTAAAATTCTTAACATACTTAACCTTGGTGGCATCATTGAACTTCACCACCTCCTTATGCGTCATGAAATCCATCTGAATGGTGCCGGATTTAATGGCAATATTTTCCAAGAAACCCATCATCACTCCCGGCTCAGGGTCATGGCAGGATCCACAAAGCTTGGCCATCGGCACTTGAGCCATGGCAACAGGAACAGTGACCAGCACTGCAAAAAGAGACAGGACAGGCAACAAACGTTTTTTCATTTTCTTCCTCCGCATTATTGGGTTTAAAATTGCATTTCCCAATCATACTGCCACAATGTGTCACAGGTCAAGGAAGGATATCATAAAAATGACAAATAGTATCAACCTCTATCTCACCAGTTCAAATCATTTTTTTTAGGCATTGTGTACAAACTGTCAAACTTATTTAACTCTCTCGTGCTTAAGTATATTTTTGAGTGATTCAATGACCTTGCTTGCTTCCTTCTTTGTCAGCTTATCGACCTCTGTCTTTTGGTAAAATTTGTTCAGAAAGTTTTTAAAATGGAGTGCATCCCAGCTAAGATCATCAACCAGATGTCGGATAAACAGTTTCTGCCGGAATGTGAGGCCATACTTATTGATGCGGTAGTGTCTGCTTGCTGTAAAAAAACGCATCAAACGCCTGAACCCTTTTTCATCCAGATCTTTTGCTGAGCGAACACCGGTCTCACGCTGCAGGATATCCCGATATTCGTCATCGGACAGCCCCAACTCCCGCTTGACAATATGAATGACGGCCAGTTTTTTATGATCCACTGTCATTGATGATGCTCCTTTTGGTCATTGCAGAGCAACTACCTCCTTCAATTACATGGGAGGTGTCCCCCTGCACTTCTCGCAGAAAGGCAACTATTTCAAGAAAGTTGCTGCAGATCACCTGCAGAAAATGCGCTTCACACCATACCGACTCCCCTGCATTTTTTCATAATTTCTCGGGAAAAAGCAGGAAGATCCGCCGGAACCCTTGAAGTAATCAAATTACCATCCACCACGACCTCCTCATCTCGGTAGTCGGCTCCCGCACGCTTTAGTTCTTCCGCCACGCTTTTGTAACAAGTGGCTTTCCTTCCCATGAGCACCCCAGCCGAGACAAGGATCTGAGGACCATGGCAAATGGCGGCAACAGTCTTATTATCCAAGAAAAACTGATGGACCAAAGCGAGCACTGCTTCATTTTTTCTCAATTTTGCCGGTGCCTTGCCACCGGGGAGAATAAGTAAATCATAAGAAGATGGATCAATCTCATCCAGGGAAATTTTTGCTACAACCGCGTACCGATGTTTGCCGGTGATCGTTCCAATTTTGAAGGAAGCAATATCAACACCAATATTTTCCTCAAGCAGCCGGTACCAGGGTACCAGCAGTTCAGAATCTTCAAACAGATCTCCACTTACAATGAGTGCCTTCATGGTCTCCTCCCCTACTCTTCCTCTCTGAACCAAGCCAATTTGACGACGAATACTTCACGAGATACCGTAAAAAAGCAAAACTTATTCTACTCTCTTCCTTCACCCACCACTGCTTCCTGTGCAAATACCAACAAAATGGAGTTCACGTGAAAGATGAAGGCGTTAACCTTCTACAACAACAATAAATAACATTTCACTCTGATGACTGAAAGTAAGGTAAGGGATGATCAAAAAACATACTTCGCCTTGGTGCAGTGATAGAAAGCCTCATAAACAGTACGACTCACATCTGCTATTCTCAAAGCACCTTGCCAGGTAGGAAGATGGTACAACGCTTCACTCTTTTCATAACGATTCTTCTGTGAAGATGAAAAATGATTGACTTCCAGACTTGCACCCCAACAAAGGCTATGAACTGTTTTATTCTTTAGCTTTCGTGCTCCTTCCAATACTTTTCAGTTGCCCCGCACAGTTCCATGCCCTGAAAAGACATTATAACTATCGCAAACAGAAAATTTGAAGTCAATAGTTCCGCGGCCTACAAGGAAAAAACTCTCTATTTCTTGAAAAAATATATGGAACAAAAAAATATTTTTCATGGGGACGATGCGGGTTGGAACACCCGTATCTCTGGTCTTGGCTTTCATCTTTATTTTCCCTACCTACTTGAAAACATTTGATGTCTCAGCCTGCGGATGATAAAATAAGATAAGAATCTTTTCGAGGAACGAAAATTGGAAAAGTGCAGGGGGAGGCATGTTATGATGAACATTGTCATCGTCGGTGGAGGAGCAATAGGCAGGTTATTTGGGGCTTGCATCGGCAAAGGGGGCAACAAAGTCACCCTGGTCGACCCTAACGACGTAGTAGTGCAGGCCCTCAACGAACAAGGGGTCGGGCTTCTTGAGTTTGATGCCACCAGCCCTGATGCGGCGTCTTACAGCCCTGTTTCTGCTGTAACAGATGGTAACGAGCTGACAAGTTGTGACCTGGTCATCCTGGCCGTGAAATCCTTTGATACTCTGCAGGCCGTGCAGCAGGTAAGCCACCTGGTAACCGATCATTCACCACTTCTGAGCCTGCAGACCGGGCTTGGCAACCTGGAACTGATGGAACAAGTTGTCGGACGGCGAAATATCATTGGCGGCTTTACCTTTATGTCCGGCACCTCCCTGGGGCCAGGCGTTGTCCGAAATGGCGGGGGGGGAAAGACCTATATTGGTGAGCTTGACGGAAGAGTGTCTGAGCGGGTCAACGAACTGAGCACCTTACTCAACCAGTGCTCTCTCCCCTGCACCATGGTCAAGAGGGTCGTCGGCCGTCTCTGGTGCAAAGTCATTGTCTACTCGGCGATCAACGCCGTCACCTCCATCCTCCAAGTCCGCAATGGTGAGCTTCTTGAACAGATGGAGTCCATTACTCTCCTCAAACGCCTTGTTGATGAAGGAAAAATGGTAGCCCAAGCCAAATCCATTGATCTGGTCTTTCCGGATCTTTATGACCTTCTCTTTGAGACCTGTAAAAAATCCTCAGGTACTCTTTCCTCCATGTTCCAGGATATTCTCAATAAAAAGAAGACCGAGATCGATGCCCAGTGCGGTGCACTGACCGCTTTTGGTGAGGAGATCGGGGTAAAAACACCCACCCAGCAGACCATGGTGGAGCTGGTTAAGTTGATTGAACACCATCAATCAAGATCATGATGCGCGACTGTCTCGTTTTGCTCAAAACCTGACGAGGTGTGACTATGAATGACTGGAAAAAGATCCTGATCGCAGTCGATCAATCCGAAACGTCAATAAAGGCACTGAACTATACTGCGGACATCATCAGCAATCTCCCCGATGCCGAACTCTGCCTGCTTTATATCTATCCGGAACCGCCGCCCAACTACTACAGCAGGGGCGGATCACTCTCCGACTATCAGCAGGAAAAAACTGCCGCCGCCGAGGTTATATTTCAAAACTCGATGGATTTTCTGGAGAAGTACAAGTTACAAAAGAAAGTGATAACTCAGTCTAAAATGGCGGATCATATCACCATCAGCCAGGCCATACTCGAGGTACAGGCTGAAGGACAATTCGGTACGGTGGTGGTGGGAAAACGCGGAGTATCAAAGGCCGAGGAGTTCCTCTTCGGGTCCATCTCCAATGGTATAGTCCACCACTGCAGCGACTTCACCGTTTGGGTCGTCGGTTAAGGGCCTATGGAATACGCACTTGACATTCTTCCGCAACGCCTGCACGGAGCACTCAAGCGCCACCGAGTAACCCGCAGTCTTCGCAGACCCCCGCGTTATTTCACAGACACCAGTAATTTTACGGCCATCGATTATGGCGACATCATTGCCATTGACAATCGATTTCTGCTGGTTACCGGCTATACCAGAGAAGGGCGTTTCGGAATCGAAGAGCAGGTCAAACCCTGGGTCCCCCGCACCGAGGACCTTGAGAATGGAGAAAAATTCATTCTCAAGCTTGTCTTCCACGAAACCTTTGACATGCAGTTGGGTCAATTTACCATCAACTGCTACCGCAACCCGGAAAAGGAGGCCCGTGTCCTTGAACTTGTGAAAGATCACCCGCACTTCATGCATGGTCGCAGTGTTCTGGACGAGGGGAACAATCTGGTACGCATCCTCGATATCATCGGCGGCAGTCGTCTGGATAAATACATCCATCGGGGCGAACTCTCCCATCAGGAATACTTCTTCCAGAAGTTTCCGGAGGTCATTCGTCAATTCCTTGAGTGTGTCAAAGGAATTCAATTTCTCCATGAAAATGGTCTTCGCCATGGAGATATCCGTCGCGATCACATCTTTGTAGAACGTGATACCGGCCTCTATCGTTGGATAGACTTTGATTACGACTTTTATATGCCGGAACGTCCCTTTGCCTTGGATCTCTACGAGCTAGGTAATATCCTGACCTACCTCACCGCACGGGAGAGGTTCCACCAGAAAACTATCCTCAATCACCCGGACATGGGCCAAGCAGTCCTCGATACCATTGTCCCAGGCGATCTGTCCGTGCTCTCAAAAAACAGGATCGTCAACATCAAAAAGCTCTTTCCCTATATTCCTGATCGGTTGAACAACATACTTCTCCACTTCTCCTATGGAACCGAGGTCTTTTACGAAACCGTTGCTGAGTTCCATGACGAACTTGCTGAAGCAATGAGCGTACTCGGCTGATCCGACCGGAGTTTTTCTGAAAATCTGCGACAGTCTCCGAACACAACACCTCCCGTTATTTCCACGACAGTGACATACCATTGTGTCCACTATTTCTGCGCCACCTCATGAAAGAAATGCACCGCTACGTAGACACCGGTACACCGGACTTCGGCTACGGTCTCGGCGTCGAAAACTATCAAGGCTAAATTGGACACGATGGGGACCTCCCCGGCTATCATGCTGGAGCCTACAGTAAATACGACCATGCCATCATCGTGCTCATAAACGGCGACAGTTTCTTCTGGCGAGGCCATGGGATAGTGCAATCGCTTGGTAGAGTTCTCGGGTTGCAAATCGGAACAAGGCAACTGCCCCCTCCGAATGAGGCTTTAATTCATATATCATCCATCGGGCCGGGGTACCCATTAAAAGGCCCCTTGCCAAGGTATATACATCCCCCGTAAAAACAACTTCATGAACAGTTACCCGACAGATGAGGGGATATATCAATCATTTGGCAATGGATTTGAGACCTGCGCGGGAGGCTAATCAACTTTTACCCCCACCCTGTCCAGCCCTTGGATAACAAGATCAGTAATATCGTTGAACTTGATATACCTCCCGATCAGCACACGGCCGCGCTCCTGAAAATCGGGCTTCAATTCCATCAGGTCCCTGGCAAACTTTCTGCCTTTGTCAATTCTGCCCAGGAGGCCTAAAGTTGAAGCCTTGGCCAGTGGATACCAGAATACGGCTGGTATCCTGAGTTCTGTTGTTTCCAGATAGGCATTCTGGAAATCCTGCTGCCGAAGACAATTTACCCACAGGGCATAATGGACCACCGGATTATAGTAAGGGTTGAATTTAATAGCCTTTCTAATCAGTTCCGGCCCATGTGTCCAGTCGCCCAGAAGGGTTTTTATATAACCGATACCATCCATCTGGTAGAGGGAATTGGGGTTCTTTTCATAGGCCAAATTTATGTCGCGACGTGCGGCAGCAATATCATTACTGAACATTCTGACTAAAGCCAGTACGCCGTATGCGCCCTGATTATCTGGATTGAGTATTGCTCCCTTTTCAGCATATTCAAGAGCTTTTTGTCCTGCGTCTTCAATATCAAATCCTGGAATCTCCAGACTAAATATATTGGCATACAGCCGAGCAAGAAACGACCAGACCTGACCGCATTCAGGTTCATTTATAATTGCGTTTTCCAGCGCTTCAATAGATTTTAAGAAATCTCCAGGTGAGAGTGTCTGATCGTATTGATGGTATTGCAGGATGGCTTCATAGGTGTTTAACTGATCTGGCTGCTTCCCCCTTGACTCGACAAACAAAGTCCTGGTAATGGCCCCCATCTCTCCGGCAATGTTGACACCCACAGCTGCGGCAACTTTTTCCTGAAAAAATATAATTTCGGATAGATCACCGGCAAAGCGCTGAGTGTCGCTCCAAATCTGTCTGTCGGTTTTCGTATCCATCAGGTTGGCTATAACTTTGAAGCCTTTCTGGTTTCCACTGATATACCCCTCAATAACAAAACGGGCCCCGCTATCCGAACCTCTTCTTCCCTTCCCTTCAGATCCGTATCGCAGGACATTGATCCATTGAAACGTATTGATCTCCGCAGCAAGTTCGGTTGCAAAACCAGCCCCCAAGTAATCCTTTCCGGGATCATTTGTCAGGTTGTGGAATGATTTGATGAGTACGGTTGGCCAGGTATCCTCTGAACAGGCCTGCCGATCAAGGCTTCTCCGCGATGGCGAGTTCGCTCCACACTGACATTTCCTAGTGAATACTGGGACATAAGACCCTTTTGGGATGTCAATATGAATGATATCGTCTTTTCCGGATAAGAGGTAATACCGTTCAAGAGACCGGCGCAGTTTATTGGCCTGAATGCTTACAATAGGATCGATTGCCTGGTCAAAGTTCGCATCTCGTCCGAATACCTGTGTTGCCACCGTATACCCTTTGATACAATGCTTATTGCCGGCCAGAGTCTGAGAAACTACAAAATGGAGTAAAGCGCGCTGCTGCCTTGTTGCGTCGAAATCAGGACTTGCAAGAATTCTCTGGAACTGCTGCTGGATTGCATCGTGTGCAAAAACGCTTTCATCTTCACCGCGGGACTGATGACCTTTTTTCACTTTCGAATGGTCTCTGTCTGCTTCGACAAAATCGACCTGTTTGTTTCCACCTTTGTTCACTGAGTCCTTGCTATCCATAAGTTGAAGTAGATGAATTTATCCTAATTTAGGTACAAAAACAGCCCCCTTTCCCCTTATAATCAAATAACTGTATACCTTTTTACTGAATGACTATTCAATAAAAATTGAATTTCTTTTGGATTTCCGAATAAATAGCCGAATAATTTTTTACCCCTGTTTGAGCAGTAAAAAAGGAAAAAGCTATGAAGGTTACCGAAATAGACCCCTCTACGGTAATTCAACGTTTTCCGGAACATTTGGAAACAATCAAACATCTTTTTAAAAAGAGCCCTAACTTTCAGACATTATGTTCCGATTACCGTCGGTGCGCCAACGCACTTGAATTCTGGAAAAAGTCAGACCGGAATGAAGCGCAGATAAGGCGTGAAGAATATGAAACCCTGTTGCACGAACTTGAATCGGAAATTTTGGGGAATGTAAAAAACATGAACCTCCCTGGTGCGGAGTAACTCTATAAATTTTGTCATTTCCGGCAAGGACCGCGGGGCTGTCGCGATGGCTGTCCACATGGGCAAGTCGTTCTGGCATTCGACAAAGAACGGACATTTTGCCTCCGGCACATCTTATTACAAAAAATTCCTGTTTGGGTCAGCGAAAGGAACAAGCAGAAGAAAGCATACTAAAAGGAGATTAACGATGAATCACCGCAGTAATTTCATAGTTGCTGGAATTTTTTTACTCACCATGATGGCTGGGTTCACAGTCCTGGCAGCAGAAACTATTAAACTCAGCGACGAACAAGTGGAGAACGTTGTCCGCCGCTCATACCAGTACGTGGCCATGTACAACGTGAACAACAAGTTCGCCCTGAAGCAGGGAGGATGGAACACTCTTGCTGCCGACACCGCGCTCAAGGACCACACAATGCGGGAGATCGCGCGGCCTAACAACGACACGCTCTACATCAGCTGTTTGCTGGACCTGCGCAAGGACCCGGTGATCCTCGAAATCCCGGCCTTCGATTCAAAGTATGTCTCACTCATGGTGACCGGCTATGATCACTATGTCAATGTGCCGATGTCTGTGACCAAGGGTGATTTCAAAAAACCGGAAAAAGTCATGTTCTATACCGTTCGAACTGAAAATTATGACGGAAAACCGGTTGCCGGCATTGATCGTTCCTTCGAAATAACCGGCGATTTTGTTTCGGCAGTATTTCGCGTTATGCCACATGCGAACGACAAGGAACGGTATAAAAAAATTATGGAGCAGATGCAAGCCGTCAAACTCATGACCTTGTCCGAATTCCGGGGTAAGCCGGCCACAGCGATAAATGACGTGCAGTTTCCTGATGTCGGTAAAACTGACGTTGATGTGTATGGAAACAATTTCCTGGAAGTCATGCAGTTCGTCGTCGACCACACGACATTCGACCCGAAGGATGAATTGGATCAGGCATTCCTTGCTGCATTGCAACCACTCGGGGTCGAACCAGGCAAGACGTTTGCCAGGGACAAGGTGGCAAAGATTGACGCTCAACAGTTCAGGACCATTGTTGAACAGGTCCGGAAAAGTAAGTTTGCCCGCGCCATGGACCCTGCAGAGACAGCAAAGTATGGCATGAACCTGTTCAAGCCCAAAGGGCAGATGCAGCAGTCCCTGCTGCTTATGCAGTCGGTTATCGGGCCGATCGGTTTACCGGCAACTGAAGCAATGTATCCGCCGGTTCCCACTGTTGACGGCCAACCGATGAACGCGCAACACGATTACGTGATCCGCATGACCAAAGATACAATGCCCCCGGCTAAGGCGTTCTGGTCCTTAACGCTCTATGATTCCGCGAACGGTTTTTTCATACCCAATGACTACAAAAAATACAGTGTAGGTGAAAACGCCGGCATGAAAATAGATGCCGATGGCGGTATCGAGATCCATGTTGCTGCTGTAAAGCCGGAAGGCATTCCAGAAGAAAACTGGCTTCCCATCAATCGCAACGATGAAGACCTTGATATCATCATACGACTGTATGAACCGGACCTGGAAAGGCTGAAGAAATGGGCACCGCCCAAGGCTGAGATTGTGCAATAAGGGTACAGCATGAACCCTCAATAAAAAAACAGAGAACAAAGGAGAAACACCATGCGTCAATGCAAATTATTCATATCCGGAATCGTTATCACTCTTCTGACGTTATTTAGTTTCATGACACTCTCGACACCCTTGTGGGCGGTAACCAAAGAACAGGTCGAGCAGCAAAAAGCTGACATCCAAAAAATGACAAACAACACGCTTGAGCGTCTCTACACAACCCAACCCTTAGCAAAAGAAGCTATCAATAAAGCTGCGGGCTATGCTGTATTCAGTAACCTCGGCCTAAAAATCCTTTTTGCCGGGGGCGGATCAGGTAAAGGTTTAGCCGTGAACAACAAGACCGGGCAAACCACCTTCATGAAGCTTATCGAGTTGCAGGCCGGACTGGGAATGGGAATAAAAAAATTCAGGCTGATTTGGGTATTTGAAAACCAGAGTGATCTGAACAGTTTTATTTCCTCAGGTTGGGAGCTTGGCGCACAGGCCACGGCGGCGGCACAGGCAAGTGGTGAGGGTGGAGCCCTTGCCGGTGCCTTATCCGTCAAACCCGGCGTATGGCTCTACCAGCTGACGGACGATGGCCTGGCATTGGAGCTGACCGCCAAGGGAACAAAGTACTACAAGGATGACAATCTCAATTAGTTCTTTATAAGAAGTCTATCTGCTTGTCGAGTGTCTCTTGTTGCAGAAAGAAAAGGGTAATGAAACCAATATATAACATAGAGAGGGAAAGCCAAATGATACAGACTGCGGTAATCATCACATCGCCATCAAAGTTACTCTTTTCACAGGAGAAGACGTATGGCACCATCGAGAACATTTTTCCTGAGGGTTAGGCATCGAATACCGACAAGCAGGATACTCAGTGTGATCTCTCTCTTCAGCAGAGGGAGTATGCGCATGAATTTCAGATGATACCTTTAAATGTAAAAAAAGGAGCCAAACGATGAAGAACAAGGGCACCACGGCCAATATTTTGTCGATCATGACAATTGTAGCGTTTCTTGCCTTGGTCAGGCCAGTTCAGGCCCAAGATACTTCAGCTTCCAAGCAGGACAATGCCGCCGATCTTGCCCAGGAACTGTCGAATCCGATTGCCGACCTGATCACGATCCCGATCCAGATGAACTACGATAGCAATATCGGCTTACAGGATGACGGCTGGAAGCTGCAAACCAACATCCAGCCGGTGGTCCCGTTTCATGTCAATGACAGCTGGAACCTGATCACCCGAACGATCCTGCCGGTGATCTACCAGGAAGATATCTTCCCTGGTTCTGGTTCCGATTTCGGCCTGGGCGACCTCAACATGAGCCTGTTTTTTTCGCCCAAAGAACCGACTGCCGGTGGGTTGATCTGGGGTGCCGGCCCGGTTCTGCTCTTCCCCACGGCCACCGAAACGTTGCTGGGCGGGGAGAAATGGGGTGCCGGCCCGACCATTGTTGCTCTGACCATGCGAGGCCCCTGGACCGCAGGCATGCTCGCCAATCATATCTGGTCGTATGCGGGTGACAGCGAGCGCCTGGACATCAGCAACACCTTTATGCAGCCCTTTGCAGCATACACAACACCGAGCGCCTGGACGTATTCTGTGCAGTCCGAGACCACGTATAATTGGGAAACAGAAAACTGGTCTGTACCGATTAACGTCGCCGTAGCCAAGCTGGTCAGATGGGGCAAACTCCCGGTCAGCCTGCAGGCAGGGGTAGGATATTGGCTAGAGTCACCTGATTCTGGTTCAGAAGGGTTCCGTTTCCGGTTCCAGGCGAATTTTGTTCTGCCCAAATAAACACTGATTCAACAGGGAACGGAAAAAATGGTACGTAGCACATTGTTCTATGAGTATCACCCACCCTAACCATTGTTTTCCTCATAGACGTCTGGAAGCTCCAGAGCTAAAAAATGGCTCAAAACTATTCAACACGCACGTATGGAGATCAAAAATGAACAAAGGATTATATGACAAACAAGGGATTGTGATGGTTGCTGCACTTTTCTTCTTTTTTCTCCTCTTGACCTCCATCACTGATTCGGTAAATGCTGAGCTGATGATCTATCCTGCCCAGGATCAGACTCCGGAACAGCAGCAAAAAGACGAATTCGAATGTCACCAGTGGGCAGTTGGTCAAGCAGGATATGATCCGACAATGGCTCAGCAAGCACCTCAGCAACAAGCTACCCAGCGTGGGGGGGCAATTCGCGGAGCGGCCGGTGGTGCTCTGCTCGGGGTAGGGATCGGTGCGATAGCAGGAGACGCTGGTAAAGGTGCTGCGATAGGAGCAGGAGCAGGAGCGGTTGGCGGGGGTGCCCGGCAACGGCAACAGAACCAGCAAAAGGAATCGGCAAATCAGCAAGCACAAGCAGATCAGCAGGCACTACTCGAGCGCTACAATAAAGCCAGAAGTGTCTGCCTGGAGGGTAAAGGATATACGGTTAAGTAGTCCATCCTCACAGTCATTGAAGATATTTTATATGACCGGCAGTTGTTTCCCCAAAGCAAGGACCGGTATTGGGACTTTCCTGGCGGTTTTAATATCTGTTTATAACAACACAATGAAGAGAACGTATCAGAATTTTTTAAAAAAACATAGAGGAGACAACAATGCGCACCTTAACAACAATTTTGATCATCCTGCTTTCAATCAGCCTGACAGCTTGCGGTTCATCAACCAAAAAGAAAGTCGCTAAACAGGAAATGCAAACAAAGGGTGATGCCCGCATCCAGCTTACAAACGAATATAAGGAATGCGTTATTAAGGCCGGCGGCGACGAGGCTCAGGTTAAAGCATGTGACAGTTACCTTGAAGCAATAAAAAAACTGAAGTAACCACTATTGGATCTTGCAGAACAGACAGACTCAAGCAGTTCTGTAGAATGTTGAGGCAAGGTCGCTTGCGTTCCACGGTCACAGGAAGGGGTAGAAAACGTCCTGCCTAACGTAGCAGTATGGGGTGGTATTCTTCCGTACGGCTAGTCTGGTTACCCGGTTGAAGCGGAAGGGTATGCCCGCTGGTGGGGCGAGAAGCTGCGGACACTGATCCCCGCCGAGGAAATCACGAAACAGTTCCTCGCAACGTTTAAGGAATACCCGCCCAGCCAGCCGACCGGTTCCTTGGGCGTGACCCAGTTTTTCCAAGCCATCCAGATAGAGGCCGCGGGTAGCGGCAACTAGTGGAACACAGAGTAAATGAAATAGAAAGCAAGAAATGAGGATGAGAACAATGTATACGATGTCTATCATGAGAACAATAAGAGGTTCGCTCGCCATGGCGTTAATGGTCGCATTGGCGAGCGTCCCCTGCTTCTCCGTGTTGGCTGCCGAATCTCCCAAAGTGACGATTCAGAACTACGTTCGCGCGGAGACCGACCTCCAGATGCGGACCTATGTAGAGAATATGGACGCTTTCGGGAAGTTCAACCACGTAAGGGAAGCGTACGATGTCACCAACAAGGACACGGTCCGTCCCAACCGGGACACGCTCTATTCCTGGTCGGTATTCGACGTGACCTCGCCGCTGACCATCGGCCTGCCCGACCCGGGGGACCGCTACCAGTCGTTGATGATCGTCAACCAGGACCACTCGATCTGGGCGGAATACGGCCCGAAGGACGTCGTCCTTGATGAAGAGACCGTAGGCACGCGATACGCGCTTCTTCTGGTTCGGACCTTTCTTGATCCCAACGACGAGGCAGACGTGAAGGCGGCCCACGCGCTGCAGGACGCCATCACCCTCAAGCAGGCGGACAAGGGCAAGTTCGAGGATCCCGGCTGGAAGAAGGAGGAGGTCGAGGCGATGCGAGAGAAGATCAATGTCGTAGCGGCCGCCTTGCCCGACAGCACGAAGTCTTTTGGCCGAAAGGAAGAGCTCGACCCGATCTATTGGCTGCTCGGTGCCGCCTACGGTTGGGGTGGCTTACCGGCGCAGGACTCTTCCTATACCGGTGGCGTTCCGGAAAAGAATGATGGCAAGACCCCCTACACCCTGACCGTCAAGGACGTACCGGTGGACGGCTTCTGGTCGGTGACCGTCTACGACGACAAAGGAATGTTCATAGTCAACGAACACGACGCCTATTCCTACAACAGCGTCACCTCGAAGAAGAATGAGGACGGAAGTGTCACTATCCACTTCGGTGGCGACCCCGGGCAGGACAACTTCCTCCCTATAGCGCCCGGCTGGAACTACATTGTCCGCATGTACCGACCACGAAAAGAGATTCTCGAGGGTACGTGGAAATTTCCAGTACCGACAAAGCAATAGATCGAGTCCTGCAACCAATTATAGCTACTGAGAACAACAGGGAGAATGACCAATGAAAATGAAGATACCTCACCTCATGACATACGCCTCGATCGGTGTTTGCCTTGCAGTCCTTTCCTTCGCTTCGGCTTCAGACGCAGGCGACCGAGCCGAACCCGTGATGGTCAATGCCGCCAACTTTGTCAGGGCGGAAACGGCCGCCCAGTTCGACCGGATCGTGGAAATGGCCGGCGGGGTCAATCGGTTCTTTCATCTGCGCGGACCGACGCCGCTGGACAAGCAGACCGTCATCCGCATGAACCGGGACACGATCTACAGTGCGGCAGTGGTGGACATCAGCAAAGGCGCCACCCTCACCGTTCCTGACACGGGAGACCGATACATGTCAATAATGGTGGTCAACGAGGATCATTACATCAACAAGGTCATCCATGAGTCGGGCGAGCATAAGTTGACCGTCAAGGAATTCGGGACGCCCTATGTGAATCTCTCCGTGCGCACCTTGGTCGACGCTTCAGATCCTACGGACATCCGGGAGGCGAACGTCTTGCAGGACCAGCTTAAAATCGAAGCGGCATCCACCAAGCCCTACACCCACCCGGACTACGACAAGGAAAGCTACAAGACCACCTACGGGGCCCTGCTTGTCTTGGGCCGCGGCATGGCAGACGCCCGTGCCACCTTCGGGAGCAAAGAGGATGTCGACAAGATTCGCCACCTGCTGGCTACGGCATGGGGCTGGGGGGGCTTGCCGGAAGAAGAAGCGTATTACCTCAACGTGGAGCCCAATCTCCCGGTCGGTGCATACCAACTCACCTTCGGCAATGTCCCAGTCGATGCGTTCTGGTCGGTCAGCTTGTACAACAAGGATGGCTACTTCGATCCCAATGATCAGGATGCCTACAGCGTGAACAGTCTGACCGGGACTCCCAACGAGGACGGCTCCTTTACCATCCACTTCGGGGGTGACCCCGGAAGCGTCAACCATTTACCCATTACCGAGGGCTGGAACTATACCGTGCGCCTTTACCAGCCGCAAAAGGAGATTCTCGATGGAACCTGGACCTTCCCCGAGGTTGAGTCCGTGGAAGCGAGATAGGTCGATAAGCCGAACAACGTGTTGCAGGGGGCGGTATTCCGCCGCCGCTGAAGCGATCCATGAGCTGAACCTCAGGAAGTATTGCAATAGACATAAAGGAGATGCTGTGAACAAGAAAAATGCCAACGGGCGAACGAAAACGAGTTTAATCGCTACTGCATTACTCATCGGTGTCCTTCTCGCTTCGACTGCGGCGACTTACGCCGCTGATCGACGGCAGCTATAACATGCCGGGCGTCGTGCGGGTTGATTGAAATGGAGGAGAAAATCGAGAAGCAATAGTCATAGAACATTAATGTAACTGGATAGATACCATCAAGTAAGCAGCAACCCAGATTATCCTCACCTGGGCTCTTGCTGTGCTGTATCAGCGATCGATCAGACCGGGCTTCTGATGATAGGCTGGTTGGTAAAGGGGAATGGATACGATGAAAAACCAAGTGTTTTTATTTGCATGGGCGATAGTATTGTCAGCCTTTTGGGCTTCATACAACGAGACGGAGGCAGGTGTTCCCCCAACGGCTGCTGAAAGTATTGAAGGTATTCAATGGCAGTTGGCTGAGGTCAGCGGTGGTGCTGTTTCACCGCCAGGCGGCGTACAAACGCCTTTCGTGTCATTTGATGCCGCCAGGAAACAGGTGACAGGATTTGCCGGTTGCAACAATTTTTTCGGCAGCTACGAACGGGACGGTACTTCATTGAAATTCGGCCCCATCGGTTCAACGCGGATGTCCTGTCCTGATCTGCAAATGAATCTGGAGACAGAGTTCTTCATGGCTCTGGAAAAAACCCGTGCCTGGAGATTAAAAGATGATGTGTTGCAACTCCATGACAGTGAAGTTCTTGCCCGTTTTTCAAAAGAACGCATTGATGGGGTTACAGGCCCAATCTGGCAGTGGATGCAAACCCTTTATAATGACGATCGAAAGGTTGTGCCCCCTGATTCTAATAATTTTACCGTCCAATTTCGGGAAGACGGCACTCTTACTGTGAAGGCCGACTGCAATCAGAAAGGAGGAATATATTCCGTAACCGATGAGGAATATCGCATTTCCATAGAGATCACCCACTCCACCATGGCCGCCTGCCCGGAGGGTTCTTTAGAGGATGAGTTTGTCCGTGGCCTCTCTGCTGCATCGATATATTTTTTAAAAGATGGCGACCTCTATATTGATCTTCAATTTGATTCAGGGACGATGCGGTTTTCAAAATAGGATGAACAATGACTGGCCGGGAGTCTTACCTGTGGTCAAACTGTCTTGGAAAGCCTGGTGTAGAAGGAGAAGAATATGCAATCGATTAACGAATGGCGACCACGGCTGCTGATGACATCCGTGGTGATCATGATGATCACCCTCAGCTCATTTCTAACAAGCTGTGATTCTGAGAACCAGAGCATCGGGCCTTCCGGGGTCGAGGCCGACCGGCCGGTCGAGCGCTTCGAGTTCGAATCCGGCGAACAGTTGGAGCAACTCATTAACCGTCTGAACTACACCCCGGAGACCTGGCAGGCAGGAATCCGCGAGGTGCCCAGGCTTTACATCACCAACATTCCAAAACGCTGGCGCGACAAGACCTCTAAAGAGCTCGACGTGGTGACCAAGAAGCGGGTTTTCTTTCGGCTTCTTGGTCCACTGATTCTGCATGCAAATGAGCTTATCGAGGCAGATCGACAACAGTTGGAATCGATTATTGAGACGCTGCGCAAGGGCAAAACGCTCAATCCTCCAGAACAGACGTTCCTGCGTGAAACCGCAGTTGCGTATAAAGTGGCCGAAGGAGCAGGCGACGTCGACCTAACCGACCGCGAACTGCAGGATGAGCTGATCCGACGGGTTGACACCCTGCCGCCATCGCTGGTTCTCGCCCAGACCGCCGAGGAAAGTGGATGGGGGACATCCCGATTCGCCGTCGAGGGCAACGCGCTTTTTGGTATGTGGACCTGGGGCGAGGAGGGCATCACACCACAGCAGCAACGCTCCGAGCACGGCAACCACAAGATCGCATCTTATGAAACACCGCTGCAGTCGGTCATTGCTTATATGCTCAATCTGAACACTCATCGAAGTTACGAAACCTTGCGGGCGCGACGAGCCGAGTTGCGCAGAGCCGGCACCAAGGTGGCCGGATGGGAGTTGGCGAAAACACTGACCAAATACTCGGAACGTGGCCAGGAGTACGTCGACTCGCTGCACGCCTTGATGAAGACCAATATGCTCAAGCAGACCGACGATGCTTACCTTGGCGACGGACCGACGATCCTGCTGATCCCGGTCGGTGATGGGACATAACCGGGAAAGAGAAATAGCATCGAGTTTTTTGAAGGAGATGAGGAAAAGGAAAGACAGCAGCTTCAACGATCAAACACTACTCACCAAGAAAGGAGGCCCCATACGATGGCAATGCCAAGCAATATGCCCCCCAAAAAAGAATTGAGTGCGACCCCGACGCCGATGTACAAGGATCTGCTGACCACGGCTGTCGTTTTGCTATTTGTGCTCTCAGTGGTGGCGGTTTCTCGCGTGGCCCAAGCCGCGGAAGGCGCGTCAAGTCACTATCTCCCCGGAGCAAACATTGACATCTTCCTTGCCGTTCCCCCCGAACCGGGTTTTCTCGTGGCAAACACATTCTGGTACCAGAGCGGTAAAGTGGGGGCGGCCGTACTTGAAGGGCAGATTGAGCTAAACCTCGACATTGACACCTTCCTGAACCTCACGGCGCTGACCTACACCTTTGAGCAACCGATCCTCGGCGGGCGCTACACGGTGGGCGCTCTCATCCCCTTCGGCAACGTCGATCTCGACTCGACGATTATCGGTCCACGTGGCGGACGATTCCGCACGTCCGAAAGCTCGTTCGACCTCAGCGATATTGCACTGATTCCGTTCCAGCTGAACTGGGCGTCCGGACCCTGGTCATTCAAGGTGTCGGAGGTCATCGTTGCCCCGACCGGTGGGTACAGCCTGTCGGAAAACGTCAATCTGGGTCGCAACTACTGGAGCTTCGACACGATCGCGGCCGTAACATGGTTCGATCCTGAGAAGGGAACGGAGGTCTCTCTCCAACCCGGGCTAATGATCAACACCGAGAACTCGGATACGGACTATCAGACAGGCACGGAATTTCACCTCGATCTGACCTTGAACCAGTTCCTGTCGCCAGGCTTCGCGGTCGGGATCCGAGGCTACTGGTATCAGCAACTTACCGGCGACAGCGGTGACGGTGCGCTACTCGGTGATTACAAATCTGATGCCTTCGGCGCGGGCCCGGGCTTCGTCTGGATTCCAAAATTCGGAGCCGGACAGTTGACGGTCCTCGGCAAATGGATTCACGACTTCAGCGCTGAGAACAAATTAGACTCCGACTACTTCACGCTCACGGGATCCTGGAAGTTTTAAAGACCGAAACGTCCTTTATATGAACGAAAGCATGGAGCAACAACAAAGATGATGAAAACACGAATCCTCAGCCTAGTTGCCGCGAGCATCACGATTGCCCATGTTTCTCGGTGCGGACCTTCCCAGAGGTGAAACCCGTGGAATCAAAGTAGCGGATCAGACCCGGGCAGGACGAGCGCCCAGCCTACAAAAGATCGCCGGACGATGATTGATTCCAAATGACCTGCTATTTGAAATTACGAAAAAAAATCGAAATAAGAACAACGAAGACAGCGACAATGAAGAACTTCTATCGAACCACACAATAAATCAGGAGTAGCTACACCATGAAAAGAAAAACACAGGCCATCCTCACCCTGGTCCTTGCCGCCTTCGCCTGCTCAGCGATCGCTCAGGACATTTTACCTTTTCCGGAACCAGAGTCAGCCAGTGTGGTCGGCAAAACCCTGAAGGACTCCAAACACCAGTGGCGCAAAACTGAAAATCATCTGCCCAAGGATGCCCCCAATATTGTTATTTTCATGACCGATGATGCGGGGTTTTCAAATCCCAGCACATTTGGAGGGCCCATCCATACACCAACACTCGACCGGCTGGCCGCATCAGGTATCAGCTACAATGCATTTCACACCACAGCCATGTGTTCACCCACAAGGGCCGCTTTGCTCACAGGCAGAAACCATCACCGAGTCGGTGCCGGCCAGATTGCTGAGCTAGCCTCGGATTGGGACGGTTATGTCGGCAAGATCCCCAAATCGACCGCCACCTTTGCCCAGGTGCTCTCGTATTATGGCTACAATACAGCAGCCTTTGGCAAGTGGCACAATACACCGGTGACGGATCTTACCCGGTTGGGGCCTTTTGACCGCTTCCCCACAGGATTAGGGTTTGACTACTTTTACGGGTTTATAGCCGGTGAAACCTCCCAGTACGAACCTATGCTGTTTGAAAACACCAATCCCGTCCAAGCGCCCCATGACCCCAAGTATCATCTGACCGAGGATATGGCGGAAAAAGCCATCGAGTGGATGCGAACCAGCAACACCATCAATCCCGGCAAACCATTTTTTTTGTATTTCACGCCCGGCGCGGTTCATGGTCCCCATCATATATTCAAAGAGTGGGCTGACAAATATGACGGGAAATTTGATGAAGGGTGGGAAGCCCTGCGCAGTATGACCTTTGAAAAACAAAAGGAAATGGGATGGATTCCCAAGGATGCAGTTCTCAATCCATTGGCAAAAGGTATGCAAAAATGGGATGACATTCCGAAATCAAATCGGGAGTTTCAGAGCCGTTTGATGGAAATTTACGCAGGGTTCCTTGAGCACACCGACGTGCAGTACGGAAAGGTTGTGGATGAAATCGAGCGCCAGGGACTACTGGACAATACCCTGATTCTCTACATACTTTCCGACAACGGCCCCTCAGCCGAAGGCATGAACGGAACCATCAGTGAATTGTTGG
The DNA here is from genome assembly GCA_030145625.1 of Desulfocapsa sp. Taxonomy (GTDB): domain Bacteria; phylum Desulfobacterota; class Desulfobulbia; order Desulfobulbales; family Desulfocapsaceae; genus Desulfocapsa. Next base: position 25,798 of record JAQYVF010000015.1, on the reverse strand, counting down.
CCCAGAATGCCATGCCCTCCACTATCGAACAACAGACCGACGTACTCAAGAAGACGTATGGTGGAATGGACGCGCTGGGCGGTCCCAAACTTGACATCATGTATCACCATGGCTGGGCCTATTCGGGAGCAGCACCGTTTCAGGGTACCAAACTGATCGCAGCGCAGTTAGGCGGAACCAGGACGCCACTGGTCATCTCCTGGCCAAAAATAATCAAACATGATGGTAAAGTCCGTTCCCAATTTCATCATGTCAACGATATTGCGGCCACCCTCTATGAAATTCTCGATATCACCCCTCCCAAGGAGGTTGACGGCATAGAGCAGCAGCCCCTCGATGGAACATCTATGGTGTATACGTTCAATCAGCCCGATGCCGAGACCACAAAAAAGACCCAGTATTTCGAAATCCTGGGCAGCCGGGGAATCTATCATGAGGGATGGTTCGCCGGAACTTTCGGTCCCAGAGCGCCTTGGTCAACCGACATCTCCGGTGTGATGAACTGGGAGCCAGAGAAAGAGGAATGGGAGTTGTACAACCTGGATAAAGACTACTCACAATCGGAAAACTTGGCCAAAGAGAACCCCGGGAAACTGGCTGAATTAAAAACCTTGTTTGATAAAGAAGCGACGGAGAACCACGTGTATCCCATTGGTGCTTCCCATTATACGGTGTTTTTCAGCCCCAGTGAATTGCCATCTTCAACACTGACCGAATGGTCGTTTTATGAAGGACAGGACCGGATTCCTGAAGCAATGGCCCCCAAATTTGCGAGCGGGCGCTCCACCCTGGCGGTGATCGATGCCCAAATAGGCAAGGATGCCGAAGGGGTGCTGTTTGCCCTTGGCGGCATTTCCTCAGGCTTCACCGTCTATATGGATAAGGGTTTCTTGAAGGCTGAATACAATGCCATGACCCTGAACCGATATAAGATCGCATCCGAGTCAGCCATTCCCACCGGAAAGGTTAAGATCGAAGTGGAAACCCAATATGATTCGAAAGAACGCATGGCCCCGGCAACCGTGACCTTGAGAGTCAACGGGAAACAGGTGGGTCAGGGACGTATTGACCGATCGGTTCCGGCTGCCCACACGGCTTCTGAAACCTTTGATGTGGGTCTGGATCTGGGTTCGCCGGTGGCTCTGGATTACTATGATCGCGCGCCGTTCAAATTCAACGGTAAGATCGAGAAAATTCACATCGGTTATATAGCCACCAAATAGCTGGGCATTTGGCGGCTCAATGAGGATGAAAGGTGGCAAATACAATTTGTTTCGCATGCGAAATCTGAACTGTGGAGTGAGGGGGGAAGATGGGAACAAAAGCAGTATTTTTCGGATGTACAATGTTATTGGCCGCCTTGCAGATAACCATTGCCGGATCACCGGAAATATTTGTTAATTTTTTCAGGGTGCGGATCGATCCAAAGAAAAGGTGAGAACACCGACAAAGTCGTCGAGTTCGTATTTACCGATAAAGGCAATCATGAGGTAGCGCTTCATGTGCGCAGGGGGTTTGCAGAATATATTCCGGTGCCGGCTGATTACTTCCGAAAATCAGACTATGTTTTAAAGCTGGATTCAGAAACCTGGACCATACTTTATTTAAGTGCTGTTTCTTTAACTCTTCCTGGCACAATATCGTTTTATAGCGGTTCTGAAAAAGGTATCCATGCCGTCGATGCCTGCGGTTAAATGAAATCGCACATCCGGAGAGGACTTTGCGCATCAGAGCACCAAGAGGTTTGATGCCAGTGCGGATAAAAAGATGGAAATGATTGGAAAGAAGAGACCAGGCCAAACAGTGACAACCGGTAGTGGACCGCTCTGCTCAAGACGGGAAAGAAAATCATCCCGGTCGTTGTCCTTGAAAAAAATATCCTGACGATTCAAACCCCTGGCAATAATATGATGATTTGAGCCCAGCACATTGATACATTTGTGTCATGGCAGGAATCTCGTCCCCTTGTCCTGCTCCTTGTCACTGCTCTCCAACGGCACCATTCACTGTATCAACATTATAGCATAAAGCTAAAGCGGCTGAGTAGAAACGGCTAAAATGACATCAAAAAAAAGATAGTGGAGGCGGCAAGGCTTGAGAAAAACACCCATTTGGTCACACGATCAACAATCTTTTCATCGGTATCACGGCCGGAGACATGGTCTGTCATATATTTTATATACCCATAGGCAGGTACATCGTGACCCAGCCTTTTTTTTAATTCCCATTGCAAATCGGTAATAAGGCAATGGCCAAACCAGCCTTTTTTGCGCAAAATCGGACCAAAACCGTACCAGTACACAAGGGTGGCGAGTAGCAAAAGAAGGTGGACTGCTCTGGCCCTGGCAAACAGCCATCCTGTGATGCTGAACACGACAATGGCGAGGTGGATTCCATGCAGAATGATGTTGAGGATTTCTCCGCCAAGCCGCCACAGATTCATCCTACCTAACTCCTTTCCCCGGGAAGTACTGTGTCGCCACTATTTTCGAGGGCTGCAGGACTATTCATAATGTCGTCGGCATGGCGGATGACCCGCTCAAATGCACAGACATACTGATCAAGGAGTTCTTTTTCCGCGTTGGGAAACGAAGGCAGTTTAATTAAGTTCCGATTTCCCTGCAAAGTGGCTTGCAGTGCATCAGGAGCGTAATGCGGAACCGGGACATCTTCAGGCAGACGAAGAATTGATTTAAAATGGCCTTCAGTGAAAAAAGGCTGTTGATGCACCAGCGGATAACGGGGCAGAAACGCCTGACAGCCTTCCGCCTGGAGGGATCGCAGCAGAACCGATATCGGCAGAGGGATCTGGTCTGGGTTGAAGCGGATAATATACTCGAAATAAACCCGCTTAATATGAGACGGCGGTAGAAAAGTATGAAATCCCAAAGGTTCCAGTTTTTCTGAGAGGTAGATGAGACTGTCGTTACGTTTGCGGTTGTGTTCGGTCAGACGTTTAAGCTGGATCCTGGCCAGTGCGGCGGACATCGGTGCAATACGCGTCTTGATTCCAAAACTCGTCGCGGCAAACCTGCGCGCCTGGGTCTCCAGTTCGATGATCCGGGTAATGTCACCGAGCATCGTTGCTCGTTCATAGTAGGCGAAATCCCGGCAGAGAAAAATACCCCCTTCACCCGCAGGTGCGAGCTTGTCTCCCTGCAGGCTGAAGACACTAATGTCACCCAGAGACCCGCAGGGTCTGTCCCTCCACATAGCTCCGTGAGTGTGTGAGGCGTCTTCAATGATTTTTAGATTGTATTTTTTTGCCACTTCATAAATTTCTGTCATCTTGGAAGGCAGGCCCCAAAGATGAACCACAACGATTGCACGGGTGCGGCCAGTTATTTTTCTCTCTAGATCTTCCGGGTCAAGGCCAAGGCGGTCAGGCTCACTTTCACAGAATATCGGCACAGCACCGACCCACAGCATTGGTAGAACCGAAGCCCAAAACGTAGCCGAGGGAACCAGGATTTCATCGCCCGGCTTTAGGTCAAGGGCAAAAAAAGCGGCCAGCAGCGCGGCCGTACCGTTGTTGTGGGCCAGCGTGTATTTCATACCGCTAAACTGGGCGTAGTCTTTTTCCAATTCACGCGTCACAGGATGAATGGAAAGACGGCCATCCCTCAAGATATCCAGTACAGCTTGTTCATCTTCTTCAGTCAGCAGTGGCCAGCGGTTGGCTTCTTTCTGGTCCAAGGTAACAGTGGGAGTCCCCCCTAAGATAGCGGGAAGATTTTCGCTGGTGTGTATCATGACTACCCTCCTCTTTAAATTTGTTCAAGAATCCGGTCAAAACCTGTTGTCACCTTTTTGCTATATGTTTTAAGTTCCTTTTCAGCCGCCTCGACATCACCATCAGTCAAAGTCAGGCTTAATGAAAGGAGGTGATCTTTATATTCGTCATGTTTGCCCAGACCTTCTCGCTGAACCCATTGTGCTATGTTGGTACGCCGCCGAAGATAATCCGCCAGGGTATAGCAATGTTCGTGCTCCATACACCATTCAAGAGTTGGTACCTGCTTCGTCAGACCAGGGAAATTGGTGGTGGGGCAGCTTTGCTCAAGCCTGCTGGGTCCCATTACCGGGTCAGTTTGTCTTACCTGTGGGGAAACAAAGGTTTTCACCTTGCCGGCCACAACCCCGGCAGCCTGATCGCAACCGGTGATCTTTCCTCCATAGACGGAAATCCAGGGAACATCCGTATCCGCTACGACCTTGAAATTTCGTGAAAGGTCGAGTGGATAGCTGTCTTTATGATAGTCCTTTTTTACGGCAAGAGGACGAATGCCGCAGCGTAATGAGACAATATCATCGATATCCGGTACGGTAGCCATATGGTGTTGATATTGTTCAAGGAGGAAGCGGATGTCGTCTGCCGTTACTTTAAAACCTTTTTCGATGTCGATTACCGTTTCTTCTGTGGGACCCCACAGTGAAACAGGCCCCCAGGGAATGCTGAGGATGACATCGTTATGTTCTTTTTGGGCAAATATTAAGGGAGTTGCGTCTTCGTCAGGGCGTTGCAAACCAACAAATACTCCCTTGCTGAAGACATGTTTGAACGGTGACTGAATATTCATGGAATCGTTTATTCGATCCGTCCAAACCCCGCCGCAATTAACCACAGCCTTGGCACAAATCTCGACCTCTCTTTTAATGATCCTGTCGCATGCCCTGAGATGCCAGAGGTGTTCCTTTTTATTATAGTCGCCGTCCATTAACTCACAGTAATTAATCGCTAACTGCTGAGGTGATCGGTTCTGTGTCAGCCAATGTAGGACAAAACGGCAGTCGGAAAAGTGGAGCATACCCTCTTCAAACAACAGGCTGTCGCAAGGTCGCACCAAATGCTTCTGCTCTGGAAAACGGGCCTCTATGGATGGTCGTTTTCGGTTGAAACATCCAATCACCCAGTAGAGATACATTGCAGACAGGATAGGTATTTTGCTGAGCAGCCCTTTTTGCGTTGGCAGGAACCTGAACCGGCAGGGCGAGACCCAGTCGGTCATATTACGGATCATTTGGTCCCGTGACCGAGAGAAGCCAAAAACCGAAGGGATATCCATATTTTTGAGGTACAGTAAACCTCCCCAGATCATCATTGCCGAGGCCTGGCTGGTTCCTCCTGCAAAATCCCCCTTGTCGAGCAAGATTGTGCGGTATCCCTTGCGGCAGAGCAGGTCATAGAGGCAGGCTCCATTGATGCCGCCACCAATGATTGCAACATCAAAATCACCATCGCCGACAGCAGAGATGGTATCGTCTCTCCGACTCATTTTCCACCCATTTATTAACTTATTAGCGATTTACCCCAATTTGCGCTGTCTATAATGACTGCCGGAATTCGAAAAACCCTTGTGTCTCAACGTGTCTGATCATCGGCTTTGAACAACTCCATTTAAGGGAGTCCTGCTATTTCCGTCTTTTTTCCTCCAACTCCTGGCCAGGACCAGCAATCTTTGCCAGTAGGTCTACTTCATCGGCGAGAAGATCGATAAGGTCGTCAACCGTCAGGGTTCCCTCAAGGCCTCTTTTTTCATTGACCACCGGCAGGCGGCGGATGCCCTTGTTGCGCATGCGATGCAGTATGTTCCAGATGCCCTCGTTTTCCCTGGCTGTTGGTGATGGTTATAAAAATTCGCTTTACCAAACAAGCTATCAGGAGGGGGAGAAACATACCCAACGGGACCATTTGCTCCCTCAAAAGAGAGAGGCAAAGAGTCTTTGCCTCCAGAGGAAGAGGTCAGGCGGACGCCCCAAGTTACTTTGGGCGCATCAGGAAGATTACCCCTCCAACCAACTACCTCAAAAATAACATACAATACGGGCACTTAAACGGCAAGAATTAAAAACATTCCCGCTAGAGACACCCATATTACTCCATTCTTTCACCTCTTCGCTTTATTCTTTTCCAATTAGGGGCGGCAGTGTACCACACCGGTCAGCTCTCCGGGAGCATCAATCATAGGTTACATTCGGCCCTTCAATCCTGACCCGAACAGGATTCAAATGAATATACCGGACAAGCTCCAGAAGATATGGCTCTTCCTGGCACAATATCTAGTTATAGCAGTTCTGAAAAAGCTATCCATGCCGCCGGTGCCTGCGGTTAAATGAAATGGCATATCCGGAGAGGACGTTACGCATCAGATCACCAAGAGCTTTGGTGCCAGCACGGATAAGAAGATGGAAATGATTGGAAAGAAGCGGCTGGGCGCTGTGAGTACTAATTTGGGGAGGGCTGCGCCCTGTATGGGGCATAGAGCTGTCAGGAATCCATCTTAAATGAGTATGGTTCGCAAAAAGTGTTGTGCAATGTCACACTTTCTGAGATACTCAATTCTATCAGATGAAAGTGGAGGCATACACTAAAGGCCACCTTGCAAAATTGCCTTTTCGCCCAAACTCTTCGTTATGAGAAAAATTTTATCCTTGTAATATCAATTATATGCACCCCAAGGGCACTTGCACCCGTAGTTAGGGAATTTCTTGTAGGGCACCTGCGGTAAAATTTTTCTCATGCCTCGATTTTGACCGAAAATTCTAATTTTCCAAGGTACCCTAAAGAATATTCTCTGTATACTCAACTCATCAAAATGGATTCTTTGGGGGGGGATAATGACCAGTTCATTGCATCAGGGAAAATATTTCACTGTTGTTCTAGGTATCACCTTGCTGATCTCTTCAGTGTGTAACTTCTCTCTTGTTTTTGCCTCCATCCTGCCCACCTTTGTTCGCCTCCCCCCCATATCTGACCAGGTACAGACACCGACAGCTCTGGCCCTTGATGGTGCGGGACATCTCTATGTTGCCGAGTGCTCCGCCAATCTGGTTAAGGTCTTTAGTCAGAGCGGTCATTTTATCTCCTCCTTCAGCGGTCTTGATAAACCTGTCAGCCTCGCAGTAGATGCAGGCGGGCGCATTTTTGTCGGCAACGCCGACAAAGGGAATGTGGCGGTTTTTGACAGTTCTTTTGTTCCCTTGTTCAAGCTTGGCAAAGGCGACGGAGAGTTTGGCCTACCCACGGATATTGCCATTGACGGTGTCGGAAACATCTATGTTGTCGATAAGGAGAATAACGCCGTCCGCATCTACAACACGAACGGTGAACTCCTTTCCATGGTTGGTACTCCTGGGAATGGTGCCGGTCAGTTAAATCACCCCGTTTCTATCGCCATAGATACTGTTACCAATGAATTGGTGATTCTCGATCACCAGCAGGTGTATGACGCTTGGTCCATGGCCATGATCGATGGTGCTCGCCTCCAGTTTTTTGACATGAGTGGTTCTGTTCAACGTGCTTACAGCATGTTCGGTTACAATATGGCCGCCGGGGAACTGGTTGTGCCTATTCAGGTGACGGTTGATGCTGCAAGCCGGGTATATGTGAGCGATTCCCGCTTGCAGAAGGTGATGGTCTATGACAATCAGGGTGTTTTCCTCGGGCAGGTGGATAGCCTGGAAACTCCCCTCAGAACCCCGCTTGGGATAACGATAGGGAGCAGCAACCGTCTCTATATTGCCTCTCTGGCCCATAAGGTAGAAGTTTACGGTATTGATCAGTATTCCGTAATGACCGCAGTCCCGGCAGAATTTTCCTTTAGCGCCATTGTTGGCGGCAATCCTCCTCCGCAAAGTCTGACCATTCATAACGATGGACTAACAACCTTCCGTTGGAGCGCCTCTGCTGCCCTCGAAAGTCCATGGGCCATCCTCCCCATAAACTCGGGTACACTAGAGCCCTCTGCCATATTTTCCCAGGATGTTTCGGTAACCCTTGACGGGCTTGCAACAGGCAAATATGAGAGCAGCATTATCCTTGCCAATGATACTGGAGTAAGTGAGAGGATACCGCTAACCTTGACCATTTTGTCCAATCCCTTGAGTATTTCTCCTGACAGATTGTTTTTTGATGTGGAGACCGGTACAGCGGCTCCTGGCCAGGAACTGATTATAAACAATACTGGTGATGGCCTCCTTTCTTGGCATGCCTCCAGCGATAGACCATGGCTGGCACTGAGCAAGACGACCGGGATAACTCCAGACAGTCTCCGTGTGGATGTTGATGGCAGTGGTCTCGCGGTCGGAACCCATACTGGCAGGATTACGTTTATAAGAAAGGATGCCCCCCCTGTTCCGATTGGGATTGATGTTGTCCTCAATGTCAGTGATCCCGTCAGCCCACCCCCTATAGAACCTCCTGTTGATCCCGGCTCCGGTGGCAGTTCGTCCGCCAAGGATAAGTGGACCTGGGAGGTCAGCAATGTCCTGACTGGTACTTCTCTGAACGGTGTATGGGGCAGCGTATCCCGGAACGTGTTTGTCGTTGGTAACAACGGTTCAATCCTCCACTCTGACGGTAAGCAATGGAGTGTTATGGACAGCAGTATCAGCACAGGAAACCTGTATTCAATATGGGGGAGTTCCGATACAGATATCTATGCGGTGGGTGATAATGGTCTTGTCCTTCACTTTGATGGCAAGCGCTGGTCCTCTATCGCTGGTGCTGTTACCGCGGCTACACTGCAGGACGTCTGGGGCGGTGGTAGTGAGGTCGCAGCGGTGAGCGCCTCTGGACTGGTTTTAGCCAATGGTCTGTCCAGCAGTTCGGCAACCGGGGTTGCCTTGCGTAGCCTCTGGGGAAGTTCCGAGAAGGATATTTTTGCTGCGGGTGAATCTGGGGTTGTGCTCCACTTTGACGGCAAAAGCTGGAGCCCGATGGATTCAGGTACGCAACAGCTATTGAACAGTGTCTGGGGAAGCAGCGCTAATGATGTCTTTGCTGTGGGTGGGAATGGGGTCATTGTTCATTATGACGGTAGCACCTGGAGTACAATGGAGTCTGGAACCAAGGAAAACCTTGCAGGTGTCTGGGGTACGGACAGGAGCAATGTTTTTGCGGTTGGTGCAAAGGGCACGGTTCTCTATTACAACGGCAGCGCTTGGCATACTGCGGCTTTGTTGTCTGCCGGCAATCTGCACGATGTCTGGATCAGTGCCAGGGGCACAGTCTTTGCAGTAGGTGATGACGGTACTGTTGTGTACGGCAGGGGCAAGGGCTTTCCCTGGAATCTGATTTTGAACAACATTTTCAACAATCATGTCAGGGAACAGAAAGAAGTCAGGTAACGGTTCAGCAGCACGTCATCTTCGTTCAGTTAGGTCTTCAGTATGTTCAATGTCCTGACTGCACGAATATAAAGCAGTGATGGTTCCAGACGATACTGGTACATGGCTGTTCAGCTCCGCCCCAGTTCCGGGTATTGGATGGGAATGACAACAACATATGGCCAGGAATACCAAAGTGAAAGACTGTGAGCACAGACGAGAGCCCATGAGTGGCTCCTCTTTTTACGATCAGCAACGGAATAAAAAAAAATAAGAATGTATGCGGGGGGGGATTTGGATGGACAAGCCATCACTCCTGTGAAGCGGAGGATACATCGTATTATGAAGAGGATACATTTGGTTCATTGCCTGTTCGTGTTGGTATGTATTTTCGGCATGGTCTGCCAGGCTGGCGCTGGCCTTGATGCCCCGCATAACGCGAGCAAAAGTATCGGTTGTTTCTCCTGTCATGATATGACCTCGACCGAGTCCAAGCTTATTCCACCCATGGGCCATGTTGCCCAGGATATAGATGACACCCTGTTTAACAATCTCTGTTGGAGCTGTCATAATGACATTATTGCCCCCTATGTAAAAACCCATTCCAGTTTGCAGGGAGGCGATGAATACGGCAACTGGGCAGTTGAATGTTGGGTCTGTCATAATCAACATACGCAGGAACAGAATAACGTATACGGCAGTAGCTATGGGCAATTGATCCGGGGGAATATTACGCTCGACAATATTACAGGGACGGTTCCCGCAAAATCGGGTAATAAATCAGTCATATTTCTCGGTTCCACTGGGCCGAAATCCTTTGCCGACGGCGACAGCGTCTATAACGGTATCTGTGAGGTCTGTCATACCAAGACCAAATATTTTCGTAATAATGGTACTGGGATTGATCAGAACCATGGTGGCAGAAATGGAACAAACTGTATAACTTGTCACAACCATACCGCTGGGTTCATTCATGGTGGTGGAAGCGGGGGGGGAGAGTGTATTACCTGCCATGGTCACGATGTCGGGTATGAGTATAGCACTGGAGAATTCAGTGAGGGGTCAGGAAGCACCCAAAGTCATTCCACCCACACAGAGAATGATACTGACGACCTAAAAGGACCGAACATTAGCTGCATTATCTGCCATGATATCAACAATTATCCTTATTTTCTGTCAGGGACCGATGGCGACGGCGACGGCAAATTCTCCCTCGCTGAGACCGATGTCTGTGACTCTTGTCACAGCCCGGATGGTCCTTTCGACGGCGTTGGAGACGTCGCGTTCGGTGCTAAGAGCAACTGGACGAACGGCGTCTATTCCGGTAACGCACTGGCCGCAGGGAAAGAGCAATGGTGTGTCAGCTGCCATGATTCTGGAACCTCTCTGATCAGCAGACAGGCACCGGATGTGGCCGGTGACAACATTAATAACGGCTACTATCAATCGGGCCATGGCGCCTTTTTCACTGAATGTGATGGGTGTCACGGGCTGAGCATGAGCCACAACTTTGACGGTAAAAAGACTTACGATGATGTCGCCTCAAACTATAAACAGGGTTTCAGACTCATCAATATAAACGGCGCAGATCCACTTAAAACTCCAAGGCCTGAGGATGACTGTAATTATACTACTACAGATTATCTACTTTGCTTTTCTTGCCATAGTGAAGCAAACTTGCTTCAAGACTCCAGGAGCAAGGGCGTTTCTGATTGTACCACCAATCCTTTCGACAACACAGCTCCCATCCTTACCGGTTTCAGAAATGAAAAGGATGCTGGCTACGGGAATAATCCAACCAATATCCACTGGGATCACCTAGTTGATATAAATAAGGTTGTGGGCACTAACCTCTGGGATTCAGATGGTGACGGAACCAGTGACTCTGAGGCTAGTTGCATGACCTGCCACAACCCGCACGGTGATTCCTTAATTAGCAACAACAGTACCCCCACGGTCAGGATGACCAAGAGCAAATTGGATATTCGCACAGGCACGGATGCAAATGGTGATTATGGCCTATGGGGACCGGATGCAAACATGTCGTGTGCTTGGTGCCATATGGCCGGCCCTTTAAAATACTACCGGGACGAGCCACCTCCCCCGAATCCTACTCGTCCAAACACTCCGATTAATGATACTCCAGCAGATGGAGCAACCGACCTCCTGCAGCCACTGATTGTTACCGCATCTGTTTTCTCCGACACGGACGGAATTGATACTCACCAAGCCAGCCAGTGGCTGTTCAGCTCTGCTAACGGAGAAGACTTCGGATACAACCAGCTCTATGACAGCGGCGTTGCAGCAGCAACCACGACTCTTGTCCCTCCCATTTCCTGGACTCCCGGAACCACTTACTATTGGAAGGTTCGCTATCAAGACAATCATGCAATATGGTCAGAATATTCAGCTGACACCAGCTTCACTTTAAGTAGCGATGCTATGCCAAATCAGCCGGTAAATTTAACGCCGGCACAAGGCGCTATGAATGTAGATCGTCGACTGACACTCGAAGCTGCACCCTTTTCTGACGATGACGACATAAGCGACACCCCTCAAAACAGCATATGGCAAGTGAGCACTTCCGATGGAACAGGGTTCTGGTCTGGAATGGTGTACAATAGCACTAGTATTCCAGGGTCAACCAGCCATGTCGTTCCTGTTCAACTGGATGCAAACAGTCGTTATTATTGGAGGACACGTTCTCAGGATAGCGCTGGGAACTGGTCAATTCACTCCGAAATCACCTCGTTTACGACGAGTAGCTTGATCACTAAGTTTGAGTTTGAGGAAGGTACCGGTAGCGTTGCCTCAGATTCAGAAGAAGACAACGACGGCTCAATAATTAATGGCGCCATCTGGACCACTGGCTTTTCCGGTCAGGGTCTGTATTTCGATGGTACTAATGATGAGATGTCTTGGAACTACGCTAACGAAGTTCCTCTCAATACTTTCACCATGGAAGCGATGGTCAAGGCGACCACAACGCATCAAATTGACACCGAAGCTATCTCCGGGACCGCTGGTATGAGCGGTCAGAAGTATGTGTTTGTCACCACTGCTATCGGCGGCTCCCAGGCTGGTGCCGGAGTTTCCGTAGGAACTAACGGAATCTCTGTGTACGAACACAGCGGCGGTTTTCTGCCGCCAGTAGCCGTCTACAACCCTGCTGCAAAGAACCCGGTACAACCGCAGCTGGGGACAGGATGGAATCATGTGGTGGTCACCTATACCGAGACTCAGCCACGGATTTACCTGAATGGTCGCCTGGTTCACACCGGCCTGAATTCTTCAATGATTGATGTGTTTGCCCCAATTCAAATGGGTCACGGTTGGTATGGAGGTTTTACCGGAACTATTGATGAGGTGGCGATCTATAATAAGGCCCTGACACAAACAGAGATTCTGCAGCGTTGTATGGAGCTGGGCCAATGCACGTCCGCAGATGTTGATAGTGATGGAGTGACAGATAGCGTCGATAACTGCCCGTTTGAGTACAACCCGAACCAGGCCGATCTTTACGGAAATGGCATCGGCAATGTCTGTGATTACCTCGGTTTCTGGAAGTTAAATGAGGGCAGTGGATTCAGCACAGCAGATGAATCGGGAAGGAATCATGTCCGAATTGCGACCTTTGATCAATGGACCACAGGAGTTGCCGGCGGCAGCGCATTTGCAGGTAACAACTACAATAACGTCGCAATCGAAAACATGCTGGATAATCACAACGGAGACTTCAGCCTCTCCGTTTGGCTCAAATTCCCAACCGGTACGACCAACCCCAAGTGGAGCCTGGGCAAAGGCGATGCTTACAATGGCATTGGCTTCGGTATCGCCCACTGGGTGGACACCGATACGCCAATTCCGCCGGGTCTTTTCCTCAATGACGGAACCGAAGAAGCTGCGCATCGCATATCTCTATACGCAAGCAGCATTCCGCGCGATACCTGGGGCCATTTCGTCTGGACCATTGATCGAACGAACAACATCATGAAGGTCTATAAAAATGGCCAGTATGAAAACCAGCTCGACATTTCGATCTTAGGGACGAATGCGGTCACCGAAAGCGGTGTCCTTGATTTCGCTACTCCTACGCATATGTTTACCGGCGCATTGGACAATGTCGCCGTGTATGATTTTGTTCTGGAACCCGGAGACGTTCAAGCCCGTTGCGAAGCCGACGCCGGTGTAGGAAATTGCCCATAGGAAGTGTTGAGGCGTGGATATCTGAATGCCACCGGGCATAGTCGCCGAATGCCAGGAGTCTCTTTCCTCGCTTACCTGAACGGTCATTACCGTCCCGACAATGCCGTCTTTAAGGCCCATGACTGTACGAAGAAAGATCTACAGAACAACTTAAGATGAAGGTGCTCAGGCACCTTCACCCTTTGACAACAGCCAGAGGTTTAAGAGTGACAATGACCTCTACCAGATCTAGCTGATTTTCCACTACCTCATCAATATTTTTATAGGCGCCTGCAGCCTCATCAAGATCACGCCTGCTGCGGATGGCATGTAGTATTCCCTGATCTTCCAGTCTCTTTTGTTCAACATGGAGATCCAGACTGCGCTGGGCCTGCCTGCGTCCCATTTTCCTCCCTGCCCCGTGAGAACAGGACTCGAAACTCTCCTTGTTCCCTTTGCCCCTTACCAGATAGCTAGGCGTCCCTTGAGAGCCTGGAATAATACCGATTTCGCCCTCCCTTGCCCTGGTGGCCCCCTTGCGATGCACCAGGACATCCTTGTGGAAGTGGGTCTCAAGACTGGCATAATTATGGGCAATATTGATAAACTGCCCGAAATGAACCGGGGCCGCAATCATCAGCAAGCCATCTTTTACTCGTTCCATCATCAGTTTTCGATTGGCATAGGCAAAATCAACACAGTACTCCATCTCAAGCAGATACTGCCTGCCCTCTTCACTCTCCACTGGGAGAAAGGCGAGCTGCCAGTTCTTTGGAACAGTTGCAGCGAAACGACCGCTTATCCTGCCGGCAAGTTTATTGTAAAAATTGGCCACTCGATAACCAAGATTTCTGCTACCGGAATGAATCATGATCCAGATATAACCGTCACTGCCCTTCTGGATTTCAATGAAATGATTCCCCCCGCCCAGTGTGCCAAGCTGGGTGCGTCCACTTTCATACTGACGGGAAACGATCGGCAGATCCTCTATGGGAATATTCCCCTTCGCCCTCGGCATCAGGTGACGATCCTGTCCTTTCTTGTGATGCTTAAACCCCAGGGGAATGGTCTTTCTGATATGGACAAGAAGTGCTTTTAATTTCTCACTGCTCAAGGAGCGCAGTGAGGTCTGCTGGGCGCACATCCCACAGCCGATATCAACACCTACGGCATTGGGGATGACCACTCCATCGGTGGCCATGACACCGCCGATGGGCATACCATAGCCCAGATGGGCATCCGGCATGATGGCGATATGCCTATGGATAAAGGGGAGATTGGCGAGGTTTCTTGCCTGTTCCATGGCCCCACTGTCCATATCTTCCAGCCAGAGCTTGATCGGTTTTTTTTCTGTTTTAACGGTCCTTCGCATTCCACACCTCTCACAGGATCTACAACAACTCTCAGCTACCTACCTCCCGCCTGACCATCACCCCAGCAAACGCACTAAAAAGAGACTCAACAGAGGAAAATAGGTGATAATGACAAGCGTGACCATTAACAGACCAAGAAAAGGCATGGTCGCGCTGTAGAGCTGGATAACCGGCCTCTCAAAACGGTAGCTGGCCAAAAAGAGGTTAAGCCCCACCGGCGGCGTACAATAACCGATCTGCAGATTGGTCAGAAAGATTATACCAAGGTGGATCAGGTTCACCTCATATCCTCTGGCAATGGGGACTATGAGCGGCACCACCAGTACAAGGGCGGAAAAGATATCGAGCATAGAGCCGACAATGAGCAGGAAGATATTCAGGAGCAGGAGAAAGGTGTACTTGCTGGAGATATACTGGCGAATAAATTCAAACAGCCGCATGGGTACTTCCTGGTCCACCAGAAAGTTGGTCGCAGCCATGGATGCAGCAAGAATAACCAGGATACCGCCAAAGAGCATCATGGACGTTACCATAAGCCCGGGCAGTTGCCGCAGGTGGATATCCCGGTACAGAAAGACCTCGACCACCAGCACATAGAGGGCAGTAATAGCTGCCGCCTCTCCGGCCACCAGAAAACCGCCATAGATCCCGCCAAGGACAATAAAAGGCAGAGGCAGTTCCCAAGCAGCCTCTTTCAGGCCAGCGAGTATTTCCCGGCCACCCAGCCGTTCCTGACGTTCACTTTTACGGGGACTCTTGTACATGGAATAGGCTACCAGCAAGACGAGCATGAAAATACCCGGCAGGATACCAGCCAGAAAGAGATGGTCAATCCGAACTTCAGCAATGACACCATACAGGATAAGCGGCAGACTGGGGGGAAACAGCAGACCAAGGCTGCCGGACGAGGTAATCAGCCCCAGGGAAAACTTTTCGGAGTAATGGTCCTTGATGAGTGCGGGAAAGAGCAGGCCACCCAGGGCAAAAATGGTCACTCCCGAGGCACCGGTAAAGGCGGTAAAAACAGCGCAGACCAGCAAAGAGACAACAGCCAGGCCGCCGGGCAGCCAGCCCAGCAACAGATGGGACAGCCTGAGTAGACGTTTGGGCGTTCCACTCTCAGAGAGGATAGTACCGGCAAAGATAAAAAGGGGCAGAGCAAGGAGGAGCGGCGTATCCGCCAGGCGCGACATCTCAATAATGACCACCGAGATATCAATGTCTACACTGTGGAATGAAAACAGAGCTACTGCTGCAATAACAATAAATAGCGGACTGCCAAGCAAAGCCAGGGCAAGAGTAAGCAGCTTGAGACTATTCACAAGCCGCTCCCTGTTTCGTTCTCTCCGGAGCGAGACGCAAGTATCCTGATATCAGCTGCGATTGCCAGAAGAAAATGTATGGAGATCAATGCAAAGGCAATGGGAAAAATCAAGTTCCAGATCCAGGATGGGACGGTCAGCAGGGGTAAACTGCCAAAGAGTCGTTCGTTCTGGACAAAGATGACAGCCGCCCAGGTGAGGATGACAGCAACAAAGGAGGAAAAGAGATCAAGCAGCAGCCCTATCCACGGTTTTACCTGCTCCGGTGCCAGGTAGCCAACCACATCAATCGCGATATGTTTTTTTTCCCTGGTTGCCACCACTGCCCCGAGCATGCCACACCACAGGACAAGGTAGCGCAGCAGCGGGTCGGCCCAGAGCAGTCCACCGGAAAAAAATGTGCGCAGACCGATCTGCAAGCAGGCAAGCACCATCATTGCCACAAGCATCAAACAGAGCAGGCCGTCTATCAGCCGCTTCTCAAAGGTCAACACGTGACGGGCAACCTGTCTGTGGGTCATGGCATAGTTCAGGTTCTGTTTATGAGCTCTGCTACTCTATGGGCCTGTAATCTACTTGGAGGTCTGCTTCCTGTAATCATCCAGCAATGTTACGGTTGCCTTATAGATTTCAGGGCTGAAAGCTGTTCCCTGTACTCGCCGTACCGTTTCATCGCGCATGTCACTCAGGACCTGCACATCTCCCGAATCAGGAGTGACCATAGAAACTTCATTGTCCTGCAACACCTGTCTGGAATCATAATTACTTTTTCTGGTATCGGTCATAAGCAGGTTGAAATGCTTTGCGGCAGTTTCCCTGATCATCGACTGATACGACTCAGGCAGCTTGCTAAATTTTTTACGATCCAGCAGCATGGCACCATAGGCGTAGCCAAAGGGAATGTCTGAAACATACTTTGTTTTGGTAAACCACTGCAGGACAATGGCACCATACAGGGAATTAAATACCGTTTCCACCATGCCTGTCTGCAGAGAAGTGAGCACATCGGGAATGGTCAGGGGCAGTGGAGTAATGCCCAAAGTTTGCAGATAAGCGATACTGATGGGATCATCTTCGGGTGCCCAGACCTTACTCTTTTTCAACTCTCTGAGGGTGGATATCGGCGAGGTGGACATGGAATAAACGAATCCCACTTCAGTCATGGCAATAAGCTCCAGACCTTTTTGAGAAAATGCATGGCTGAAAGAGGGCCACAGTTCTTTCTTCACATAATCAACCTCTTCGTAAGAGCGAAAAAGAAAGGGAATGCCCATGACGCGGAAGTCAGGCACTACGGCACCAATGCCGGTCATGGTAAAGCCACCGCCATGCAGCTGGCCTATCCGCATCTTACGATACATGGCCCGATCATCTCCCATAATACCGCCGGAGTATACCTTAAACCCAACTTCACCATTACTCCTCTCGCCCACCTCGGCAACAAAATCGTGAAACCGATTGGTCCATATACTGCCTTCCGGGGCAATGGTCGCCACCTTAAACAGATACTTGGATTTAGCCTGCGCTGAACTGCAGAAAAGCAGGGCACAAAAAAGGAGGATGAGCAGTTGGGCATATCGCTGACAGTAATACACGATTCTCTCCTAAAAGAACTGGTCTGCCTGATTGAGCAGGTTGGCAGCATTTTGTTTGGCCACCTGATTGGCAAGGGAAATATCCGGCTTGTTTTCCAGGGGAAAATCAAGGACCTCCTGCAGCAGCCCGACAAAGAGCTCACGATCAAAGGCCATCCGGGCATAGATCTGGGCATAGAGGACAAGGGCCGGAAGAAACTGCCTGTTGCTGATGACAAGGGCTTGTTCAAAATGGCGACGGCTTAGCTCGGGTTTACCGCCGAGAAGAGGCGGCTTAGAACCATAATATACACCAAGAAAGAGATGGGCACCACCGTAGTAGTATGTTTCATCCAGTTCAAGTACCCGCAGCATGATCTGTTCCACCCGGACCAGCTGCGCCAGGGATTCGGGTGATCCTTTCTGGTGGCGAATCCATGTCGCCCAGCCGTTGCCGGCCCAGAACAGACGATCTACGTCATCCCTGTCCAGACTGGCCAAAGTCTGTTGCAAGTCAGATAAAGGCAACGTACAAACGCTATGAAGATCATCGCAGTTCCACAGCAAAGACATGCCGTACAACCTGGCCTTCATGCTTACCGTGGCTGCCCGCTCCGGCTTGCCGCAGGCATCAAGGGCAGCTGCATAACCACTAAAGGCCTGGGTGGCTGTCATCAGCAGTTTCTTATCATTGGGAGTCGATGCGATCATGCTGTCGATCATCAGCAGAAAGGCAGGCGTTCCCTCACAGACAAGATAAATATCCGTCTGACGCTGCAAATTGGCCATTGTCGGTTCCATGAGAGAACCGGCGACCATCCTGGCACAACCACTCAGGAGTGACAAAAGAGCGAGAAGAACGACTATCCATAAATATCGCATCATCATATTTCTTATTTTATCAGCCGCAGAACATCCTTGTCAAGATAAGTCAACAAAGCACCATGATAACAAAGAACAGTACCATTAAATTTTGTTTATTCAAAACAAATAGATATTGTACTGAGCCCACAGCTAGCAATCAAAGAGGTCGATACACAGGAAGAAACAAGTCAACAGGTCATAGACAACGTCAACTGCAGACATCACACAACCGGTAGGAGCGGTTTCAACCGCAAACAGGCCCCCGCGCTACGCAAACGAGTCAAGCAGACAGCAACTACACCGATTTCGCGGATAAATCCGCTCCTACATGGCAATGGTAGGTAACGGAAGACATGGATAGCTGCAAACCCCACGGAACCAGACAGGAGCGGTTTCAACCGCCCCCCCCCGCGCTACGCAAACCAGTCAAGCAGACGGCAACCACTCCGATTTCGCGGATAAATCCGCTCCTACAGGGCAAAGGTAGATAACGGAAGACATGGATAACTGCAAACAGCACGGAACCAAGTAGGAGCGGTTTCAACCGCGAACAGACATCCACACTGCAGAAACTACCGCCCTCCACAAACCAAAACAGATTAGGTTAGTCGAAAAAAATTCTTTCCTTATCCCAATCTCCATCATATTAACCAGCACCCATTTCAAACAATATATGGCCCAGGAGCACCGATATTATATCAGGCCACCTTGCAAAATTGCCTTTTCGCCCAAACTCTTCGTTATGAGAAAAATTTTATCCTCGGAATATCAGACATATGCACCCCAAGGGCACTTGTACCCGTAGTTAGGGTGATTCTTGCAGGGCACCTACGGTAAAGTTTTTCTCATGCCTCGATTTTGACCGAAAATTCTACTTTTTCAAGGTACCCATCAGAGAAGTAACGGGTTGAATGTTGCATGACACCAAAACCTGACACATAACGATGCAGATCTTCTCTTTTCCATATTCTCTACATCAACAAAAAAATGTGATAGAATAACATATGGACAAACCTAGAAATTACGTTTTTTGGCAAGTGAAAAATTAATAAAAAACTTAGAAAAACTGGTGAACAATGGACATGGAAAAGCACCATAAGGTTTCGATCTGGTATTTCGTTATCGGCGTCTGGATCGTCCTGATCCTGCAAAGTTATCTGGCATCTACATATGCGATCCAGACTATTCCTTACAGTCAGTTTCTCCAGAGTCTCAAAGAAGGGAAAATCATTGAGGTCTCTATTACCGAAAAACAAATTCAGGGCCTCATGCAATCGGAAACAAATCCTGAAGAGAAAATCCATTTCCGTACGGTTCGGGTTGATCCTGACACCTCCGAGCTGTTAGATAAATATCATGTCAATTATTCTGCCTCCATTGAGTCAACGTTTATTCGAGATATCCTGTCCTGGATAATACCGGTTTTTCTTTTCGTAGGAATCTGGTTCTTTCTCATGAAACGCCTTGCCGCACAACAGCCCGGCTTTATGAGTCTTGGTAAAAATAAGGCCAAAGTCCATAAACAGGAAGACGTGGACGTCAGCTTTGAAGATGTAGCCGGAGTAGATGAAGCCGTGGCAGAACTTGTGGAAGTAATCGATTTCCTGCAAAATCCTGGAAAATATCTGGAATTTGGTGGCTCCCTGCCCAAAGGCATTCTCCTGGTCGGCCCTCCCGGCACCGGCAAGACGCTTCTCGCCAAGGCAGTCGCCGGTGAAAGCCAGGTTCCCTTTTTCAGTATCAGCGGCTCCGAATTTGTTGAATTATTTGTCGGTATGGGAGCGGCCCGTGTGCGTGACCTTTTTGATCAGGCCAATGCCAATGCCCCCTGCATTGTCTTCATTGACGAGCTGGATGCCCTCGGCAAGGCCAGGGGCTTTGGTGGCGTTGGCGGTCATGATGAACGGGAACAGACATTAAATCAACTCCTTGTTGAGATGGACGGCTTTGATCCCAATGTGGGGGTTATCCTGATGGCTGCCACCAATCGCCCCGAAGTTCTCGACCCTGCTCTTCTGCGACCGGGTCGCTTCGACCGCCAGGTTCTCGTTGACCGGCCTGACAAACAGGGCCGCATTGCAATTCTGCAGGTACACCTCAAAAAGATACATAAGCTCGGCAATATTGACATGGAAGAACTTGCCAATATGACGCCAGGTATGGTGGGGGCCGACCTGGCCAATCTGGTCAACGAAGCTACCCTCCTAACAGTGCGGGCTCACAAAGAAAAGGTGGAAAAAGAGCAATTCGAAGAGGCTGTTGAGCGCATCGTTGCCGGACTTGAAAAAAAGAACCGACTGATCAACCCCAAGGAACGGAAAATCGTGGCCTACCACGAGCTGGGTCACGCCCTCGTTGCCCTTTCTTTACCGGGCACCGACCCGGTGAAAAAGATAACCATTGTACCGCGTGGCATTGCAGCCCTCGGGTACACCATGCAGGTTCCCACCGAAGATCGATTTCTGATGACGAAAACCGAGCTGCTGGCAAAAATCGCCTCCCTGCTTGGCGGCAGGGCTGCCGAAGAAATGATTTTCACAGATATCTCCACCGGTGCCCATAATGACCTGGCCAAGGCCACCGCCATAGCCCGCAGCATGGTCACTGAATACGGAATGGGCGAAAAAGCAGGACAGGTCTACTATAAGCAGGAACCACAGGCCATGTTTCTGCAGCCGGAACAGAGACGAAATGCAGCAGGTGAATATAGCGAAAAAACTGCACAGGTTATTGATGAGGAAGTGCGCAACATCATAGACCGGCAGTATACAATTGCAATGAAGCTACTTGACAAGAAAAGGGATATTCTGGAAGTAGCGGTAACGGAACTGCTGGAAAAAGAAAAAATTGAAGGAAGCTATCTCGAGGAACTCATCAAGCAGAAAGGACCTGGAAAACCAGTGGAAAAGACTGCTGAGTAGATCGATTTTTCCATTTTCAAAAGTCTGGTCGTTTGTTCCTTACCTGGGAAATTATGGAACCCTGACAGTTTTCCAGTAGTGAGATGACCAGTAAGGATCAGAGAGTTTGGATAACATGACACCCTTACTGGTAGAAACATGAAGGAATTTACCATTTTCGACATAAATCCCGACATGTTTCGCCAATATTCCAGTTTTAAAAAATACCAGATCTCCTGCCTGTAACACAGTTGCATCAACTGGCCGACCTGATTTTGCCTGCTGTCCTGTAGTCCTGGGCAGTTCGATTCCGAAATGATCTTTATAGGTCAGATAGACAAAGCCGGAACAGTCAATGCCATTTTTACTTAAGCCACCGAGCCGGTAGGGGACCCCTTGCCACTTTTCAAGTTGGGCATACAAGCTCTCTACCACCTGAGTCTTTTCTTTTTGCCCCCATGAATCAACAACTTTTATGCCGGCGTGTTGGGATGAACAGCCCCCCAGCAACATAGCAACAAAAACCACGAACAGACTGTAACGACAAATAAGCACGGATTTTCCTCTACTCAACATTTACAGTCGGTAACTCTTCAACCAAACAATGATGTTGATCGATGTCATCGATTATCCCCCTACTTTCTCTCTTCCCTCATATTTTTAAATATCTCGAAGAGATCTGATGGTAATTTTATATCACAGAGAAGGGAGAAGTCAAACAGGACTCTCCCAAGACAATCCACATCTAAAAGCTCAGAGGAAGGTATTTTTTATTACCGACCAAGACTGAACAGCGTGTATAATAGAGAAAGAAGGTAATCATTAACCTGTCAAGGAAACAGTATCTTTTTGGGATCGGCAGAGAGAGCATGGCAACCAAGAAGCGGGTGACACTACCGAAAAGCAATTCATGGCGTTTTTTCACCTGTGGACTGCGAATACGGGTGCTTATTATTACAATACTGTTTTGTGTTGTCCATGCTGGAGTAACCCTTCCTGTCACCAGGGCCGATGACTCAGACAAATTTTCAAAAAAACGCCTGCAAATGGTGCAGAGGCAAATCAAGGGACGGGGCATAACTGACCTGAAGGTCCTTCGTGCCATGTCCACAGTCCCGCGCCATCTTTTTGTCCCCGATTTTCTAAAGCGACAGGCCTATACAGACGGCCCTCTCCCCATCGGCCATGGACAGACCATCTCACAGCCCTATATTGTCGCCTACATGACTGAGATATTGCACATAAAACCAGAGCACAGAGTGTTGGAGATCGGTACCGGTTCGGGATATCAGGCGGCAGTCCTGGCCGAACTGACCGACCAGGTATACACCATGGAGATCATCCCGGAACTAACCGACACCGCCGCCAAACGATTACAAAAAACAGGCTGTACCAGCGTCACTGCCAGGCAGGGTGACGGCTACTACGGCTGGCCTGAGGCAGGACCATTTGATGCCATCATGGTCACCGCAGCAGCGGAATTTATTCCGCCACCTCTCCTGCAGCAGCTCAAAGAAGGGGGGCGAATGATCATCCCGGTCGGCTCTCCTTTTTATGTGCAACATCTCATGCTGGTGAAAAAGGAAGAGGGGAAGATCACCACCCGCAGCCTGATGCCGGTACGCTTTGTTCCCTTCCGGAGATCACAGTGAAGAGGGAACCCGCCCCACCCTTACGACTCCATCTGGCCCTCGCCCTCCTCTCCGCCGCCCTGATCGCCTTTCAGCTGGAGCAGATGCAGCTCCTGGCCCTTGTCCAGTGGCATCATTTTGCCTACCTGATCATTTCCGTTGCCTTGCTCGGCTTTGGCGCAGCCGGTACCCTTATCTCCCTCTGCCGCACCATCCTACTGCGCCATATGGAGTGGCTCCTGCCTGTTTTGATGTTTGCCTGCTCCATCGCCATGGCCATGGCCCTGCCCCTCTCCCGAAAGATGACCAGCCGTTTTGATATCTGCCTGCTCTTTGTCGAACCAGGCCAGATTACCCTGTTGCTGCTGAGCCAGTGCATCTATCTGCTGGTTTTCTTCCTCGGGGCTTTGCCGATTGGCCTGGTCTTTATCAGCTTCAGCAGCCGGATCAACAGTCTCTACTGCGCTAACCTGATAGGCTCCGGTCTCGGCGGGCTAAGCGTGGTTGCTTTCATGTATTTCCTGCTGCCGCAACAGCTCCCCGCCCTGAGCGCTCTATTGCCATGGACCGCCGGCATCCTTGTCCTCTCCAGGCCCAGACGTCTGTCGCTCCTTGCTATGGGAGTACTCACCCTGGCAATACTTACAGCCGTTCTCTGCCATCCGCCGCAACTGCAACCTTCACAGTATAAAGACATAAGCCGCACTCTGGATCTGCCCGACAGCAAGATTATAGCCAAGCAGCCCAGCCCCTATGGCCTGGTACAGCTGGTGACGGCTCCCGCCCTGCGCTACGCCCCCGGACTCAGCCTGACCTATGAGGGAAAGGTACCAACGATTTCCGGTGCGGTTTTTACCAATGGCGACTGGTTTGGAGCAGTGAACAGCGGAGAACCATCCTTCCTGCATGCGACCACAGCGGCCCTGCCCTATGCCATGGGTACTCGAGACCGGGTTCTTGTCCTGCAGGCCGGAACAGGGATGGATATCATCCAGGCCCTGGAAAACGGGGCAAAAGAGATTATGGCCGTGGAGCCACACCACAAGGCGGCAACGATCATGGACGAACTTCATAGCACAAACAAGCATAATCCCCTGCACCATCCGCTGGTACAGCGGTCTTTCCTAACTTCCCGCACCTGGCTGGCGCTGCATCCGGAACGCTATGACCTGATCACCATGCCCACTGTGGGCAGCTTTGGAGGGTCCTCAGGCCTCTTTGCCCTGCAGGAACAGTATCTCCTTACCAGAGAGGCCCTCATCGAGCTATGGAATCATCTTTCCCCTGACGGTGTCTTACGGGTTTCAGCCTGGCTCGATTCTCCAACCCGCAACCCTCTGCGGCTGGCAGCTACCATTACAGAAACCCTGGAAGAAACGGGTCTGGATGCTCATCAGCATATGGCTGCAGTACGTGGCTGGAACATGATAACCTTTATCGTGAAACGTTCACCGCTCAGCATCGACGACATCGAACAGATCCGTAGATTCTGCGAGCAACTGCAGTTTGACCCCGCCCTGCTGCCTGACCTGCAAGCGCAGGAACGAGTTCACCACCACACTCCGGCAGATTCCCTTTTTTTCGATAATCTCAACAGCCTCTTTTCACCTTCCGGCCGCAAAGAACTCTACAGCAGTTATGCCTTCAACCTCCATCCGGTCAGCGACAACCACCCCTTTTTTTCTCAGTTTTTGCGCTGGCAGTCCATCCCGCACCTTATCCAACAGTTCGGTGAACGAACCCTGCCTTTTCTTGAATTGGGCTATCTCATTATCCTGATCAGTTTCGCCCAGATAACCTTGGCGTCAATCCTACTCATCCTCCTCCCCCTTCTACGCCTTGGCCTGCCCGGGCGCAGCGGACTCAAGGGGTGGAACATTCCCTTTTTCAGCGCTCTGGCACTTGGCTACATGTTTTTTGAGATCATGCTGATTCATAAACTGGTCCTCTTCTTCGGTCACCCCATCTTTGCCGCTGCTGCCGGAATCAGCAGCCTGTTGTTTTTTTCCGGCCTGGGCAGCCTTGTCTCAGGCCGCCTGCTCTCCAAGCGATATGGCCATGGCCTGGCTGCAGCCCTGGTGGCCACTCTCCTTCTTCTGTACTTCTTTATTCTTCCACCCCTATTCCAGCTGGCCATCACCCTGCCGCCACTATGGAAAATACTCTTTTTTCTTCTGCTTATTGCCCCACCAGCCATGGCCATGGGCATGCCATTTCCGCTCGGACTGGAGCGACTGGCCAATCACAGCAAAAGTCAAGCCGCTTGGGCCTGGGGCATTAACGGCTCCGTCTCGGTGATGAGCACCGGCCTGGCCACCATTGTCGCAGTGGAGTTCGGTTTTTCAACTGTCATGCTAATTGCATGCGCAGCCTATGGATTGGCTGCGCTTTCAGCTGCATGGTAATGAAATGTATACAAGAAGCAATACCCAAGCAAAAGATACTGGATATCAATATGAGGAAAAAGTTGCCGAACAAAAAAAGAAAGGTAGGGGACTGATTTTTTTTCGTGGCTCTTTGCGAAAATCATTCTGTCTCCCGACGGCATTAACAATTAAAGGGTACATTGAAAAATTAGAATTTTCGTTCAAAATCGAGGCATGAGAAAAATTTTACCGTAGGTGCCCTGCAAGAATCACCCTAACTACGGGTACAAGTGCCCTTGGGGTGCATACATATGATATTCCGAGGATAAATTTCTTCTCATAACGAAGAGTTTGGGCGAAAAGCCAATTTTGCAAGGTGGCCTAGTGATTAATCCTGAAAATTATTATTGAGAAACTCGCATTCTTTAGGGGTCAGATCATATTTTATTTCTACTTGTTGCAGGAGAGCCTTTCT
>JAQYVF010000126.1 GCA_030145625.1 Desulfocapsa sp. | reverse complement strand
TTCACCCAATTGCCGGCCCCATCTTTTAGATAGCCGGAACTGGTATAGATATGCACAGGCAATTTTCGCTTTAAACTGCGCAAAGCACACAGGCAAGCCTGAATATGCACACGATTGGCAGTGGACCCTTCAACACCCGCTCCGATTACCTTAACATATTGTTGATACCTGAGAACCGCAGCCCAGGAACCGACCTGTGTCTTCTGTTTCCAGGTGATACCCAGAAAAATGTGGATAGCCGTCTCATCGGAAAGAGGAAGCGGAGTGCGTCCCCTGGCTGCAGCAGCCAGGACATCTGCCTCCTCATTGTAGCGGTCATCAGCGTGCCCCTTTACCCAGAACCAGTGTACTTGATGGCGTTCCATCTCCTGGGACAAAGATTCCCAGAGATCCTGATTCTTTACCGGCTCTCTCTCAGCAGTGAGCCAGTTATTCTTTCGCCAGTTGTCGATCCAGGAAGTGATTCCGTTTTGCACATACTTTGAATCCGTATATAACTCCACTGTATGGGGAGAATTAAGAGAGGCAAGAGCCTCAAGGGCAGCCTGCAGCTCCATCCGATTATTAGTGGTCTTTTCTACCCTGCCCGAAAGCTGCATTTTTTTACCCTGTTCAGGTAAAATGACTGCCCCCCAGCCTCCTGGTCCGGGATTGGGACTACATGAACCGTCTGTATAAATTTTTACTGCCGATAGAGTCATGAGAAATATAAATATAAGAAAGATGATTATTAAGGTAATTAGGCAGAACTGCCCCAAACAATTTCTTATTATACAGAAGTTTAAAAGAAATAAACAGCGACAGGAAAAAGAAAACGTACACTCTTGTTCTCTTTGATATTCAATATTTGATGTACAAGGTTTATTCTTTACGCAGAAGACTACAGGGTACCTTGAAAAATTTGAACTTTCGTTCAAAATCGAGGCATGAGAAAGATTTTACCGCAGGTGCCCTGCAAGAATCACCCTAACTACGGGTACAAGTGCCCTTGGGGTGTATATATTGATATCCCGAGGATATAATCTTTCTCATAACGAAGAGTTTGGGCGAAAAGGCAATTTTGCAAGGTGGCCTACAACCTGACCTAATCCAATAAAGATAGGTTAAAAGCAAGAATGTAGGAGCGGTTTCAACCGCGAACAGGAACCCGCGCTACGCAACCCAGTCAAGCACACAGCAACCACACCGATTTCGCGAATGAATTCGCTCCTACACGGCAATGGTAGATAGCTGGAAAACATGGATAGCTGCAAAGACCACGGAACCACGTAGGAGCGGATTCATCCGCGAATAGGGGTGAATGCGGACCACTTGAACTGGTTGCGCCGCAGCGCGGAAGGTTCGCGGCTGAAGCCACTCCTACTTGGTGATTATACAATTCTTCTACGAATTCCAGAAAAATCAAAAAACTCACTCAAGCGGTGTTGCTCTCAACTTCCCTCTTGCCTGCAGCCAAAAGGCCGGGTACAAAGGCTGCATGAGTGACCCTTTTCTTCATCATAAAGAACCAGATGAGATCTTCCTCCCCCTTAGCGAAGAACGGTATGCTGAATTCTATTCCATTGAACTGAATGGTTTCATTGAGGATATCGCTTTCTACCAATCACACTGCGCCAGGGGTTCCCGTGTTCTGGAGCTGGGTTGCGGCACAGGGCGAATTAGCCAGGCCCTTGCCTCTTCCTGCTGCCATGTTACCAGTCTTGATCTCTCCCTCCACATGCTGGCACAAGCTCAAAGACCCAACAGCAACAACCCCTCCTATGTCTGCATGGACATGACCCGGATGGCCTTTAACACACAGTTCGATCACATCCTTATTCCCTACAACACCCTTAACCTGCTCAGAGATAAATCTGCCATCTGTTGCTGTCTCCAGCAGGCCCATGCCCACCTGCAACCTGGGGGAACCCTCCTCTTCCAGCTCTACATTCCGGACAGGCAACTCATCGAACTGAATGGTGACAAACTCTTTCAGTTTCAGATGTTTCCTTTAGGTAAATCGCAAGGAAAACTTATCAAAGAGACCCTTCGTTGGTTTCTACCTGAAAAGCACGAGATCATTTTGGAAGAACGATACCGATATCGGCCCATAAAAAAGGGGTCTGGAAAAGAGGATCTCAGCCAACGTCTACGTCTTGCCGGTCTTCCAAAGGAGCAGTGGATTGACCTTTTGCAACAAAACGGTTTCCACAATCTATCCCTCTTTAAAGACTATAATTCCAGCCCCTGTCAATCCGACAAAGATCCTCTGTTACTCATCAAGGCTGAAATTTCCTGATCTTTCCTCAGCAGCAAAAAAACAAAAAAGATAAAAAAAGTCCGCTTCCTTGATTTAGGTCAAGGTTATAAAGGATTAGGTACGATAGAGTCACTTCATATCATGCAGAAACGGACAGATATCAATTTGACATCCACACCTTTCTGCCACATACTTACAGAAGCGTTCCTAACCAACCATATATCCAGGAGGATAGTCCATGTATTGTAACCAGTGTGAACAAACTGCAAAAGGTACCGCCTGCACCACCGTCGGTGTCTGCGGGAAAACTGAAGGTGTAGCCTCTCTCGAAGATCTTCTCACCCATGCCGTACAGGGACTCTGCATTGTTACTGATGCCGGTCGCAAAGCAGGAGTTGTTGATAACAATGTTGACCGTTTCGTCTGCGAAGCAATCTTCTCCTGCCTTACCAATGTAGATTTTGATCCTGCCCGTT
Source organism: Desulfocapsa sp. (assembly GCA_030145625.1). Taxonomy (GTDB): domain Bacteria; phylum Desulfobacterota; class Desulfobulbia; order Desulfobulbales; family Desulfocapsaceae; genus Desulfocapsa. The sequence continues at coordinate 7,097 of JAQYVF010000126.1, read as the reverse complement.
TCGAGGACCTTATTTATAAGACCGTTGAAATGCGCGATGCACTCAAGGCCAAAGTCGAAGCTGCCGGCGGTAAGATTGAATCTTCAGCAGCTGCCTTCACCTTCGCCCCTGCAGATACCCGTACCGGACTTGAAGAGCAAGGAGCAGCCCTCAATTTCATCAGTACTCTTGATGCCAACGAAGACCTCCAGTCCCTGAAGCAGATCACCATGTATGGCCTGCGCGGCCTTGCCGCATACGCCGACCATGCAGCAATTCTTGGCCAGCAGGACGACGCAGTCTACGCCTTCGTCCATCAGGCAATGTCTGCACTCACTACCGAGATGGAACTCAATGACCTGGTAGGACTTGCCTTGAAAACAGGTGAGGTCAACATCCGGGCCATGGAGCTCCTTGACGCCGGAAATACCGGGACCTACGGTCATCCTGTCCCCACGTCAGTTCCCCTGGGACACAAACCCGGTAAGTGTATCCTTGTCACCGGCCACGACCTGAAAGACTTGGGCATGCTTCTGGAGCAGACCAAAGACAAGGGCATCAACATCTACACCCATGGTGAAATGCTGCCCTGCCACGGCTACCCAGAATTAAAGAAATATGACCATTTCTACGGACACTTTGGTACTGCATGGCAGAATCAGAAGAAGGAGATGCCCAATTTCCCCGGTGCCATCCTCTTCACCACTAACTGTATCCAGAAACCAGCTGACTCTTACAAGGATAATGTCTTCACCACCGGTCTTGTAGGCTGGCCCGATGTCAGCCACATCGGTGATGACAAAGATTTTACCCCGGTTATTGAAAGAGCTCTGTCTCAGGAAGGCTTTACTGATGAAGTAGATAACGACTCTGTCATGGTCGGTTTTGCCCGAAACACCGTACTTGGTGTTGCAGATAAGGTTGTCGAGGCAGTCAAGTCCAAAGCTATCCGCCACTTCTTCCTCCTTGGTGGCTGTGACGGTGCAAAACCAGGACGGAACTATTTCACCGATATGGCTGAGCAGATCCCGTCAGACTGCATGATCCTGACCCTGGCCTGCGGCAAATTCCGTTTCTTTGACAAAAAGCTTGGAGATATCGGCGGAATCCCCCGTCTGTTAGATGTTGGACAATGCAACGATGCCTACTCTGCAGTAGCGATAGCCACAGCTCTTGCTGGTGCCTTTGAGTGTGGAGTGAACGACCTGCCACTCTCCTTTGTCCTCTCCTGGTACGAGCAGAAAGCCGTGGTCATTCTTCTTTCCCTGCTGCACCTGGGGATTACCGACATCCGTCTTGGACCCTCCCTGCCCGCATTCGTGACCCCAAACGTCCTGAATGTCCTGGTAGAGAACTTCAATATCATGCCCACAGCCGAGACTGCGGCCGATGACCTGAAGGCAATTCTTGGCTAATTTTTGATACCATTCCCTCTTTCCTCCTGGCGGGGCACGTCTTGCTTTTCGTGTCCTGCCTTTTTTTTTCAAATTTCAGCAAACAGGGTATTGATATGGATCCTGAAACCATTCAGAAAACCTACGCGGTGGTTCCCGGCCTGAACATGGGCCTTTTTACTCCCAAAGACTTGGGAACCATCCTCCAGATAATTAACAGGTACGATGTGCCGGCAACAAAAATCACCTCTGCCCAGCGCCTCGCCCTCCTTGGCATGTCTGAAGAGGAAATGACTGCTCTGCAGAAGGAGCTAAAGAGTCATATCCGTAAAACTGCCATCAACGGTGTCCATTATGTTCAGGCCTGTCCCGGCCTGAAATGGTGCAAATACGGTATTGCTGATTCCCTTAGCTTAGGAAAAAAACTGGAAGAGCTCTCCATGTCTGAACCACTCAATGCAAAGGTTAAGGTAGGTGTCTCCGGATGCCGAATGTGCTGTACTGAACCTTACGTTCGGGATGTGGGAATCTTTGCCTCAAAAAAGGGGTGGACCTTGATTTTCGGAGGTAACGGTGCCGGCAAACCGCGCATCGGTGACATTGTTGCAAAAGATCTGAATGATGATGAAGTACTTGTTCTGGTCAAAAAATGCCTTAACGTATATCAGGAGAACAGTAAACCACGTACACGCACTGCACGCTTCATGGAGCGTTTTGGAATTGATTCCCTGAAAGAAAAGGTTTTTGAGGGAAGCCCAAAGGAATAGGAGGACATTATGCAATGCCCCGGACAGGACAACCGATACTGGGATGGCGAGGCGGTTTTCGAAGTCTCCTGCCCCCACTGCGGTAACGAACTGGAATTTTTTAAAGACGACAGCCAGCGCAGCTGCAAAAAATGCGGGAACCGTGTTCTCAATCCACGCATCGACTTCGGATGTGCTGCCTACTGTTCCCATGCCGAGCAGTGCCTGGGTGCCATGCCGCCTGAACTTCTGGCCAAACAGAAAAATCTCTTCAAAGACAAACTTTCCCTGGCAGTCCGCAAACAGCTGGTCGGCAGAGAAGAGCTCTTCAAAAAAGCCAGCCTCTGCACGGAGATTGCTGAAAAACTCTGCAAGGAAGAACAACGAGGCGACATGGCTGCCGTACTAGCCGCCACCCTTCTCCTCGACATAGAGATGCCTGATACATTACTTGAAGAATTGAAGGCCGACAACAATATGATCAATGCAGTAAAGCAACTGCTCGGCCGTCAAACACCCACCACAGAGGAAGAACAGGCCTCAGCAGAAATTTTTCACGATGCCTGTCTGCTCACCGAGCTGCAGCATGGAACACAGAAGACACCATTGAAAACTTCTTTGAAAACAGCAAGCGGAAACAAGGCCAGCAAAGAGCTTTAAAAGAGACTCGCGACTAAGTGCCAGACCTGAGCACAGGAAAAAACACAATATGTGCCACCGACTTAACAATCAGCAGATCACTTTCTCAATGTAGGAGTGGCTTCAGCCGTGAACCTTCCCCTGTACTCAGGCAAACAGATAGGCAGACCACAGCAACCCCGTTCGCGAACAAATCCGCTCCAACACAACGGCGCGATGTTTTTTGTTTCTCCAGTTCGACATTCCATGTTCCATCGTTGCTCTTTTTATAATATCCGCTGCTTTTCCACCTGAGCACAGACGTGATCAGCAAAGCCGACTCCAGCCTCTTTGTGAACACTGAATACGAGATCAATCCCTGCCTCTTTTAATATTTCGATCTGGTCATCAAAAGCTACAATGGCAGCGATAGTTGTGTTTGATGTTATTCTTCTGATTCTCTTCACAGCATAGAGATTGGCCTCAAAACTTGGCATGGCAAGCATGACCACCTTAATCTGACTCCCATCCAGCTCTATCCGCTCCCAAAAATCGTAATCAGTTGCATCCCCCTGGATGACATTCAATCCTTTGGCACAATGCTGTGCCACTGTTTGCTGGTCAAAGTCAAGTCCAAGAACTCTCTTGCCGTAACTATTTTGCAAACTTTCATAAGCCGCAGCCCCTATGCGGCCCATCCCAAAGACTGCTGCTTCAGCGTCACCAGCTGAAACGACCTGATCATCAGCTAAGCGTTCTTCTGTTTCGAAACGCCTGAGAAAATCATGCATCATTCCATAGATATTATGAGCAGCACTGTTTAGTGGAGACGCCAGAACGAAAGTGAGGGAAAGGGACAAGGCAAAGACGATCAGCCACTCATTACCCAGCCAACCTTTAGCTGCTCCTAATGCACCTACAATCAAACCAAATTCACTGTAAGTTGCAAGGCTGAGAGATGCGAGAGTGGATGTCCTCGCTCTCAGTTTAAAACGTGTGAGCAAAAGATAAAACAGGGCAACTTTAAAGGGAACAGCCAAGACCAGTAGCAAAGAGATGCCGAAAGTGGACAGACTCGGCATACCGGAGAGACCAATGGTAAGAAAAAAACCGACCAACAGAATATCTTTGAAGCTGAGGATGGCCTTGGCCAGCTCACTTGTTTTCGGATGCCCTGCCAGGAGCATTCCGACAAGAAGCGCGCCAAGGTCGGGTTTCATCCCTACCAGTTCAAAAAGTTGAGCACCGGCAATTGGAATCAACAGTCCCAGGAGGATCAAAAGTTCCCCATGACCACTTCGATTCATCAAACCAAGGATAGGGCGCCGCAAAAAAATCAATCCAAACAAACACAGGGCCCAGGGGGATGGTACTTTGCCACTGGAAAGAGTGAGAAAGAGAACGGCAAAAAAATCCTGTAGAATCAAGATGCCAATTGCTATCTGCCCATGTTTAGAATCCATTTCTCCTTTTTCTTCCATCACCTTTACTGTGAAAACAGTGGAAGAAAAACTAAGAGCAAAGGCGATAAGAAGTGAAACCTGCCAACTCATTTCACTTAAAAGAGAAAGACCTATATAGGAAAGCAGGTATACCACAGTGCCGAGAAAAGCTACAACGACAGCCATATGTATGGAAGCCACTGCCCAAATCTGTGGTTTCATCAGACTCTTGACACGAACCTTGAGTCCGATACTAAAGAGGAGAAGCATTACACCGGCATCAGCTAGTTCCTGCAGGTTATCACCACCCTGCACACCAAAAGCATTAAGGACAAAACCAGCAGCAAGAAATCCAAGTAATGGGGGTAACCCTATCTGTTTCGACAGAAATCCCAAAATAAAGGCCACCAGAATCATAAACGCATCCATCAATCAACCACCTTTTCACATGAGACTTTATGAAACAAAAACACCCCTTTGAAAACATCGTCTATAATCCTGTTATTGTATCATATATTCCATAATCCTACTACCACACATTATTTCTCAGGCCTCCTCGTAACATTTCTGAGAATGATTACCTTTTTAACAAAAAAAGACCTCCCTTTGACCCAGGTCAAGGTTATAGTATGACAAAGTGATAGAGTGAAAGCATAAAGAAACGGCAAACCCCTTCACTCAACGAGGATACTGATATGAAAACCATGCGAAAAATAATCGAAATAGACGAAGAACTTTGCGATGGCTGCGGACTCTGCGTACCTGATTGTGCAGAAGGATCTCTAGTCATCATAGACGGCAAGGCCAAGATGATCGCGGACAAACTCTGTGACGGCCTTGGTGCCTGTCTCGGTTCCTGCCCCACCGGAGCCCTGAAAATTATAGAAAGAAAGGCAGAGGACTTTGACGAAGAGGCTGTGGATAAACATCTTGCAACCCAAAAAAACAAAGAGGCAGCACCAAAGGCCTCCGGCTGCCCATCTGCCCAACTCAAGACCTTTGCACCTCAAACTCCCTGTCAGGGTGCAAACAAACCGATTATGGCAGCAGGAGACAGTGCCTCAGCATTGACCCATTGGCCGGTTCAGATCCGTCTGGTTCCACACACTGCTCCATTCCTCCAGGGTGCTGATCTTCTAGTTGCGGCAGACTGTTGCGCGGTATCGGCTCCGAATTTCCAGAAGGATTTTCTTACCGGCAAAATAGTCATGATGGGGTGTCCCAAATTTGATGACGCTGAAATGTATGTCCAGCGCTTTAGCGAGGTTATCGCCAACTGTAATCTTAACAGCCTTACCATCCTCATCATGGAAGTACCCTGCTGCTCTTCCATGAACGGAATCATCAAACAGGCCATGGAACGTGCAGGAAAAAGTGTGCCCGTGGAGCAGATCACCATCTCTACTCAGGGTGTAGTTCTGGAGCAAAAGAAGTGGTAACAGGTAGAAGTGTATTCAGGTGAGTAATTGCGCTATTCCTGTTGGAGCGGATTTATCCGCGAACAGGGGTAGTGCAGCCTCCTAAACTGTTTGCGACCTGTGGAGGAAGGTTCGCGACTGAAGTAACTCCTACATGAAGAGTCACCTGCTCAGTGGTTAACCTACCGCCTAACAGCCCCCCCTCACTACGAAAACAGATCAGCACACAGCAGCAACTCCGATTTCGCGGATGAATCCGCTCCTACATGAAATGGTGGGTAATTGAAAGACATGACTAACTGCAAACGTTGCGGGATTAGGTAGGAGCGGTTTCAACCGCGAACAGGGGGAAGACGGCCCCCTGAACTGTTTGCGACCTGCGGAGGGGAGATTCGCGACTGGAGTCGCTCCTACAGGGAGAATGAGCTGCTCAGTGACAACTTACCGCCATTATTACGCCTTGCTATGTATTCCCTCCCCATTGGAGACGTAAACAATCACCCTCCTGAAAAACACGCAAATCAAAAGCATGCAGCAACTGAAATAACGGCCTGCCTAATAAAAACAGCTCTTCTTTGAAAACAACTCCTGAATCTTCAACAGCTTTATTTCGAAAGCTCAAATCCCTGTTGATCAATGTTTCCAGTTCAGCAATTGTTCGAACCGTTTCTTGTTGAAGAATCTGGGAAAGGGATGCAAAATCAGGAAGAGGACAGATACTGTTGTGCGCTTTGACCAGCTCCTGCAACTGCTCATCTTCTCCCAGAATATCCAGGCGGGAAAGAAGATCCGTTTCCACCAGGCCAAGACTTTCTTCAGGGTCCCAGCATTTCAGAGCTCGACATGCCAGAGGACGTTTTTCATAAATAGAACATCCTTTTGCGAGAGTATCGTAGTAACAACAGGTCCACTCCCTGCCCGTTCCCCTTAATTTAACAATTTCAGCCTTTGTCGGTTGAACCTTGTCAGTAATAGGATTGTACGCAAGCTCCCCCTTGCGTATGGTAATGAGATCCTGGCGTGGAATTAGCCCTTGCTGCAACAGAAAAAGATCCTCTCCATGTAGAGCAGCGCCTCCCTTAGTGCAGCAGATTCCACATTGTCTACAGGATATTTGTTTCCCCCTGTTTTTGATATCTGTTGCCGACAGCAGCTCCATCTTTTCTCCGTTTTTGGCCCCATTTAGGGGCACATCTTATTTTGATTATTCTGTGTCGTTATATACTTTATTCGCCTGAATCGAGCATCTTTTTTCCCATATTTTTATAAAACAAAGAAAGTCAGATACACAGGAGAAGTAATACAGATTCACTTTTTCTTTGCAGGAGAATATGCTATCATTTCAAATCTCCAAATCTCCAAATCAACAATCACCTTTTTCCTTTCACCAGCAAAAAGATCATGAATTCTTCCCCTGCCCTCACTGCCTGCCCTGGATGCGACCTACTGCTGAAAAAAGTGGAACCACCAGCCGGGAAAAAAGTATACTGCCCCAGATGC
>JAQYVF010000207.1 GCA_030145625.1 Desulfocapsa sp. | reverse complement strand
GTTGATCATTTCTCCTACACGACCGTGACTCATGGCCCAATCCTTGGAGTCATCTTCGAGTTTTAAGCTCTCGATGGCATCTCTTCGGTACCCGGCCAAAACAAACCCCTCTCCCGATCAGCCAAAACGACCGGTGATATAGTCCTCTGTCAATCTATGGCGAGGATTAGTAAAGACCCGATCGGTACTCCCCACCTCAATCAAGTCGCCTAGATGAAAATAGGCGGTCCGCTGCGAGACCCGGGCGGCCTGCTGCATGTTATGGGTGACGATAACGATGGTGTACTGCTCCTGCAACTCGGAAATAAGATCTTCCACAGTGGCAGTAGCAATGGGATCAAGGGCTGAGCAGGGTTCATCCATAAGAATGACCTCTGGCCGCACCGCAATGGCCCGGGCAATACAGAGTCGCTGCTGCTGACCACCTGACAGCCCGGTTCCCGGTTGCTCAAGCCTATCACTCACCTCACTCCAGAGACCGGCCTTTTTCAAAGAACTTTCCACGACATCGTCAAGTTCTGCACGGGACGAAGCCAAGCCATGGATTTTCGGGCCATAGGCAACATTATCATAAATGGACTTGGGAAAAGGGTTGGGCTTCTGAAAGACCATGCCCACCTGAGCCCGAAGGGGTACAACATCCACAGACCTATCATAAATATTCAATTCATCAAGTTGGATATCACCAACAACCCGGCAACCCTCCACAGTATCATTCATCCTGTTGAGACAACGTAAAAAAGTAGATTTCCCACACCCTGAAGGACCGATCATAGCCAGGACCTCATTGCGCCCCACGTCAATGGAAACATTATTAATGGCATGTTTCTCACCGTAATAGACATTCACGTCCCGACAAGTCATACGGGCATCATCCACGAAGGGAACACCTACAGTCAATCGGTTTTCCCGCGGAGCCTTGTCCTCCTGGCGAACGTTTTCCTGGGCCATACTCTCTGCTCCTAAAAATGGGACTTCACCAATATTGAGCACCGCACTCATTGTTTCCATAACAGATCCTTATAGATAATAGGTAGGCTGATGGCTGAAGACTGAACATTTCGTGATGGCAACAATACTCTTGTTTGCCGCGTCAGCCTTCAACCTCATCAATTACAGGTGGCCTACAGCCTATTTACTCATGACAAGTGAGTTAAGAGCCTTCACATCATCGACAAACCGCTTGCGTTCTTCAACAGGCATCGGAATAAGCCCCTTGTCAGACAAATACCCTTCCTCGCCCCAGGCCTTATCGCCACTGAATTCAGCCAGAAACTCGACCATTCCCGGCACAACACCAACATGATTTTTTTTCACATAAAAATAGAGTGGCCGGGAAACAGGATATTTACCGGCGGCAATGTTCTCAAAAGTTGGTTCTTCGCCCTCAACTACAGAACCCTGAATCTTATCTCCATTCTGATCGAGAAAACTAAATCCGAAAATACCAAGGGCCTTGGGATTGGCTTCAAGTTTTTGGACAATCAGGTTGTCGTTTTCACCGGCTTCAACGTATGCACCATCTTCACGAACCGTATGGCAGACAGACTTATAATGTTTTTTGTCTGTTTTCTTCAGGGCCTTAATCCAGTCAATTTGCTTGCAACCACCTTCCATGGCCAACTCAACAAAGGCATCACGGGTACCAGATGTTGGAGGCGGCCCAAGGACCTCGATCTTGGTATCAGGCAGAGAGGCATTCACCTCTTTCCAGGTTGAATAGGGATTGGCTATCAATTTTTCACCACCTTTGGGATCGGGAACATCTTTTGCCAAAGCCAGAAAGATATCTTTTTTCCCCAGAACCATTTGCGCTGCTGCCTTGGAGTTTGCGAGAACGATACCGTCATAACCGATCTTGACTTCGATGATCTCTTTCACACCGTTTTTCTGACATTTTTCATACTCGGAATACTTGATTCGCCGAGAAGCATTGGTGATATCCGGGGTATCAATGGCTGAACCGGCACAGAACAGCTTCATTCCACCACCGGAACCTGTGGATTCAATCTTCGGTGTCTTAAACTTGCTGGTTTTCCCAAACTGTTCGGCCACGGTCGTGGCAAAAGGGTAGACCGTTGAAGAGCCGACAATCGAGATATAATCACGACCAGAGGCTGCAGAGATGTTTGAAGCGGCAGAGGCAAAAATAATTGATGCAGCTGCCAGCGTTAATCCTTTTTTCCACATTGTTTCTCTCCTGTTAAAAAATAAATATTCCAAATCGAAATCCCCCCACACTCTTTTTACCCTTGCAGGAGTTTCAGCGTTTGGCAAAGATAGCTGACAATTGTTAGACTTTTGTTAAGGTAAAATTAGAAGACAATTACATTGACACTTACCAGCGACGCTCAAATTTACGGCGAAGAAAAACAGCAACTGCGTTCATGGATATAAGAAAACCGAGAAGAACCATAATCGCCGCCGAGGTTCGTTCAACAAAGGCGCGTTCCGGGGAATCGGCCCAGAGATAAATCTGAACCGGAAGCACTGTGGCAGGATCTGTCACCCCACCGGGCACATCAACAATAAAGGCCACCATACCAATCATTAACAGGGGTGCCGTCTCCCCCAGGGCCTGTGCCATACCGATGATAGTGCCAGTCATCATTCCGGGCATGGCAAGGGGAAGGATATGATGCGTTATGGCCTGCATTTTAGAAGCCCCCACCCCAAGAGCGGCCTCTCGAATGGATGGCGGCACTGATTTCAATGCAGCCCGGGAGGCAATAATAATCGTCGGCAGAGTCATCAGGGTGAGCACCAGCCCCCCCACCAATGGAGCAGATCTGGGCATCCCGAAGACATTGAGAAACACTGCCAGGCCCAACAGTCCAAAGACAATGGAAGGGACAGCTGCCAGGTTATTGATATTGACCTCAATAAGATCAGTCCACCTGTTGCGGGGCGCAAATTCTTCAAGATAGACAGCTGTGGCCACACCTATGGGGAAAGAGAGCAAAAGAGTAACAGCCAGGGTAAAGAGAGAGCCGACAACAGCACCACGGATTCCGGCAAGCTCCGGTTCCCTGGAATCTCCAGCCGTAAAGAAAGTAGTATTAAACTTTTTCTCCAGTCGCCCCTCGGCAACCAACTGGTCAATCCAGTCAATCTGTTTATCGTTAAGCCGCCGATCCCCTTCCGCCACATCCCGCGAAATATAGCCTTTAAGGAACATATCCACCTCATCATCGGCAGGTAGCCAGACCTTCTGACTGGAACCAATGATTCCGGTGTCCTGCACGACCATT
>JAQYVF010000070.1 GCA_030145625.1 Desulfocapsa sp. | reverse complement strand
TTAGCCGCTGTAGGCGTTGATTTCCGCCATCAGGGTGCCGAAGAGTTCTTCGTATTGGGGGATGGCCTTGCGAAGGACTGTGACCAGTTGCGGGACCTCCCGGTCATTGACTACCAGGTTCGCTGAGTTGGCCAAAGCTTCAAGGTCGTAGAGGGTGAAAAATTTTGGTCCAATGAGGATGTAAAAGATGAAGCGGCGTTTTTTCATTCCCATGTCGCACATAAATCGGTGAAAGGATGAATCTTTCAGTCCTTTTTCCTCAAATTGGGAGTGGAGGATTACACTGGCATAGTTGATGAACTGCATTCTTTCCATGGCATCTTTGGCGGATTCGGCAAAGGTGGGCTGATAGCCTATGCTTTCCACTGCTTCGGCCACCTGGTCACGTTCTTTTCCGGGCTGGATGATGATCAGGGCTTGAGGGATGTCTTCGATGACTTCTTCCTCTTCAAAGACGCCCTCTTTGAGCCAGGTGATATCCGGCGGTGTCGGAGGCTTTACTGCTGAACTTGTTTCTGTCTCAGTAGGTTGTGCTTTCCGGGGAGAAACTGATTGCTCCGCAGCTGTCGTCAGGCTGTCTGCATTGATAAAAATGGTGTTTTCGCACTGAGGACACTTGAGGCGTACAGACTGTTTAGGGGACAGTTGCTGGACACTTGATCTGATTTTGTCGCTGATTTTCAGCTTTTTAGTGCAGTGGGGACAGGTTATGGTCATTGCAGTCCTCTTTGGGGCTATGGTGCAGGAAATAAGTAGTTCTCTCGCAGGTTACCAGGGGCTTTCATCCTCTTCCGGCTCCATGGCCAGTCCGCTGAGGGTGGAGGTAGCCTCTCCGCGTGTGGCCTTGATGGTGTCAAGACCTCGGGATATCTCATTTTTATAGGAGCAGTAGTTGAGGGCTGTTTCTTCTGTAATAATTTCAGACTCGTAGAGTTCCAGGATATGCTGATCAAAGGTGCGCATATCCATAGCCGATCCCTGTTGAATGACTTTGTAAAAGGTCTTTTCTTCTGTCTCACCGTTGATAATGAGATCTTTGACCCGCAGACTGGTGCAGAGGACTTCCATGGCTGCGGTCCGGCCTCCTCCGATTTTGGGAAGCAGGCGCTGTCCCACGACCCAGCGAATGGTATCTGTCAGACGGTTGCGGATCTGCGGCTGTTCTTCCTGCTCAAACATACCCAGGATTCGGTTGATGGTCTGCCCGGCATCAATGGTATGCAGGGTGGAGAGGACAAGGTGGCCGGTTTCTGCAGCCGTGAGGCCGATTTCCATGGTCTCTCGGTCGCGCATCTCACCGACCAGGATGACTTTGGGCGCCTGGCGCAGGGCTGCCCGCATGCCAATGGGGAAGGTACTGAAATCGTTGCCCAGTTCCCGCTGGTTAAAGGTGGCCTTGACATGGGGGTGAACATACTCAATGGGGTCTTCCAGGGTGACGACATGGATAGAGCGGTCCATGTTGATCTTGTGCAGCAGGGCAGCAAGAGAGGTGGTCTTACCACTACCGGTGGCTCCGGTAAAGAGGACAAGGCCGTTGAGTTCTGAGGCCATCTTGTTGAAGGAATTTGGGAAATTCATTCCTTTGATGGTTGGAATAGTGGTTTCAAGCTTTCTCAGTACTGTGGTAAAATAGCCTTTCTGGGTAAAGATGTTGACCCTGAACCGGGTGTTTTCTCCCAGTGAGTAGGAGAGATCGCATGAGCCGTTTTCAATAAGGTCGCGTAACAGCCTTTTGTTGTTGCCAATCAGGTTGAGGGCAAAAACTTCGGCCTGAAAAGGAGTCAGCTCCTTCACCGGCGGGGTGACATTGACCGGCATCAGGATACCTGATGATTCTACCTGCAGGGTTTTCCCAACAGTGATATTGAGATCGGAAACATCATCGTAGGACTCCAGCATCGCTGTAATCCAGTAGTCTAGTTCAGTCTGTTTCATGCCTTTCCTCCGGAAAAAATGTTACACGCCTCTTCATTTTCATAGTATATTGTCATAGAAGTGACAAGGGAATCAATATTTTTTTATTAATTAACCATAGATAGGGTGAACGTATATGATAAATGCACTACGCAGTGCCACTACCACTCAGGGTCGGAGAATGGCCGGTGCCCGAAGCCTCTGGCGGGCTAACGGGATGACGGAGGAACAGTTCGGCAAACCGATTATCGCCATTGTGAATTCTTTTACCCAGTTTGTTCCGGGGCATGTCCATCTTCATGAGATTGGTCAGCATCTGAAAAAGCGGATTGCTGAACTGGGGTGTTTTGCTGCAGAATTTAATACCATTGCCGTCGATGACGGAATTGCCATGGGCCATTCAGGGATGCTCTATTCCCTGCCGTCTCGCGAGCTTATTGCCGACAGCGTAGAGTATATGTGCAACGCCCATACCGTGGATGCCATGATTTGTATCAGTAACTGTGATAAAATCACCCCAGGGATGCTTATGGCTGCCATGCGTCTCAATATTCCCGCTATTTTTGTCTCCGGCGGCCCCATGGAAGCAGGTGTTGACGGCGATAAACGCTATGATCTTGTGGATGCCATGGTCATGGCAGCCGACCAGTCTGTCAGTGATGAGGAGGTTGGTGTGGTTGAACGCTGCGCCTGTCCTACCTGTGGTTCCTGCTCCGGGATGTTCACTGCCAATTCCATGAATTCACTGAACGAGGCCCTGGGCATGGCCCTGCCCGGAAACGGGACAATCGTTGCCACCCACGGTAACAGGCTGCAGCTCTTTGAAAGAGCGGCTACGCGAATTGTTGAGATGGCGGATGCCTGGTATACTCATGGTGATGCCTCTGTCCTGCCCAGAGAAATAGCGACCAGGGCGGCCTTTCTCAATGCCATGACCCTTGATATTGCCATGGGCGGATCTACCAATACGGTCTTGCACCTCCTGGCCATTGCCAAGGCCGCAGAGGTCGAGTTCTCCATGGCGGATATCGATGCCTTGTCCCGGAAGATTCCCAACCTGTGCAAGGTAGCGCCTTCTTCGCATTATCATATGGAAGATGTGAATCGTGCAGGTGGTATTCTTGCCATTCTCGGTGAACTTGATCGGGCAGGCTTGATCGCAAGCGATGTCAGCCGGGTGGAAGGGGAGAGTCTGAAAGAAATTCTTGAAAAATGGGACATGATGCGTGAAGGCTGTAGTGAGGAGGCCCGCCGGCTTTATCTCAGTGCGCCTGCTCAAAGTGGACGTAACCTGGTGATGGGCTCACAGCAGACCATGTACGAAGAAGCAGACTTGGATCGTACCAGCGGATGTATTCGTGACGTGGAACATTGTTATAGTAAAGATGGTGGGCTTGCAGTTCTTTACGGCAATATTGCCAGTAACGGCTGTGTTGTTAAAACTGCCGGTGTAGATCCCTCGGTCTTTCGTTTTACCGGAACAGCCAAGGTGTTTTCATCTCAGGAAGCTGCCTGCGATGCCATTCTTGATGGGAGTATTACCGCAGGTGACGTTGTCATTATCCGTTACGAGGGTCCCAAAGGCGGACCTGGGATGCAGGAGATGCTCTATCCCACGTCATATCTCAAATCGGTTCATCTCGGCAAAGAATGTGCTTTGATTACAGATGGTCGTTTTTCCGGTGGAACTTCCGGCCTTTCTATTGGCCATGTCTCTCCGGAAGCAGCCGCAGGTGGTGCCATCGGTCTGGTGGAAGATGGTGACCAGATAGAAATTGATATTCCGGAACGGAAGATGAACGTCCTCATTTCAGATGAAGTGTTGGAACAGCGGCGGGTGCAGGAGATGGAGAAAGGGAAGCTGGCCTTTTGTCCTGTTGGTCGTGACCGTCCTGTCTCTCAGGCTCTAAAGGCTTATGCTCTGCTGGCTGCTTCAGCAGACAAAGGGGCTGTCAGAGTTTTGCCTGGGGAATGAGGGGAGGAACTGTTGAGCCGGGAGTGGAGTTGTTGATACGTGTCTGACGACAGATGATTTTCTCTCTTGGCTTTTTGCTGCCACAAAATTTAATTCTTTTAATATTAGACAGATGGATGTGGTTGGGTTTTGTGGTTTCTTCGGTTTAGATAAGGTAGGGCAACCTGTGAGATTTAGAAAAATCTTATTTATGAACAGAGACGAATAAGCTTGTCTTTGTCTGTACGTCTTTTTTGTTCATAATGATATTGACACATGTCTATATCTTCTGTAAATTAATTTTTTGCTTGCTCGCTTGACTACGCTACTGAGGGATTTGTTTTTAATATATTTTTTTGCGAGGGTGATGTTATGAGTAAAACTCAGGTTATCATTGCCTTGGTTGTTCTCTGTTTTTTGGGAATAATCTGGGGCTCGGTTCAGGACAAAAAAAGCCAAGGCTTGGAAAGAGAGTTGGAGGCTTTAAAAGAGCAGTCGGTTTCTACTGCACCGGTGGTTGGCGAGGCTGCAAGCAGCCCGGCGGCTGTCGAGGAGCTTAAGTCTCAGAACAAAGTATTGCTGGATGACGCTTTAACCTTAAAGAAAACCATTATTGCGCAGCAGGAAAGTATTGCAGCATTGAAGCAACAGATTGAAGAGGCTGCAAGCGGTTCACAGGAGGCAGAGATTCTTCAGGCCCAGTTGGATAAGAGTACTGCTGCTCTGGGTGAGCGTGAAGAAACAATTGCTGCTCTCAAGTCAGAAATTGAGGCAAAGATTGCTGCCCTTGCTGCGGCGGAAGAGAACCTGGCCGGATTGGAAGAGGTGAAGAACACCTTGGCCAATAATGTGGACAGCTACAGTGCTAAGAGCCAACAGCTTTCAGCAGAGATGGATGAATACGGACTGCATATTCGCTCTTTGGAAAAAGCCTTGGAGGAGAGAACAAAACTCTTGGTTCGCAATCAGGAAGAACTGTCTCGAACCAAACTTAATATGAATGTCCTGCTCTCTAAGATTGGCGCCCAGAACAACTCACTGGCCATCCTTGAAGAGACTCGGGTTGCCCTGTCCAAGGAACTGGCAGACAAGTTTCAGACCATTGAGAACCTTGAGCGTCAGCTCAGTGTCCAGGTCACTGTTGAAGAGGCTGCCGTCGAGGAAGCTCCTGCTCAACACTGATTGTTTTTTGGCTAAAGATAAAAAGGCTGGTCATGTCTCGTGTGAGACATGACCAGCCTTTTTTGTTTTGGAATGGATATCTGTTATTCCGGTTTATTTGAGAGTTGAAATCATTTTCTTCAACTTTTCGCCTAACTGTCTGATTGCTTATACAAGTTCTCGATAAAGGCCGTACAGAGTGGAGAGAGGCTGAGCCTCTTGCGAGTGATCAGGTAAAATGGGCGCTGCATCTCTATTCCTTTAATGGTAACAGCGGCCATGGTTCCATAGCGGATGTCATCCGCTATGGCGCGGGAAGATAAAATAGCAATGCCGATTCCTGCCTTGACTGCTTCCCGGACTGCCTCAGTACTTCCCATTTCGGCAACTATGTCTCTTTTTGCCGGGTTCAAGCCATGTTTTTCAAGAATTGCTTCTGCCGCCAGTCTGGTTCCTGAGGAGCGACCACGGGTAATGAAGTCAACATCAAGGAGTTGTTCCAGAGTAATTTCTTTTTTTTGCGCCCAGGGGTGTGTTACAGGAACGGCAACGATGAGATCATCTTGAAAGAGTTTCTGCCAGGAGAGCCCAGGCTCTTTCCATCTGGCTCCAACCACGCCCATCTCCAGTTCTCCTGAGAGGATTTCCGCACCAATGGTCTTGGAACCGGCAATACGCAGAGAAATACTGATATCTGGATGTTTTTTCTTGAATTTCCCGATCTGTTTCGGCAGGATATATGTTCCTGGAATGGTTCCTGCGCCAAGGCGTAAGCGGCCAGTCAGCATGCCTGCATAGTGGTCCAGAGCCTGTGTTGCTTCTTCCAGCAGGCGTAATGCCTTGACCCCATAGGAGTAGAGGATGGTCCCTGCCTCGGTGGGGCGTATTTCTTTTCCCAGACGGTTGAGAAGGAGCTGTCCTGTCTCCTCTTCCAGAGAACGGATGTGTTCGGAGACGGTGGGTTGGGAGAGAAGGAGTGCTTCAGCGGCCCGGGTGAAACTTTTTTGTTCAATGACTTTGCAATAGACTGTGAGTTTGTGGATATCCATTTACGTCCTCGGATGGAAAGTGTGAATTGTATTGGTAAAAATGATGAAAATTATTCTCAAATAGTAATTACCTATTTGACTGATAGGTAACGTCAGCTTACCTTGTTTTTTGGTTTCTTTCAAAGTAAAGAGTCACTAAAAATTTAAAAGTGAAAAAGGGATCTGTGATGAAATCACTCGATTGCAAGGGACTCAACTGTCCCGAGCCTGTCTTGCGGGCGAAGGCCTTTCTTGACCAGGGAACAGGTGAGCCATTTGTTGTTGTTGTTGATAACGAGGCCTCCAGAGAAAATGTGCAGCGTTTTGGCAGGAGTCAGGGCTGTGCGGTGAGCAGTGTCACGAAAGATGACGGAAGCTATGTCATCAGCTTTGTTCCAGGTGATGGGAAAAGTGCTGCAGAAAGTTTCAAGGAGAGTGATTATCGCTGTGACCTGCCCGGTGGCGGCAACCTTGTCTATGTCATCTCTTCCGACAGTATGGGACAGGGGAGCGACGAACTGGGGTGGGCCTTGTTGCAGACCTATGTGACCACCATCAGCGAGGTCTCACCTCTTCCTTCCCATATCTTGCTCTATAATGGAGGAGTAAAGCTTGTGACGACGGAAGGTAAAGCCCTGCAGGCATTGCAGGATCTGGAAAAGAAAGGTGTGATCATCTGGGTTTGCGGTACCTGTCTTGAGTTTTTCAAGCTTGAAAAGAAACGTAAGGCGGGGAGTATTACCAATATGTATGATATCATGTCGACCATGGCATCGGCAGGTCAATTGGTCAGTCCCTTTTGAAAGGGGTGATACCTTCAGCCATGAGTAAAGAAAATAATCTTCTCTCTGTAGAACGAATCGCTCAGGATTGTGTGAGCTGTGGCATCTGTGTTCGGGAGTGTGCCTTTCTGCAGGAGTATGGTTCTCCTAAAGACCTGGCTGAGGATTGGCTGGCTGAAAGAGGAGGGGGACATTTTCCCTTTGAATGCAGTCTTTGTGGCCTTTGTCATGGGGTGTGTCCCAATGCATTGGATCCATCATCTATGTTTCTTGCCATGCGCAGAGAGTTGGTGGAGCAAGGAGAAGGTGAGTTGCGCCAGCACAGGACCATTCGAGCCTATGAAAAACGGGGAAGTTCTTCTCTCTTTTCCTGGTTTTATCTGCCCAGGAATTGTAAAACTATTTTTTTCCCGGGGTGCGCTATGCCGGGAAGCCGTCCGCAGGCCTTTTACCATCTGTTCAAGTTACTGCGGAACTTGGTTCCAGATCTCGGTCTTGTTTTTGACTGCTGTACCAAACCCTCCCATGACCTTGGAAATGATGCTCATTTTAAAAAAATGTTTAGAGAGTTGTGTGATATACTCCATCGTTACTCTGTGCAAGAGGTGTTGGTGGCCTGCCCCAACTGCTATCGGGTTTTTCAGGAGTATGGAGCAGGATTCCGTGTACGTATGATCTATGAAGAACTTGCAGAATCAGGACGTTTTTTCAGGCAGGAGACGAAGCAGGTGACGGTTCATGATCCTTGTGGAGTTCGTTTTGCTGGAAAAGTGCAGGACAGTGTGCGTGAGCTTTTACGGCAATTAGGTATGGAGGTAAGAGAGATGGCACACAGTAGAGCCACCTCTTTTTGTTGTGGAGAAGGAGGCTCGGCAGGTTTTCTGCGTCCAGATTTTGCCAAGATTTGGACTGATAAACGGGCGATAGAGGCAGGCGCCGAGTGTGTTGTCAGTTATTGTGCAGGTTGCACAAAATTTCTCGGCAAGAAGACGTCCACGGATCATCTTCTTAGGCTACTGCTGAATTCTGAATCTGAAATGCAGGGAGTAGCAAAGACGAGTAAGGCCCCTTTTACCTACTGGAACAGGTATCGCCTGAAAAAACGTCTGCAACGGGAGTTGCAGGGTGGTATTTGTGGCTCCAGACAGGAGTTATCAGAAAAAAATCTAAGTCTTGAAGGGAGTCTCACTCGTCGTCGGGGGGCATTAGGATCCGGTTGATCTTTACTCCTGCTTTCCAGAGATCGTCTACCATCTGTTCAAGTTTTTTTCCGGAGACCCGGAAAGTGAGAAGCTGCTGATCAGGGCTGAAATTTTTGTAGAGGGTGAAGGCTGTAAGATCCATTTCAAATCGTTTGCAGATGTCGATGACAGTGTAGATGGCCGAGCTGTTGTGGTCAATTTGTACTTCGATACGGGCTCCTTTCGTATCAGCGCCTAATATTTCGATAAAGGCCTGGAAAATGTCCGACTCGGTGATGATACCCACAATTTTTTTGCCTTCAACCACGGGAATAGCCCCAACCTTGAACTTTCGCATAAGAGTAGCAATATCCTCAAGGGGATCCATGGAGTCGGCAGTGACGGGAGTAGTTGTCATAAAGGCAGAAACCTTTGCCTGGGTTGCCAGCATCCGATCATGTGCGTTCAGCGAAGAATCAATGGCGGAGGGAAGGGCTTTTTTGATATCTGTCTGAGTGATAATTCCCACGAGCTCGTCAGCGTCCACCACTGGCAGATGACGAAAATTGTGTTCATCAAGGATTGCGCCTGCCTCGGCAAGGGATGTATCCTGGTTTACGCTAATGAAATCCTGCTGCATCCAGAGTTTGACAAACATTGGTTCTCCTCTCTTACAAATCACCTTCAATGATACTGCTTCCCGCTGTGTTAAGTAGGAAGCGGATGTTCTTAAAATCATATTCTGTGGTTCTGCAGGTATTGCCGATCTGCAGCTTCGTTCCGGAAAAAATTGTGCCATGAACAATGATAGTGATGCCTCTGAGGTAGTTCATGGTTTCTTCGGGTGTTGGTGAATCGATTCCAGGGATAAGGCTGATGCTGTGCAGGTCATGCTGCAGGCTGCTGATAGATTCTTCCAGTGACTGGCGGCGGGGTGCTTTTGCCTGTTGTCCATTGCGCTGCAGCCAAAGGTGGAGCTCTTCCTCAGCCTCTTGCAGCTGGGAACGAATTGCCATGGAGTGAAGATAACGCTCTGGTTCAACTCCGGCGGCAATGATGGCTGGAGGAGCATTCGTCGATCCCACCGACCCCAGACTGATACTGCCGCCGCTGAGCAGCAGGCCCGACATGGTTTGGCTTTTTTCGTGACAGTGTATGTCTCCATCGGCCATGATCCTGGAGTAATAGGATTGTTTACGGATAACTACGCGGCCTCTACTTTTGATGAGTCCCTGTTCTATGAAATTGAAATCGGCGTCTCCCTGGACTCGAATTTGACCGTGCTCGCCGATAATTCCTTCTTTGATAACGAGATTTCCTCGGCAATGGATAAGGGCGGATTTGACACTGCCGCCAATTAACAGGTCACCATGGGTACGGACCTCGAACCCGGGGAGTACAGAACCGCTGATTTCAACTGCATCTTTTGATTCAATGTTGCCGGTACTGAAATCGATGTCGCCGGATATGACCTGTTTGGCGCAGACTTTAATACTGTTTTCATTGACCATGGAGAGAATGCCGGAGCGCAGGGCATGGATAACGCCGTTCTCCTCATCATACTCAGCATCATCGGAGACAGTAACGGGAATGTCTTTTCCCATCGGTTGAGGGACCTCTTTTCCCAGGACGTTGATTCCAGGAGTACCGGCAGTGGCGGGAATTTTTGTGGCAATGAGTTCTCCTTTTTTGACGCCAACGAACATCTTACGTTCACGAAAATCGATTTTACCGTTTCCCAGGATTTTTCCGGGAAGCGGTCCTACTTCAATTTCATAGCGGAGAAAACTGTCTTTGCCGGGCAGGGGCAGAAACCCTCTGGCCACACTCTTGGCAGAGAGAACTGTTTGTTCTTGTTTGCATTGATGAACGAGCCCTGCCAGTTGCTCTGCATCAAGACCGAACTCTATGTTGTTGTCTTTGAGAATTCCGAGAAGTTGCTCTGCTGTCACTTCATTGCATCCGCTAACAGGTGGATAGAGGGTAATGGATGCATCCATTTCGTCATCGGTAATGGAGAGAAGAGGGGTCATCGACACGGAGAGGATTTTCGCATCGGCGCCCTTTTCTCTAGAGAGGGACGGATACCCGTCAACAGCGGCCAGGAGAGCGTCATTGTTTTCCGATAAAAGAGTATGTGTTCCGCTTCGGAGGCGGACAGGGGTTCCGGGAGGAGTTTTCGTAGGCTCTACCAGCTTTATCAGGGGCTGATCCTTTCGTAGCAGTTCGGTGGTTTCAAAAGAAGGCTTGTCTTCGTCCTTGCTGGTGATGGTCTCAGTGCGGAACAGGATGTTCGGACAACAAAATTGAGGGACAGAAGTGGGAGGAGAATCAGTCACGAAAGGCTCATTTCAAATCGGATGCATCAGGGCTTTTAACCATGATCGGCAGGCCGCAAGTTGTTTTTTCTTGAGGAGAATGGGAAATATTTGAGAGGATGCCTCAGCAAGGCTCATATTCTTTGCCTGATGGATTTTTCTGCAATAGAGGAGGTGGAATCCTGCAGAACTTTTGATTACTGGACTGATTTCTCCGCTGTTCAGGGTGAAAAGGCACTGGTCCAGCTCTTTGCATAGTTCGCCGGCCTTAATTTTACCCAGGTTGCCTCCGTTTGTTCCACTACTGCACTGCGAGTAGCGTTTGGCCTCATAGCTGAATTTTTCGGGATTTTGGCAAAGCCTGCGGCGGATGGCAACGGCTTGCTCCAGTGCTCGATCTGTCAGTGTTGGAGAGGAAGGATCAGAAAAAATAAGGAGATGGTCGACACTGCGACGTTCTGGCTGCATAAAACTGTCTTGATGGCTGCGAAAGTAGTGAAGTATTTCAAGAGGCGCGACAGATTGTACCGTGGATGCAATTTGTGTCAGTACTGCTTCCACCCTGAGATCGTTGCACAGGGCTGTGAGATAGTCTGTAAAACAGAGACTGTTTTCCTGAAGTAAGGTGCGAAAATCCATTTCATCAGGATATTCAGCAATAATTGTCGATAGTGTCTGCCGGAGGACGGGGTCGGGAATAACCACGTAACAGGCTTCATCGGAAGAGAGGATGAGCTGATGAAGGAGCATTTCTTCGTTGGCCAGTTGATAGATGTGAAGATATTCTTTCTCGGTCAACTGGCTGGAGCTTTTCTGGTAGTCCAGAAGGGCGAACTTCATGAGGTGGAAAGAGAGTGTCGGATCACTATTGGCCTGGTTTTTTTCCGGCAACATAAGAGTCTCTGTGGTTGTAGTCTGACAATAAGCAGCATCCTCATTTCAAATTTATTGTAGCGTATAATCTGCGGGAAACAAAATTTTTCTGGTTTTTGTAAAAAGAAACTTTTTATAAAAAAGAGGGAGGGGAAATTGTCGGCATGACAGATGCTGGCTGACGAAGAAATGAGTATGGACTTATCTACCAAAACAGCTTGTTCAACTGTATGATTTTTCAAGAAGATAGCGGGGGGGAGGTTGAAGACCGCATCAGTCCGGTGTTGATGATTCGAGTTCTATTTGTGCTTGTGTCTATGATATGGGACAATTCAGTATTGAGGAGCTTCAGTTTTTCTGCGCTCTCTTTTTTTTGCTTTCTGATTGTCCGTTCAGTGCTCTGATTCGCCCTTGAACTCGTTTTTTTCAGGTGTTGATTTACTTTTTATGCAAGTCAATCTCTTGGAGACGGGTCATGGAGTTGCGGGAGATGGTTTCCTTGAAAAACAGTTTGTCGTCAGGGAAAGACAGGGGAAGGAAAGCGGCGAGTTCCTTCTTGCCTCTACATGGATTGTATCGTATCGTATCGTGTACGGGAAGTTTTTGACCAAGAAAGAGAAACGGCAGGAGAAGAGGATATGGTTTTTGGAATTGGGAGGCAGCAATGAGAGTGCGTTGTCGGTTACTTGATCGGTTGATTTTAGTGGTGATAATAGTGTTGGCCGTACAGGTTGGATGGTCGGATTTTTCTTTTTCTGCTTCGGAAAAGCAGGTAGCAGTACCTGAACCTGTTACCGCATCAAATGTAGATGCCATGCTGGCAGGCTTGTCTGATGAGCAGGTACGGCATCTTTTTATAGAAGAGTTGAAGAAAGAGGCTGCAACTGCAGAGTCATCTAAGCCAACAGGAAGCGGGCCGGTGGCTGTGCTGGGCAGTTTTCTGAGTGCTGTTGATTCCGAAACCGATGGGACAGTTGCGAGACTGCTCAATCTGTGGACGCATGTGCCTCAGGTGCTTCCGGAACTCAAGAATATCCTGATACCTGTTTTTGGCAATGGTGGATGGTTCGGAGAAGGTATGCTTTTGGCCATTCTGCTTATCAGCTATGGTGTTGAACTGGTCTCTCGCAGATTGTTTTGCCCCAAACAGTTTCAAGCAGGGATGAGCTTGTTACCCGATCCGGCAGGTATTGCCAGATTCTGGTCGGCAATAGCAAATATCCTGCCCAGGGTCATTGGTCTTGTTATCTTTTTCTGCTGCGGCTTTGTTGCGTTTTTCCTGATCCTGGGGAATACCGATGATTCGCTCCGGATTCTTTTCTTCTCCTGTCTTATCGGGCTGGCTCTTGTTCGATTAATTTCCTTGTTTTCTCAGTTTTTTTGTTCGCCTGGCAGCACTGTTTTCCGTTTGCTGCCCCTCTCTGATGAGGCCGCACAGACTCTCCATAAAATGGTACTCGGGGTTGCCACCTATATTGTTTTTACTCTGATGGCTGTGGTTTTTCTGTCAAAAATGCAGGTGTCCCGAGAAAGTATGCATGTCCTGCTCCTGATGATTGCCACAGGTTTACTCCTGATGACGGCAATAACTGTTCTTTTCAGCAGAAAAAAAGTAGCTGCTTACCTGCTTCGTCCCTCTGATGATGACAACGAGCGGAGTTGGGCCCAGGTTCGCTTTGCCTCTGTGTGGCATATCCTGGCCATTTTGTATCTCTTTGTTCTCTGGTCATTTCTTTTGGGGGATATCACAGATCCCACCAAGCATGGGAATGGAGCCTTTCTTTTTTCATTTTTCATTGTCCCTATTTTTATGGTTATGGACAAGCTGGCTCAGTGGGTCGTTGGCAATGGTATGAGAACCTTGGGGTTCTCCCGATCTGATTCTATGGAAGAGGGCGAAGAGCCGGATGAAAAAGTGCTTGAGGAGAGGGAAAGGGGGCGGCTTTTGACGCAAAAAGTGGGGAGAGTGGCTCGTCTGGGACTCTTTTTTGCTATCTCGATCTGGTTGGCCTCTCTCTGGGGTATTCAGATCCCCTTTGTCTCGCGGCTTGCTGCTGCAGTATTCGATATTCTCATTGTGCTTACCTTTGCCCTCTTTTTCTGGAAGTTTATTTCCAATTATATTGAGCGAAAGATTCTGGAAGGTCTGCCGGAAGAAAATGGGGACGAGGATGAAGCTGACGAGTGGGGAGGTTCTGCAGCACAAGGACGGTCCTATACCTTGCTGCCGATGGTTCGTAAATTTATTGGATCGATTCTGCTGGTGATGGTGACCCTCATCATCTTTTCTTCCATGGGGGTGGATATCGCTCCCTTGCTTGCCGGTGCCGGTGTGGTCGGGCTTGCCATCGGTTTTGGGGCGCAGAAAATGGTCAGTGATATCTTCTCTGGATTTTTCTACCTAATGGATGATGCCTTTCGGGTAGGAGAGTATTTGACTTCCGGCAGTCTTTCCGGGATGGTGGAGTCGATTACCTTGAGAAATGTCATGCTGCGCCATCATCGTGGTATGTTGCAGATTGTTCCCCATAGTGATCTTGGGGCCATAACTAACTATATGCGCGGTGGGATCGTGGTCAAATTTAACCTCGATTTTCCCTACGATACCGATATTGATCAGGTGCGTAAGATTATTAAGAAGGTCGGCCAGGCCATGCTCAACGACGAGGAGCACAGCAAGGACTTTATCTTTCCGTTAAAATCACAGGGGGTAAGGGGGATCACTAATTCGGTAATGACTATTCGGGCGAAATTTAAAGCCCATCCGGGGAAACAATTCGTGATTCAGCGAGAGGCCTATCGCCTTATTACAGAGGCATTAGTAGCCAAGGGGATCCATTATGCCCATAAGAAGGTGATCGTGGAGATAGATCCGGAGGTTCTAAATCCGCCCAAAGATGCAGGGTCGGGAACGGAAGATGCAAATGATGAGCAGAGAAAACGTGTGCTGGAGGCGGCGGGTGCTGCAGCCATGGCTGCAATTAGTGCTGATGAGGAAAAGGCCAAGAACGAAAAAGAGGACAAACCGGGTATGATGCCTGGGATGTAGGTGACTGGAAGCTATTTAGGGCCACCTCGGAAAAATGCCTTTTTGCCCAAGCTATTCGTCACAGCCAAAAAAATAATGCTCACATATCAACTATATGCTGCGCTTATTTTTTCGTCTGCTCCTCGATCTTGAACAAAAAATCTAATTTTTCAAGGTACCCTTAGGTGTATCTCCAAAATAACTGTGCAGGTAGATAAGGGCAGGTTGTTGCATATGGTACTGGTACGCCTTTCCCGGCTCAAGGAAGGTGAAGGCCTGTTACTTCAACCCTATAAAAGGGACCGGGCCGTGTGCGTGATTCGGCGCGGAGACGTTTTTCATGTCCTGGAGCGTGGTTTTGTTCGGGAAGAATTTTTGGTTGAGTCGGAAAAGGTCAAGAAGTTACTGAAGGGCTTGTGCAAAAAAGAGTTTCCACGCAGCCACAAGGTCTGGCTCAACCTGCTTGGGCCAGAAGAGGCGGATGCCTTTACAGGACAGTCATCATCTTCTTGACACCTCTGCTTTGTTGGGTACCATTTGTTAATGGCTTCCCCATATATCATCACTCTCGGGTTCGTGCTGCATGACCATTTCTGTCCAATCCCAGGGGACGTTGTCAATGAATGCCCCAACTATCGTTGTCAGCCCATCCTTTGTCTCCCATTTTTCCTGGGCCTTTAATCTGAAACTGTGGCCCTGGCCAGTTATGACCACGTCAAACAGACCGTTTTTTGCATGGAGTTTTCTTGGGATGTCTGTGATACAAATACCGAATCGTGAAATATCTCTGATGGTTCCGGTGCAAAACCCTGCTCGATCCGAGATGTCCACTTCCATGCCGATCATATTGCTTCGTACATATTTTCGCTGTTCCATAATTTCTCCGTGTTTAGAACTTTTGGGAAGGAGAAACTCTCAAGAGAGAGTATTTCTCATCTTCTTTAGGATAGCATTTTATATGAAAGATACAATTGTATGAAATACCTATTTTTGACTAGGTAATTATACCTATAGTTGATGAAAGTGCAATGGTGGTATTAGGTTGTTCAGGATATCCTGCTGTGAAGGTGGTAGGGAAAATGAGTCGCTTCACTGGAGGTGGCGGGACTGGGTGTGTGAACGCTGCCTGGGCTCGTTATTGGAGAATTAGTTCCTATGGTTTCTGATGTTTGTTGAAAGTGTATCTCTTCCATTCGGCTCACTATGGGCGATTGTTGATATTCTGGGTATTCTTTTGGGTATCTCTTATGTTTTGCTTCATCCCCGAGAACCGAGGAGCATGCTGGCATGGATATTGACCTTTTTACTCCTGCCTATCCTGGGAGTTATTCTTTTTTTTCTTCTCAGTGAACCGAAACGAAATCGTGCTCGACGTCGCCTGATCAGAAAGCGAAGGGGCCTTAATCCTGAATTACGCAAGACCCTTGGTACTTTTCGGCGCACCCATGCTCCTGAGATGGACGAAAAGGGTTATCCTCCCTCCTTGCGCAAATTTGTAAAATTGGCGACACGAATCAATGACCGACAGCCTCCCACCGATGCCAACAGTGTGGAGATTTACCATGATAGAGGTGCTGATTCCTGGCAGGCCCTGCTGGATGCCATAGCAGCTGCCACCCACCATGTTCACCTGGAGTATTTTATTTTTCGGGCTGATAGAAGTGGTGAGGAATTGGCTGTCCTCCTGATGGAAAAAGCGAGAAATGGGGTATGTTGTCGTCTGCTGCTCGACCATCTTGGTTCCTGGGATCTCCCCCTGTCCCTTGTGGAGCGTCTTCGTAGCTCTGGAGTCAAGGTTGCCTGGTTCATGCCGGTGCTGCCGTGGAGAGGACCTCGTTGGCGTTTCCATTTTAACTTTCGCAATCATCGGAAAATTGCAGTTGTTGATGGGCGGATTGCCTTTACCGGCAGTCAGAATATAGCGGATGAGTATTTTCGTGGTGACACCCCTTCCGGGGCCTGGATCGATACCCATCTGTGCCTTACCGGTCCTGCAGTTTATGAGTTTCAGGAGACATTTATTGAAGATTGGTATTATGCCACTGCAGAGGACATTTTTTCAGAGCATTATTTCCCCTCTCTGCAGGTACGAGAGAATTCTTTCGGGCAGATCGTTCAGGTCATTCCCTCTGGTCCGGATTCTGATGTCGGGCTCATGCATCACCTGTTGTTGGCAGCCATCTCAGCGGCAGAATATTCTGTTGTGATTGCAACGCCCTACTTTGTTCCGGATAGGGCCATGATATTGACCCTTGAAGCCGCCGCCCTGCGTGGGGTGAGGGTCAGGCTCCTGCTGCCTGAGAAATCAGATCACAGTCCGGCCCTTTGGGCTGGGCGGAGCTATTACCGCGAACTGATAGAAAGTGGGGTCGAAATCTATGAGATGGGGCCAGCCTTTCTCCATTCCAAGGTGGGGGTGATTGATCACCTCTGGGGACTGGTTGGTTCTGCTAACATGGATCAGCGCAGTTTTCGACTCAATTTTGAAATTACCACCGTTCTTTATGAGTCGTCCAGTCTCTTGCAGCTTGAGCATTGTCTTGTAGAACTGATAGACAGCGCACAGCTTGCCACTACTTTTCCTTGTGGGTTGGGACAGCGCTTGAAGATGGGAGCTGCCCGCCTTGTATCTCCCCTGTATTGATACCTTCTCGGAGAAAGGATCTTGCCAGGCGCCACTGTTTGCCTTTTCTACGATTTTTCCATATGATAAATAGAGGGCCAGGGTAACCTGGTGATCGTGTGCAGTCGCAAGGTTGGCAGGAAGGAAAAATCAGGGAAGGGGGAAATATGGAGGCAGTGCGCAGGAAGATAACAATATTTACTCCGGGCAAACAGTATGTTGGAGAAGTCGATGTTCCCAATACGAACTTACGGACCACTGATTTACTCAACAGCACGAATCTTTATTGGAAAGATCCCACGGAAAAGAATTTCAACGATGTCCTGTTGATGTTTAATGTCACCCTCTCCATTGACGGTATCCGAGAGTTTCAGAAGTTTGATCGGGTTCAGATACGGCAGCCGAATATTATTTTTTTTCACGATGACTTTGTAGGGTTAGGCAGTGCTGAAGAGAAGAAAAGGGCAGATGCACTAAAAGAAAAGACCCATGAAGAGAAAAAACATATCCACCTGCTGACCAAGGTGCGAGTCAATTCTTTTTTTGATATAACCGGCTCTTTTTACGGACTGTTCAAGAGCAAATCAATTCAAAAGTATATCCCCCTGAGTGATGTTGTTATGTATGAGATCATCAGGCAGCAGGACAAGTGGGTGAAAAAACAGATTCAGTTGGCTAATAATTTTATTGGTGTTAACACCAGTTATATTGAGAGCTGTGCCTTTGGCTGAACACTTGAGATTTCAAGGCCGAAGAATGAAAAACAGCAGGGGTTTCGGTACCTGTGCGGTATCCACAAATAGGTAGCAAATATGTATCTCTCTGTGTGTGAGAGAGGGGCGTTGAGTCGTCAACCCCGCTTTTGTTTCCGTGAGCAATCTGAATGGAACCTCCTCCATTGCCTACGAAGTCATGCCATTTCCGGGCATGGCTTCGGAAAGCATTTCTGTTTCATACAATTCATATCAATAGATTAGTTGGCAACGATCTCAAAAAGATGTGACTGTCGTTTAGCGCAACTGGTTTGAAATGCCTGTCAAGAACCTGGGCAATTTGTTCTTGGCAGAGCTGTAGGAATGATTATCTTTAATGGACCAAGTGGTTTTGTTTGAATCGCGCCTGCATGAGGAGTGTATATCCATGAAAAAAATTATCCTTGTCCTGCTGATTGTTTGTTTTGCTATGGTGGGCAGGGTTGGTGGAGAGCAACAGGGAGAGCAGATGAAACAAGAAAATTCTAAAAGTATCAGGCTGGGCCGGGAACAGGGAAATCATCTGCTCCATGAAAAGAGTCCCTATCTGCAGCAACATGCCTATAATCCGGTTGACTGGTATCCATGGGGACAAGAGGCCCTGATCAGGGCCAAGGATGAGGATAAACCGATTTTTCTGTCAATCGGCTATTCTACCTGTCACTGGTGTCATGTGATGGCGCACGAATCTTTTGAAAATCAAAAAGTTGCCGACTTTCTCAATCAATACTTTATCTCGATTAAGGTGGATCGTGAGGAACTTCCCGGTATCGATCAGATTTACATGGCCGCTACCCAGGCCATGACCGGTAGTGGTGGCTGGCCCATGTCGCTTTTTCTCTTTCCGGATACCAGGCCTTTTTACGCCGGTACTTACTTCCCCTTGCAAAGCAGCTACGGTCGGCCGGGATTTCTTGAACTCTTGCAGCTTATCCATAAGGCCTGGCTGAACGATAGAACGAGCCTGACCCTCTCTGCCGAGAAAGTGACGGCTTACATTCAAGAGAACAATCCTGACAGTAGTCGCTCGTTAGTCAGTTCCTGGCTGGCTAAGGGGTTCGGGCAGATAAGAGACAGCTATGAACCCAAGTATGGTGGCTTTGGTCAGGCCCCTAAGTTTCCACGGCCGGTGGTCATGGATTTCCTCTTCCGTTTTTATAAGTCCAGCGGAGAGAAAGAGGCACGGGACATGGCCCTGTATACCCTGGAGCAGATGGCAGCTGGAGGGATGTATGACCATGTGGGTGGTGGATTTCATCGATATTCGGTGGATGGCAGGTGGCGTGTTCCCCACTTTGAAAAGATGCTCTACGATCAGGGGCAATTGGCCTCCGTCTATCTTTCTGCTTTTCAATTAACAGGCGATCCCCGGTATAGAAAAACGGCCAGCGAGATTCTGGACTATGTGCTGCGGGATATGCAGGGTCCTGGCGGTGGATTTTATTCAGCAGAGGATGCCGATTCCGTCAATCCCTATGATCCGTCCGAGCATGGAGAAGGGGCCTATTATCTATGGACTGAAGAGGAGATCAATCTCTTGCTCACCGCTCAGGAGGCCGCTTTGTTCAAGGCCTATTATGGGGTGAAAAGAGATGGCAATGCCCTGCAGGATCCGCAGAAGGAGTTTGTCGGCCGTAATATCCTGTATCAGGCAAAAGATTTGACACAGGTGGCCAGGGAGGGACAGGTCAGTGAGGAGGAGCTTGAGAGACATCTGGGCAGTGGTCGAGTCAAGCTCCTGAATCGACGCAAAAAGAGGGTGGCGCCTCACCTGGATGACAAAATCATCACTGCCTGGAATGGATTGATGATTTCAGCCCTTGCCAGGGCATCTGTGATACTGGAAGATAATCGTTATTTGCTTGCTGCTGACAGGGGTGCTGATTTTCTCCTGGAGAATCTCGTTGTCAATGGAAAGCTTAAACGACGGTGGCGGGAAGGAGAGGCTCGCCATCCTGCCGGCTTGGATGATTACAGCTTTTTCGTCCAGGGGCTCCTCGACCTCTACCAGGCAAGTCATGTTCCATCGCGCCTGATTCAGGCTGTGGAGCTGACTGAACAGCAGATTGAACTCTTCAGCGATGAAAAAGGGGGCTTTTATGATACTCCGCAATCCGCAGATCTGCTGACTAGAATGCAGGCGGCTTATGATGGCGCCGAGCCTTCAGGTAATTCAGTGGCTGCCTTCAACCTGTTGCGTCTTGGAAGTTTGACCGGGAAGAAGCAGTACCGCGAGCTGGGTAAAAAGACCATTGAGGCCTTTGGAAAAACCCTGGAATCCTATCCCGCGGTTATGCCCTTGATGCTTGCTGCCATGGATTTTCAGCTGGACAAGCCGAGACAGATCGTCATAGCCGGAGAATTGAGTGAAGAAGATAGCAGGGAACTGCTCCGGGAGGTTCACTCCCGTTATCTTCCTAACGCTACACTCCTGTTGGCAGATGGTAGGGAAAACCAGGACGTTCTCGAAAAAACACTTCCCTTTCTGAAAACTGTGAGGAAAATTGAAGGGCGGGCCACGGCCTATGTCTGCGAGGACTTTAGCTGCAAGATGCCGGTGAATACACGGGAGGCCTTGGCCGGATTACTTGATGGCAGAGGTGAGAGGTGATTGCCTGTTATATCCGTCTCTGCCCGTGCTTTTATTTGGGTGCGTATTTGTAAAGTTTCCTCTGCAGCGTTCTTCTGTGGATGCCAAGTCTTTTGGCGGCGCAGCTGATGTTGTCATCACAATCGGCGAGAACCCGTTGAATATGTTCCCATTCTACTCTGGCAAGTGATGGGGGAAGGATATCCTCGGTAAGGCTTTCCAGTTCCAGGTTGCTGTCATTGGAAAAGGCCTTGAGAATTTCATCGATATCAGCGGGCTTGGCCAGGTAGGAGATTGCTCCCAATTTGATGGCTTCTGTGGCTGTGGCAATGGAGCCGTAGCCGGTAAGGACGACGATCCTCAGTTCGGGAGCAATGACCAGAGCGTCCTTGACCAGGAGCAGTCCGCTTTTCCCAGGCATCTTGAGGTCGACCACGGCCATGGTCGGTTGCTCTTTTCGGGTGATGGCCATGGCCTCGTCGTAACAGGAGGCGGTACAGGTGGTATAGCCTCTGCGGATAAAGGCTCGGTTTAGGCGCTCTCTGAAGAAATCCTCGTCATCAACCAGTAGAATCTTTTCCATTAACTCACTCCGCTCTCTTTCTAATCGTGCAGTTTTTTTCCGATCATTTCAAGGGCAAGGGTCAGTGTTACCCGCGTACCCTGATCTGATTGTAGTTCTATGGTGAGGTCGCCGCCAAATTGTTCCGCCATACTCTTGGCCAGGAAGAGGCCAAGGCCGAGTCCCGAATCTTTGGTGGTGAAGAATGGCTCAGTCACCTGGTTCTCCATCTGTTCTTCAATACCTGTTCCCGGGTCTCGTATCTCAACCCCCAGATGTTCCGCTGTTGTAAACCAGCGCATGGACACTTTTTCCGGAGGCGAGGAGGCCTCAAGCCCGTTTTTTACAAGCCCTTTTATTGTTCGGCACAGTGAACGAAAGGGCATGGTGATTTTTAAGTCCTTAGGTTCTATGGTTACCTCCAGTCGTCTGCAGTCCTCCTCTTTGAGTTCTTCAAGGATTTGATTCACAGCCTGTTGGATCGAGAATTCTCTGATCTCTTCACCCAGATGTTCACCCGCCCCTGCTGCCATCTGGTAGAGGATTTCTTTGCAGTCCGCCACCTGCCTTCTGATCAGACGGGCATCGTCGAGGAGCTCTCCATTTTCGCCATGTTCCTTCAGGGCGTGGATCATCTCGCAGGAGACTACAGCGACGGTGCTGAGAGGGGTAGAGAGTTCGTGGGCCGCTCCTGCTGCAAAGGTGGCCAGGGAAGCCAGTCGTTCGTTGCGTTCCCGTTCCTTTTCCAGGGTCTGGATTTTTATTCGATGTTGGGTGAGGGCCTTTTGGGTCTTACTGACAAAAAAAACTATGAACACTGAGGTGACGAAAAAGGCTCCACCCATTCCTTTCAGGTGTAGTTGGATGGAATCGGTGAGGTTGTCGATTTGCTGCAGGTCGGTTGCATCCCTCAGAACATGTGGTTCGGAAAGGGCGGAGATGAAGGAGGGTGGAAAATAAAAGAGCAGGCTGTAGCAGGCCAGGGTGGTGGCGGTGATCAGCCAGGAGCACCTCTCCTGGAGAATGATGGCTCCGGTGACAATATGAATCAGGTAAAGAAAGACAAAGGGGTTCATGGCCGCACCGGTGACATGGAGAAGTCCGGTGAGGAAGACAGTATCCATCAGGAGAATGAGTAAAATCAGGCGATTGGAGACCGGAGCGTTAATTTCGTGCCGAAAATGGAGGTAGATATTGCTGGCTCCCCCAAAGAGAATGATGATGGAGACCGGCAGGAGGGGAATTTCGATATCCATTACCAGCCACACCGCGACAATGAGAATAATCTGGCAGAATACCTCGCCCCAGCGTAGGGCCAGCAGCCAGGGGAGAGTAACATTGACCTGATCTTTGTGGGTGCTGAGGATGAAACATTTGAGATTTGGAAAAAGCATAGGGCACCGAAAGTAGTCTTTACTAAGGACAGGGGCCTGGAGGCCAGAAAAACCGGGTGGAGCTGGTTTCACCTTTGCAGGTGGTGATGGTAATCCTCACCTTTTGTTACTGTGTAATGGTAATATACAGCTTAGGCGTTCTTTTTGAGAAAGTAAAACAAAATCTGTACCTTATCCTTTGTTTGTTAGGGTCTGTGAACACTTTTTATAATATTTTTCAGGGGATGCGACAATATGCCACGTTGTGGTGCCTGACACTTTCGGGTACCTTTCTTTTGTCAATGAGGTTTTCTTTGAGTCGGCTGAGCCTGATGAGTTGGTCTTGGTCAATAATCATACAACCAGCATGTGGAGGAAAAACATTATGGAGAAACCGGATAAAAACTGTCATAGCGTATCCCGTCGTCAGATGATGATTGGTACTGCAGGAGTCCTTGCCGCAGGTACTGCTCTTACACAGTTCGGTGGGATATTGAAGTCTGCTCAGGCCAAAGGTGCGACGACTGAAAAGTGGCCATGGCCCTATGAAAAACTTGATCCGGTCAAGACTGCTGAGATCTGTTACGAAGAATGGTACAGGGTGTTCTGCGGTTGTGCGGTAATAAATTCAGTCTTTAGCCAGTTGAAGGAAAAAGTTGGGGAGCCCTATACCTCTTTTCCGTCAGACGCCTTTGTCTTTCTTGAAGGTGGCATGGTTGGCTGGGGTACGGTTTGTGGTTCGCCAGCCGGCGCAAATATTGTTGCCAATCTGATTATCGGGCCTCGTATCGCCGGTGCCACGGAAGGACATCATATCGCTAATGATATTATGCAGTGGTATTCTGAGGCAGATATGCCTGTATTTAAACCTGCCAAACCACGAATTCCCATCAACAAGATTGTTACCACCACCAGCGATTCCCCGCTCTGTCATGTGTCTGTCGGAAAATGGATGGAGGCCTCAGGCCATCCTCTGAAGAGTGCTGAAAGAAAAGACCGTTGTGCCAGGGTTGCAGCGAGTACTGCTTACCGTGTAGTTGAGTTGCTCAATGATTGGAAAGACGGCAAGTATGAGACCGAGGCAGACTTTTCAGCCGTTAAAGAACATGGCATTACCGGTCAATATAATTGTGGTGAATGTCACGATGAAGTACCAAGCCCTCCCATGCCGTCAAAGAAATCCTAAGACGGTTCCTCATAACTAGGCTCTTTTAGGGCCTTCCGGTCCCGTTGAATGATCGCCTGTTTTTTTTAACAGATGGTATGGGCGGCGCGGGAAGAGTAAGAGTCTTCTCCTGAAGGGTTGCAGGCGGACGCGAAAGCGTCTGCCTGCAACCCTTTTTTTTTGATTGCCAAGGGGGGACTCAGGAGTAAGGGATATGATGGTTTTAGTGAGAGAATGGTCTATTGGCAGAAAGGAGATGGAGTTGTTTTTCGGACGAAGGAGAGGAGCTGTATACTCGGAAACAGCTTGAAAAACTCCGAGAGTGAACGTATTGTCAAACACATGGAATTGAAAATTGGAAATTCGCAGTTTGCGGGTTGAGATAACGACTGTTGAGCAATTTTAAATAATTGAACGGTCCGGCAACATTGAGGATCAGAGCCTCGTTTTTTCAGTATACAGTCTGTCATGTGTTAAAAATATGTTTCGCTAGGTTGTAAGGATGAAAGAACAAGAGAGTGAGCTTGTAACCAATGAACGGAACCGTAAGGGGTTGCTGGCCGTTCATGTGGGCCTTGCTGCAAATGCATTGCTGGCAGTGGTAAAGGCCACCATTGGGGTTGTCGGTCATAGTCCGGCCCTGCTTGCCGATGGCATTAATTCTACCTCAGATGTGGCTTATGGGGTGGTGATGTCGATCTTCATGAAACTCTCGGGCAAGCCGGCAGATCATGAGCATCCCTACGGGCATGATCAGATGGAGAGTATTGCCGCTGTGGTGGTCGGGGCCTTTGTCATCAGTACCGCCATCGCCATTTTCTGGAATTCGGTCAATGGCGTCTATAAAATTCTTTCCGGGACAGGTGATTTTGCCGGAGCATCCAGGATTGCTCTCTGGGTGGCCCTGGTCGGGGCCGCTCTTAAGGTCTGGTTGACTTTGTGGACCGGCAAGATAGGGAAACAGACCAGAAACAGTGCGGTGGAGGCCCTGGCCCATGATCACCGCAATGATATCTTTGCGGCCCTGGCTGCCGCAGTTGGTATTTTTTTCGGGCGTATGGGCTTTCCCTGGGTGGATCCTTTGGCAGGGGCCGTGGTCTCACTGATTATTCTCCAAACCGGAGTGGAAATCTTGCGGACCTCCACGGCAGATCTCATGGATACCCTGCCTGGAAAACAGCTGGGTAGGGAGATCCGCGATCTCTTGGCAGCAGTGGATGGGGTAAAGGGTGTAGAAGAGGTTCATGCCCACCGCTTTGGCCCCTATCTGGTAGTCAATGTCACCATTGGGGTGGATGGTGCCCTGAGTGTGACTGAGGGTGACAGAATCGCTACCTGGGCAGAGGAAATCCTATTGAAGAAAATTGAATTCATGCGCCGAGTCTATGTCCATTATCATCCGGCAGCCCCCCTTGAGTAAACGGAGTGTCTTGTGGCGTATCCGGGGATGTTGCGGCTGTCTCAGACTTCTTTGAAGCGGCTGGCAGGAGCTGAACAGATGGGGCAGTTGTCCGGAGTATTTCCCTCCATGACAAAGCCGCAAAAGCCGCAAACATGATATGGCGTCTCCATGGCACTGTTCTTCTCAAGCTTCTTTTTCAGGCTGAGGTGCTTACGTTGGACCTTTGCAGACTGAGAAAAGGCAGAGTGCATGGCTTTTTCACCACCATTCTTTGCCGTTTCTGCAGCCTGTTCGTAGCGGCTGATGAGATCGGGAATCTCTTCTGCAAAGGCAGTCTGACAGTTCTGGGCATTTTTCCCGGTCTGACCTCGTAGTTGGAGGAGGAGACGGCATGCCTGGGCCTCTTCTGAGACAGCGATTGCCCGAAAAAGTCTGGCCAGTTGTGTCTCACCGTCCTGTTCTGCCCGCAGCCCATAAAGTTTTTTCCGGGTGGCGGCGCGGGAAACTTCGAGAAAGGTATCTTCTATATGCTGACGGGTCTTGGCATCCATTGGTTTTACTCAGTTTGAGATGGAAACTGTTAAGGC
>JAQYVF010000188.1 GCA_030145625.1 Desulfocapsa sp. | reverse complement strand
CGATGCAATTAATGAGGTCGTTTCCAGAACAAAAATACGCGAAGGGTTCAGCTCAACTCCGTACAAGGATAATAGAGGTGTCTGGACGATTGGCTACGGATTCGCACTGACAGGAGGTATCACCAAAGAGGAGGCCTCGGTTCTCCTGCAGATGCGGATAAGGAGGATCCAGCACCGGATGCCGATGGTAGTACAGTACTGGCACGATTTGTCACCGGCAAGGCAAGGGGTGTTGATCAGTATGGCCTATAATCTCGGTATCCGGGGAATGCTTGGGTTTGATGACATGCACACTGCAGCATTCCATAAAGAT
This sequence comes from Desulfocapsa sp., assembly GCA_030145625.1. Classification (GTDB taxonomy): domain Bacteria; phylum Desulfobacterota; class Desulfobulbia; order Desulfobulbales; family Desulfocapsaceae; genus Desulfocapsa. The sequence continues at coordinate 4,190 of JAQYVF010000188.1, read as the reverse complement.
TACGAAACAGCTGCATGTGCCATGCTCGATTCCCTATGGGCATCACAAGTTGGTGATGAGCCAGGCCAACGGGCATACGAGTTGGCTGTTTTGATGCAGAATGGATAAAAAATGTACGAACTAAAAATAAACTGTTGATCAGCGTGCAATATTGAAAGCTGATTGACAGTCCGACTACTAGAGCACAACTAGCATCAACTAGAGCATGCATAGAGCATTAGGATTAACAAATCTCAATTTGTTTAATATGAGTGCTAATCCAAGAGTTCTCTTATCTTGTTGAGCATATCTCTGAGGTGATATGGCTTGCCGACAAACGCGGCAGCACCACCTTTGAGAGCTTCTGTTATCTTGTCGCTGCTCGTATATCCGCTGGCAATAATCACTTTGATTTCGGGATCAATCCTAAGGAGTTCCGTTAAACATTTATGGCCGCCCATCACTGGCATGCCGAGATCCATGATCACCAAGTCAATCCGGTTTTTTTCCCTCTTATAGATCTCAATAGCCCTTTCTCCGCTTTCGGCGGTGATGGTCGTGTAGCCATACGCCCTTAACATCTCCTGGGCAATGTCCAGAATGGGTTCTTCATCATCAACAAGGAGTATTGTTTCGTGTCCGCCGCGTATTTCAGTCTCTTCCTCAGGCCCTGTTTCCTGCTCTATATTCCCCTCGTCTAACACTGGGTAATAGATCTTAAAAACCGTTCCGTGGCCTGGCTCGCTGTAGACAATGATGTGCCCACCATGATTTCTCACAATGCCGTAAACCATGGCCAGGCCAAGCCCGGTTCCCTTGCCTATCTCTTTCGTCGTATAGAAAGGTTCGAATATATGTCCCAATGTCTCTTTGTCCATGCCACAGCCGGTATCTGAAATAGTCAGCTGGACATATTCGCCCGAGGCAGCTCCTGCATGAGCATTACCGTCTCTTTCATCAAGAACAACGTTTCGCGTTTCAAAGACAATTTTGCCTCCATCCGGCATGGCATAATTGGCATTAACCGCGATATTCATCATGACCTGTTCAAGCTGTATAGAATCTCCATTGAGGATCTTAATATCTTCAGCCAAATGCAATTCGATAGCTATCATCTTTGGAATTGTTCTCTGAAGTATCTTGTGGACCTGGTCAATTTCCTGATTAAGATTCACAGGTCTTAAAATGCTCTCCATTTTCCTGCTAAAAATAAGAAGTTCTTTGGTCAGTTCCGATGCCCTATGAGCGGATCTGTTAATCTCATTCAAATAACGAATGTCGGGATCATTTTCTGCCTTTTTCATTGATAAAAGTTGAACATAACCGAATATAGCCTGAAGGATGTTATTAAAGTCATGGGCAATACCGCCGGCCAGGGTACCGATAGCCTCCATTTTCTGAGCTTGAAGGAGTTGGGCTTGTATTTTTTCTTTTTCTTCCTCCGCCCGCTTCCGCTCGGTTATGTCCTCTCCGGAGCTTAACGTCGCATGTTTGTTGCCGTTTTCATTTTTCAGGAGGGTATTGTGCCATGCTATAATTCGTTCCTTGCCGCTCTTGGTAACAACCGGAGTTTCAAAATATTCACCCACCTCAGATTCTTCGTCCATTATTTGACTGAAAATTCTTGATACCTCATTTTTCATTGCTTCCGGAAGAAAATTATCGAAAAAGTTTTTGCCAATAATCTCTTTTTCATCGTATCCTAAAATTTGACAGCCTTTCTTATTTATATGTGTCACTTTTCCATCAGCATTAATGACGACCAGCATTACCCCCGCAACATCGAGATATTTTTGTGCATTATCCCTTTCTTTTAGCAAGGCCTGTTCTGCTTTCTTGCGTTCAACAACTTCCAGAGCAAATGTGTCTCGTGAGACGGTGATCATATGCAGATCTTTCACCATCTTATTAAAAGAATCGGCCAATTCTCCTATCTCATCTTTGGATTGAATCTCTATCTTGGTATCTAAGCTGCCCTTACCGATCTGAGCCGCCGCTTCTGTTAATTTCAGGATCGGTCTTGAGATTAAACGAGAGATGAAAAAGGCCAATATCACCGAAAGGATTAAAATCAAGGTACTGAAGATTAATACCAGGTTGCGGGTATAGACAATATTTTTTTTGGCTGTTTTTACTGTTCTTCTTGAATCTTCAATGTGCTGTTTGATAAACGGATCAAGCGATAATCTAAAATCGTCTACTATCCTATATAGTTTTTTCTTTACAATATTCAGTTCTTTTTCAGTTCCCCCTTTATCCTTCAGCAGGATATATTCCGTGATAAAATTTACAAATGTGTCTATTTTTTCTTCTATTACTACCATGTGCTCAGAGGAATCATGGCTGGCGTGGAGTAATTTGTGGATTGTCAGGTACTTGCTCAGATCAGCTACCATAAGCTCAACACTTTTTTTGATTTCTATATCTCCGGTTGCAGCATATTCAGCTGCAGATATGAGACTATGGTACAATTCAGCGTCCATATGGAGCAGCGCGATTGTGCCCGGTAACACTTCCCCGGCAATCTCCTGGAAATCTTTTGTTAGTCTCTCTTGAAGAGTTACGCAAAGATAGGTCACAGCCAAGATTAAAAGAGACGACACAAAAAAACCGCTGATCAGTTTTTGATTTATCTTCATTTTTCGCTAAACCCGTGTTTCTTAAATATCGTCTTGCCCTCAGATGCTACGAAGTCCGCAAATAACTGTGCACTTTCTTTATGCTCTGATGAAGTTAATACAGCGACACGAATCTCAGTTGTTTCATTGATTTCAGGTGGGATTTTAATCCCCTTGAGGTTCTTGAATTTCGGCCAGTACATCGTGTCTTTCCAGATTATTGCGGCATCCACCTCTTTCCTGATTACTAAGTTGAGTAATTCAACGACGGTCGGGCTTCTTATCACTATGTTTTTTGTAATACCCTCTTTGAGTGCAGACCTGCTAAGTATCGCATCAGCCACTCCGCCCATGGAACACATTTTTGTATTTCCAACTGAGATCCTTACTCCAGGCTTTGCCAGATCATCAAATGATCGTATCTCTTTTGGATTATCCTTATGAATACAAACCATCGGTACATGTATGGCAACGTACTGGTGGTTATCTATAAGATCAGTGGCATTTTCCAAAATATGGACGGACCCCGGGACGAAAACGTCTCCTATTCCTGTATCCCTTATTGTGCTCAAACAGGTAGCTGACCCGGCATAAATTATATTCAGTTTTATTTCATGCTTCTGCTCGAAGACCGCTTGGACTTCTTCCATTGCTTTTTGCATACCTTTGCCTACATAGACAATGAGCGTCTTGTCTTTTGGGTCCCATTCGACAACAAAAAGCATACACACCCCAAGAACCAGAAGCAACGCTAGCGCAATCATTCTTTTCGACATCTTAGATCCTCCCGTAAGCTTCCCTATTTATGAAATAGTACGACTGCTTATTTTTCACATTATCAAAAAAACGTTATTATAACAAATTGTACGATAGTAATTTGTCGTTAAATCATAAAGATAGACACAACGTAGTACAATTCTCTGTCCATCTTTCTGCTACGAGTAGACATAAATAAAGATCTCAAGAAATAGTATAAAATGATATAATGAGGCCAGTCGTCATTTGATGGGTATCAGCTCCCAATCAGAAAAAGTATTCTTTGGCAACCTAAACTATTTAAGAAAAACTGCATTTTGAGACTATTCCTGATTTCTACAAATAAACCACCATGCCTGCAACGGCCTCACCAGCTGTGGACTTTGTAATGAGTACATTCCAGGCCTGATAATAGAGCATAACGGAAAACTGCCAGTCAGAGAGGCAGATTTAAACTTAATTTAAGCCGATATCACAGCAGCACTGGAAGACTGCCCAACAGGTGCTCTGGGCTTTGATGATTTAGAAAATGAATAACTACGCCCTTTCTAAGAAAAAAAATATTGACAGCAAAGATCTCTCCGGCTATTATCGCGAACGTTCGGTATTTGGGTAACGAAACATCGGGGAGTTAAATATGTCCTCGAACGATTTTTTCTAAAAATCTCCTTTGTTTTCAGGTCGTTACACTGAATACAGTTATCCTCGATAGCTCAGTTGGTAGAGCAGGTGGCTGTTAACCACCTTGTCGCAAGTTCGAGTCTTGCTCGAGGAGCCAAAAATACCAAGCCCGATCTTCTATGGATCGGGCTTTTTTTCCTTTTTTTATGAGTCGGG
>JAQYVF010000130.1 GCA_030145625.1 Desulfocapsa sp. | reverse complement strand
GTCAGATGAACCGGAAAAATGCCGGATGAGATCGCAAATCAGCAAGTATCCGTTTGTAGCGAATTTCTATCTCAGAAATCGTATCCGACATGGCGTCCAGATCGCCCAGCCTTGAAAGAAAAGCCTGTAAGGCTGCATCAGTAACCGGAGAAGTGGCAGCTGACGTCGCTGACGTCGGTCAGGCATCAAATGAAATCAATGCCAGCAGTACACAGGTAAATGTAAGTGCTGAGGAACTGAGCGAGCTGGCTGAAAGATTAACCAGTATGGTGAATCGATTCAAAATTTAACTGGTGTCGAGTTCTTTGTCTTTAGAGTACTCGACAAATTTAACTGCAGGTGCACCCCACAGGAATCAGCCAAACTACTGGCACAGATATCCTTGAGGCGCATCTGCAGGATATTGCAAAAATTAAGTTTTAAAATAAACGGAAAATTATTAGGGATACTCTCTGATATTCCTAAGCAGCAACCTTCTGACTTCACTCGGGGGGGAGATAGGCCCCAGCTCAAGGCCCTGGTATTTCTCAGCATCTTTCATACTATTGCCAACAGGCCATCTTGATCCCAGGCACCCGCGAAGTATCTGTAACATACCATCAATCAAGAATAAGTAGAATTCCTTCAGCTTCGAAGAACTTCATTGTTTTACTGCAAAGTGGGGCTGTGGCCTTCAGCGCAACAATAACCGATGGCTGCACTTCCTGTATTTTCCTGGCCTTCTCAACTATTTTTCTCCCATCTGCCATAATAATCCTGCTCTTCCGGTTCATTACGATGGCTATGGTATTGTCATCTATTTGCTCTAGAAGCGTTCTGGTAGGCAAACCAAATTCTTTCGGATGTAATTTCATGAGCAGTCCAGGTAAACGGCTAACAGAAGGCCATATAAGTTCAGTGAACCTGACAGTTATCACTGGAAAATCAGTGAGCACCATATCAAGTACAACAAACTGCAATACAGATTACAGATTGTCGCTCTTTTGCTTTTAAGCTTAGCATAACGCTTTGTTGCAATCAGAAAAACATTGTTTTTCGCCTCTATTCCTCATTCATCTAGAATGACGCATACTTTCATAACGATCTAGCACGAGAGTGCATTTTCATTGATATGGACACCAGTCTTTTCATCCAAAAATCTACCAGAATGACGTAGTCATTTATCTGTTATTTTAATTTTTTTCAGTGCAGTGAAATTTGTTGTAATTGTTACCATTTTGTTACCTTTCATAAGGTAGTTTACATCAACTCATCGAGACAGCAAAAAATGAGGTGCCCTAATCGTTCTCGACAATAATTAACAGAAATGATTACCCTCCCATGACACACCAGGTAACATACTCATATCATTATCTTTTTCACAAAAAACCACACTCCTCTACAAATCAACATATCATACCATTGGAGTTTTCAGAAAACCAGGATCTAACTTATTAAGGCGTTCGACGTGGCCAATCCTAACTGCAAGGCCACATAACTCTATATATAAGGAGGTTGTATGTCAGCATTGAAATATTTTTCTTTTTTTTGTGTTTTCGCTCTGTTTATGCTTTCCCTTTCTAATCCATGCTACTCAGCTGAAAAATGGGGTAAGTGTACCGTACAAGACGTAATGGTATGGAACAAGAATCGTCTACATATCCGGTGTGCCCCCACCATTGATGGCCTTACTTTCTTTGCCGTCCCTTGGAGTAGCACGGAATTTCTCAACCAGACGCTAAGCATTGCGACATCTGCAATCGCATACAACAAGACGGTTAACGTGTTGTACAACCCCTCCGACACCACTACTGGTGCAACCTTCGGGTGTGCTGCAAATACCTGTCGTCCGTTGATCGCCATCGCATTCAATCGTTAACTTTATTGTGATGGAGATAACAGCATGAGACATACTATCAGGCAGATATACTTACTGATTGTCATTTTTGCAGTGCTTACTTCCGGTCACGCAACGGCGAGTGAATGGACAGACGGGTCTCCTGTCGGCCCAAGTATAAGATCATCAGGACAATACGCCACGGTTTACGGCGGAACTGCATACCTATTCGCTGCGACCAAAGACGGAATTCTGTGGCAAAAGACGACCGCCGCCCCCTGGCACTCACAGAATTGGAATCGTCTTGAGATCAAGACGGACACTGCCCCTGCTGCAGTGGAATTTAAGGGTAAGCTCTATCTATTTGTTCGGAATTCCGGCAAAGGCGGGAAAATCTCATATGCAACCTATAATGGAAGCAACTGGAGCAAGTGGACGCATACCTCATCGACGACCACCTCAGCACCCGCTGTTGCAGCCATGGGTACGAAGCTGCACCTCTTCTGGCGAAATACCTCTAACAAACTCCTCTCCGCAACGCTCTCAGGTGGTAATTGGAGCAACGATTCTATCGTTGGTGGTCTGTTAACCAAAGCTGCTCCAACAGCGCAGTATTTCGACAGTAACGTCTATCTCTTCGCCGTCGCAACAAATGGAGCAATCCGCTACAAAAGATTGGCAGATGCCAATTGGAGTACCGTGGCCGGGCTAAATGCTGAAGAAACATCTCCAGTGGCACTTACTGTATCTCATGGAAAACTTTTCATTTTCGCACAGAGTTCAGGTATTGGCTACTATCGCATTCTCGACCGCACCCATCAGCGTGATGATTTTCTACCAGTTGATGAGTGGCTACCCGTAGAGTCCGGTAGAGCCCAAAGTAGCCTTGCTGCGGTCGGCTTCCAAAATACCGTCTATCTTTTCTATGGACGGAACCATAGCAGGGCCTTTCTCGCTGGATTACCCTCAACAACCGCCCCTTATGTATTTATGCAATCCGCTACATGGTCAGAAGCCCCTATAGCCATAGTCCCCCTTGCAAAAAGTGATTGTTCTCAAGGTGCAGATACAAGCGAGTTCCCTGATCTGGTCAGGTTCGCCGACAGTGTCTACAATCCGCTCATGATTCGCATGAGCCTCAAAAAAATCTACCCAGCTATCTGTGACGACTTCATCTGGGATCTTGGCAATCAATACAATATCTCCAATGACAGCACGTCAGGCACTAACAAGAGTTTCTTCGAGGAGTTGGAGAATACAGCAAAAAACCCCGAATATGCCGGTCAAATTGTAATCTTTATTACAAACAAGTCCGGAGGAGGTGGTTTTTCCGGATTTGGCTCCAACTATATTTACCATCCAGATCACGTCATAGATGTCTGCAACTCAAGTGGAACAGGCAGTTTCAGTTACTTCCACAACGGCTTTCCTCATGAGATCGGACATTACGCTGGCTTGCCACATACCTTCCGCGATGTCGTAAAGGTCGATAAAGATCACTATCGAATTGCTTATACTTTGCTGGAGGTGCAGGCTGCGCTGAAAGCCGCAAGTTATGACATTTCTACATTTGATCAAGATACAGGGACATGGATCACCGATTTTTCCGTTAACGACACCCCTCCGGATCCGCTATACCAGCAGAACGGCGTTTCCGACATGAAGTGTACAGCAATTGACAGCCCAGTGACGTTATCAGATAAACGCACGATTCCACCTACGCCGATTATCTTGGTCCCCCCTCGAAACAACTTGATGTCATATTACCAAGTTTCGTCGACTATTATAAACAAATTAACCAGGGATCAAGGCAGGGTAGTCTACCAGGGCCTGCGCCAAAAGGGGATTATAAAAAATTAAAAAAGTCTCCCCCTAAAAGGGGATAAAAATGCCTCTTGCCACCAAAGAAGGCAAGGAGGTTACGACAGCATTCAGTATTTCACCAAGATCTGGAGGGCAAAGAAAGGCAGCACTGCGGTGCCACGAACAGGCATTGTTTCACTGTATAGAGGCCTTACAACCGGCAGGGGAAGCATTCAACTAATGAATACACACACCCCAGCTCAAATAAACAGGAATGGTGGAATAACAAAAAAGCGGATTAACCTTGACTCCACTTTTGGGTGGCAAGATTAGCCTATGCAAAGATATTATCCGGCTTGTAAGGATGTGCACCCTCAATAACTTCAACCCCTGCTTTTGCTTTAATTTTATTAATGATGACGTCCTTGTGCGGGCAATGATCCGTGATACAGGGGCCCACATGGATTTTTGTAACTTTTTCATCCATGGGCTTGTTCCACAATTTGACTTGGGCCAGACGAGTAACAATGGTGGCTCCCGGGCAGTCCCCACAGTTTAAAAGCCCGATAAGCTCTGCCTCCTCATCCTTGTATGCAGCAAACGCCCCCTCTCTTCGATTAAATCCAACTAGGCACCTGCTACAGCCGATGCAAACATCATCCATTGCTTTTTTACAGCCAACGATCAGTATCTTTTCCATTTAAATCCTCAAAAATGATAACAGGTGAAAAAATAAACATTCCATTTTTGAACAATCCGATGACGAATTTTACACTTATTACGTATAGTACCGTCGAGGCTGGTGGACAAACTTAGATTTTTCCCCAAAAAGATCATATTCTGCGACTTATAGGTCAGTTTGGTCTGCTCAGAGAAAAGTTCCCGGTTCAGCATCCAGGTAAAAGACGCCGGATTAAAGCAGGTAACGAGAAACTGATGTATCTAGACGCCCGTTTAATCAGAAGTAGCCGTAGATTGGGTTTGAGTTTTAGCAAACATGGCCCAGCCGAGTCGACATTTTCCAACTATAGAGCCAACTATTGGAAGGTATCTGATTGTTTTCCTGCCGTTAACGTCCAACAAACAGAAAAGATACGCCGTTTGAAGTGATTTTTGTCAGATTGTCAAAGATTATGCAACTCTGCAATCCAAATTTTGACTGCAGAGTTGCAACCTAAAAGCTACAAGAGTAAAATTGGATGGTGATGCTCTTTACGGAACACTAGCCACTATAGCATCACAATTCAGGAGTCACTGTCCGGCAATATAGGTGTGACTTCGCTCCAGACATTCATCTTCCGCCATCATATGTTCTCTTGTGGGACAAGAAGAATCACCGGCATATTTTTTAACATTCTGAATATTCTCAGGAAAAAAGACAAATTCAGTCATGGATTCTTTGACACTAGCCGTATCATCATATTTATAGCTGGCTTCATTTTTCTGAATTGAAAGAGTAATACCTTCTGCCATATCTTCTTCAATATCAAAAGCAAATGCGTGGCTGTTTGTTAAAGTAAATATTGCGACTCCGGCCATTAACAGTAAGTTTTTTCCTTTCATTTTTTCTCCTCTAAAAAAATTAAAAATAATACTAAATAGAACAAATCAACAACCAATATTGACTGGTTTAATTATCAACAAACCAGTTTCATTTCTTCCGATCTCAAAAGTATGCGAATTAGAATCATGTCTTCGCCTGGTAACTGCTGTTACGAGGAAATAATCAGATGAATGGGAAACAAGTAGAGCATATTTGAACATGACTATCTAAGCCCTTTTGTTGGAGCCCTGCCAGAGGCAAGGGTACACGGCTAACCGCCCCTTCGCCTTCACCACCCTCAGGTGCAGCGCAGACAGCTAACGTTGTCAAGACTGCGAGGAACGAGCACCCGGAGGGCTTGGCCTTGATCACGTTAGATGACTATGCTACCCACGGAACTAATAAGACCGAAAGGAATAATCGAATTTACAGAAAAGATGTTGCGTTATCCCTGACCCGTCTCCCTTTATCAATATCCATATATTGAGAGAGTCTATTTCTACGACAGTTATCAGTACTAACAGACATTCTTACCCCACAACTCTCTTTTCCATAATAAGAACAAAGCAACAGGCGTGCCAGATTCAGGAACTAAAAACAGTTCAGAGTTTATGTCTTATATTCAGAAGGTTAAGCGGGAAAAGGACATAAAGAGAGGGGCAACAACAAGGATACAGTAGCAATCCGGCAACGGTATACCGTCGCAATCGTCGCAACTATGCCACCCTGCGTTGCGTTGAAATAGAGTGGATCGACCACCAACGTCAGGGAGATCCATATGAAAGAATGAAAGGAAGACTGAATTTACAGAAAGGATGTTGCTTTATCGGCAGAAAAATCTGGTTCCTGTACTTTGACGAGGAAAACTGAAGAAGGACCCCCCTGAGTTCCTACACTCGCAAGCGACCTCAACTTGCAAGAAATTGCTGTTTACTTGAAATTCCCACTGGCAGTAACAAGGCAACCTGCTCCAGAAAGATTCAAACTGAAACAGGTTGCTCAAGGTTTAATAGTTCTAGAGCTGTGCCTTATTTGTTATTGCCGGCAGAAACATGGTCCATGGAAATAAAGAACTGCCGCCGCACTGTGCTGAAGGTTCAACAGAAAGCCAAGGAGAATAATCAACCGTACCGCCGCCCACATCAATCTTATTACAGAGTGCACAGGCCACAGGACCACTCGCACTTCCCCACCAGTTATTCTCGGCAGTAACGGTAGCAGTTGAACTCGTATCGATTTTAAGTCCAAGACCATTATCAATAAAACTATTGTTAACAGCGGTAAAGGCCCCGTTTGCCATGTAGAACAACAAACCGGACTCGCTGTTATTTGTCATGGTATTACAACTCATGCTTGCTTCCGAGAGATTGTCCAGTGCTATTCCACTATTAAATCCTGATACCGTATTACCGTTGACCTCTGGTGCTGCAAACAGCACGCCCGAACCAATTTCACCATCAATCCAGATCCCCCCACTTGCTGGACTGAGGCCAACAGTAGCAGCAGTTACCGTGTTGCTGGAGATAGTGGTCTTGCCGATAGTCAGTGTACCCGTAGAAATGTCGGCATCGAGAAATGCATCAATATCAAAATAAATACCATTTTCCCTGATATTTTTAATGGTGTTACCAGAAACATCAAGAGTACCAAGAGTAACAACTGCTGCATAATCACTCATAATTTCGTCATAATCAATGTAGATGCCGTACGGAGCATTATCTATCATATTGTCAGAAATTTTTACATTCCCCATGGTGACCTTTCCGTCATCATCAAAGCTGTAACCAATCTCACCGAACCATAACTCGACACCGCTCGTATCAACGTTGTAAATGGTATTACCGCTAATAGTGATATCACCATGGCTGAAGGTTGAAGACTCGTTACAGTCTTCACAGACATCATCGAGAAAGAAGTTAATGGCCTTGTCCATACCGGTATCTTTATTTAGGTTAAAGGTGTTTTTATCTACAAGTACACTGCCATACTGCACAGCAGCATTACCATAATTATCATCGGGATTGGAATAGGTATTGTAGTATATTCCGTCGTACCCCCCATTGACATCGATTGTGTTGTTGGTGATAAGCCAATTGGGCAAGGTAGCACTGGAGTCATCATACATATAAGACCCAACATCATAATCATAATAATATATGGTAAGAGCAGCATAATCGGCAGAATTGGTGGTGGTCAGGATGTTGTTACTAATTGTCCAGGGGGACATGGTCAAGACCGAATGTTCGTACATTTCATAGCCAACATAATCAAAATAAGGATAGAGAGCCTCATAATATGCCGAAATAGTATTACCGGAGATATTGGTCGGACCAACGGAAATTTTCGAATTGCCGTACAAATCATAATATCCCAAGCAATATAAATTGAGGTAAGCACCGTAAGAACCTGCACTTGTCATACGATTGTTTGTGCAGGTGAAGCCGGCAATACTAAGCTCGGCATCATCATTCATGTCATAGCCGCTATAATAGTAATAATAAATATAGAACGCCTCGTAATCTGCTGAAATAATATCATTATCATGCACTGTTATAAGCCCTGCATTCACTTTAGTCTGGGCATATTGCTCATAACCAAGGTAAGAATAATCAAGGTAAAGGGCAATGTCATTTGTGCTGGTCAGGTGGTTACCGCTTATATTGGTCGCTCCGACAGTAACCTGCACCGTATCTGTTCCGCCCTCATTTCCGATGTAATATACTCCATAGTTATAGAGATAGAGGGCTGTATAATCACTTTCAACTGTATTGTCGGTTACCGTGACAGTACCGGTTGTAACTGTTACCGAATCGTAAATAGATTTTATGCTTCCTGTATTATCAATATATATGCCATAACCAGCAACCGGAGAAGTATCGGTCTTGATGGTATTGTTGTGTACAAGAAGATCACCAAGTACAGCTGTCGAAGTACCGTAAAAATACAGCAAATCGAAGTAATCAATATCCAAAGCAGTGTCACTATTGTCAACAAGCGTATTATTACTGACGGAAAGGTTACCAACGGTCAAGGAAGTATTGGTGATATTTCCGGAAGAACTTCCGAAATAACCATCAAAAGATACCCCATAACTGTTGTCAGTTAGAGTATTACCGTCAATATTAATACCACCCACTGTAACTGTGCTGTCGACCATATCAGCACCATAAATTTCTTCGATACGGACCCCCTCGGAGCAATTTGTAAATGTATTATTGCTTACATTGACAGCACCATATGTTGCAGTACCAGTGTTCATGGAAACGATAAACATTTCGTCAATATAAAATCCGGTTGATAATCCTGTAAAGGTGTTTCCTGTGGCAGTTATTGAGCCGATTGTACCTGTCAACCCTGTTGTTATGCCGTCAAAGGTAAGTCCAACTTTAAAATCCACACCATAGTCAGAACCCGAAAACTGGTTGTCAACAAACGACACAGGAGCAATTGTGACGTTTGTACTGGCTCCAGATGCAGAAATAGAAGCGTATACCCCCGTGCCAACAGTAGCAGCGAAAATATTATCGCTGACCGAAAATCCGCCTCTGCTAAATGTAAGGCCGGTAGAAGTGTTTGGAAAAGTAGAAGTGTTTTGAAAAGTAAAGCCTGATACAGAAAAACCTTTACCAGTAATAATCAGGGCATCACTTCCTGTACTATCGACATCGATAATAGTTGTTGCCGAATCAGTTCCGACCAGGGAAATAAAATCATCGCTGATAGTAAGGGGAAAGGTTTCCAGGTTCTGTGTCTGATTATACACTCCTGGATAAACCATGATCACATTAGGAGAGCCGGGAGTGCCACTGGTTACCCGAGTTGCTGCATAGGAAATTGTCTCACAGGGGTCCGTCGGTACAGTACAAAGGTTCATAACATCTGAGCCATCGTCAGCATCAACGTACACAGTCATTCCTTCAGCAGTACTCAGTGTTAACAAAACCAGCAGAACCGACGAGAACATAAGGTTTATCAGCCGTCGACAAGACATCGTTGTTTTAAACATTCCCCACCCTCCTTTTAAATTTATTTACTACATGAATCTTTTTATACTTTTAATTTCGTTCTCTTTTATAAACTCGTATAAAAACAAAAACCGTGACAACAGTGGACAGGCCATGGTTTTCTTTAGTTACTCAACAAGAACCGTAACCAAACAGTCCTCATTATTCT
>JAQYVF010000127.1 GCA_030145625.1 Desulfocapsa sp. | reverse complement strand
TTTTTGTAAATGCCTTCAATGGCCGAAAACAACTTCTCTAAAAAATACAATCAGGCTTTCTCTACGGCTTCTCATTTTCACCTGTTCCGGAACAAGATCGGTATGATCAACCTTCATAACAGCCATCTTGTACTCAATGTGGGAGGCAAAGCGATTGTCGAGGTACCAGGCATAGGTTAGGCCAAAAAGTAGCCCAGGCGGAGTAAAACCCTCTTCGCCGTTAATAAGACGCGTATAATGATTGGGATCCTCCGGATCCTGAACCATCCTGGCCAGGGCCAGATAGTCGGCAAGATCTTCATTATTAAAAAAACAGTTCCTTTCAGTGACAGGCTTGAGATGGAGATGATAGGCCTTGCCCAGGCTGGTTCCGTTAGCCACAAGAGAAAGCATCTTTTTCTGCAGGGCATAGTCACTAAGTAACGATTGGCCAAGGGCCACAATGAATGCCACCTCCAGATCACTTTCTGAGTAAAACTGGTCCTGACGTATTTTCAAGAAACCATCATCTGGATCAAAAAAGGAATAGACCCGATCCCACATCTGATTACGTTTCCACTCCTCTGTTTCTATACATTGTATCCCCTTGACAAACTGCAGATGGGCAAGAGGGATATCCTTATGATTCCAGAGCAGTCTCTGCAGAATTTTCCGTACAGTATCAACATCTTTCCCAGTATGACCTTGTAATTCTATAGTGATGCCGGCCAGATACTCCCGAATCCGGCTATAACGTATGGAAGGGAGTTCACAACTCGTCAATAAATGCGATTTTCTTTTTACAGCCGAATCTGTAGTAGTCATAGCCTGTTCAGCTACATGCCGAAAGGTCGCCCACAGGGTACGAACAACAAGAGAAAATTGTTCGGGATCATGTCGAATAACGCCATGCTCTAAGAGGACAGAAGGTGAATACATACCGCATTCGAGTGGAACAATCCCCTGTAAACGAACCTTCTCCCGGTCAAGATAAATTGGGATTTTCCCCTCAACTGCATAGTTCTGTAAAACCGTTGCCGGTACATTTTTTAAGGATAGACACAGTACCTGATCAAAAAGTCCACGGGTACCGCCTGGGATATTGCGTTCATAAGCCTTTAACAGGTCGGAAAGATGAAATTTCCGTTCCGGATCAACCATACTCAGATCCGTTTCACCAGTCTGTACCCAGAGATTGGACACCAGGATCTTCAGAGCGTTAACATTTTTTTTGACGGCTTCAGCAATTCCCGGAACCTGAAAAACAGGAATGAGAGAACTGTACAAGCTACCGGGTGCCATGATCATAATATCGGCGTTTTCGATAAGATCAAAAACAGAAGATGAGACATCAGGCTCGCCGCAGAAATTGACAAACGCACGATCGATAGGATAACCACGATGGGTGTGACCGGATTTGTATTCCCCGTTGACCTGAGCACCATTTGTATAGCGTAGACTCAACTGAGCTGGCACTGAAGTACATGGTAAAACTGCCAGTTCATCTGCTCCAAGCAGGGCACAAAGCGATGCAATTCCACGATAAATATGTTTACGGACCAGAATTGGCTCCACAGCTAACCTGAGATTATCGTAACGATCAGGAATGCGTTTATAAATGGATGCGGCAAGAAGCAGGTTGCCAAGACAATGTGACCTGGAAAGAGTATTATGAAGCCGCGCATCATCAAAGAGATGGGAAATCATTTTTTCAAGTCCTTCCTGAATAGCCTTAGGAAGGATATTGCGCTCCACAAGGCCGCAATCCCGTAAAAGCTGCTGGGAGTTCTCAGGCCGGGTAGAAAAACGGTAGTTAAAGACTGTTGCAAGAATATCTACAGCTTTTGTCGCCTCCGCCTCTGTCAAACCATACAGTTCCTGGAGCTGAGAAAGCTGAATAGAGGAGAGCAGCACGTGACGAATATCCCCAAGAGCTATCAGAGGAAGGTCCTTAAGCAATTCACCGGTAGAACCACCGTCGTCGGTTATACAGACTATGGAGCGGGTATTGGGAAACAGACTCTTTAAACCTGAAAAAGGATTTCTGGGCCAGGAACTGCTGCGACTATCCCCCCCAACAATGGTCGAGAGGCCGGTTCCGCCCCCAAAAACCACAACATTAAGATCCTTCACCGGCTCACTGGCCAGGGTATCTCTTAACTGCTGAAGACCATGAGCAGTTTCTGCCGGCAGTCCTGGCGGCACTCCGGAAAGAACCAATTCCACCAATTTTTCACGTAGATCATTGTGAGGAAGGAGGTCCAGTGGTGACAGGAGTTTTCCACTAATCTTTTTTAGACTGCGAACAAGATCCGCCTCATTTTTTTCTCTATGATTTTCCAATGAAATGTCAATTTATGATTTGAGGTTATGAAAAGTGATCAGCAAAAGATGATATTCAAAGACCGGCTAACCACTTTCAACTTTAAATTTCTGTTAAAGCCCTGTTGCATTCATCTGTTTCTCAACCGCCTGAACTGAAAGCTGCAGGGCCTCTTTTTCCTCTGCTGTCAATTCAAATTCCAGAATCCTCTCAACGCCCTTTTCACCAATCACCACTGGAACACCAAGAAAATATCCGGACACACCAAATTCACCTTCCAAGTAGGCGGCACAGGGAAGGACTCTTTTGGAGTCAGTGAGAACAGCTTCTGCCATCTCCACTGCCGCAAGCCCTGGAGTATAAAAAGCAGAACCGGTTTTCAAATGGTTAACGATCTCGATTCCGCCTTTTTGAGTACGTTCGACGATGGCATCAATTTGATCACTGGAAAGGAGTTCAGTAATGGGCACACCGGCAACGTTGGCCAGTCGGACAAGGGGCATCATATTGTCACCATGTATCCCCATAACAAGCGCATTGACATCTTTGGGAGCCACACCCAAAGCTTCTGCCAGGAAAGTTCGATAACGTGCAGAATCCAAGACTCCGGCCATGCCGATCACCTTTTTCTTGGGATGTCCGGTTACCTTGAAAGCAGTATGCACCATGGCATCGATGGGATTAGTTACCACGATAAGGACGCAGTCCGGTGAATGCTTGACCGCCTCTTCGGCGCAGGCCTTAACAATAGCCACATTCTTTGCCAGAAGATCATCACGAGACATACCGGGTTTACGTGCAAGCCCTGCCGAAATAATGACGACGTCGGAGTTTGCCGTATCAGCGTAGTCATTACTGCCCTTAACCGAGTAATAAAACCCTTCCACCGGACCAGCCTGAAGAAGATCGAGGGCCTTGCCTTGAGGAATTCCTTCGGCAACATCAAGCAAAACAATATCACCCAGATTTTTTGCTGCGGCCCAGTGAGCAGCAGTAGCTCCAACGTTTCCGGCACCGATGATGGTTATTTTTTTTCTCATAATTTTTCCTTTTTTGCAAAATAGTTATCACGGGGCGCAAACGCAGTACGATTGTATTCGCCTCATCCAGATTTTCCTTCTAACACATGCTCTAGGCCACCTTGCAAAATTGCCTTTTCGCCTAAACTCTTCGTTATGGGAAAACTTTTATCCTTGGAATATCAAATAGATGCACCACAAGGGTACTTATAACCGTAGTTAAGGTGATTCTTGCAGGGCACCTACGGTAAAATTTTTCTCATGCCTCGATTTTGAACAAAAATTCTAATTTTTCAAGGTACCCTATAGAGATGGGCTATGCCTCGCTATTTAGAATAAATTCTTCCACCCGTTTCAAATCCTCAGGAGTATCCACTTCGATTGAATCATGGGTTGTTAAGACAACTTTGAGCCTGTAACCATATTCTAGGGCACGTAACTGTTCCAATTTCTCAAAACGCTCCCACTCTCCTTCCGGTAGAGCAACAAAGGTCAACAAAAATCCTTTTCGGTAAGCATAGAATCCCAGATGTTTGTAATAGGTAGGAGCTACCTTTTCTTCGGGATTACGTTGAAAGGGAACCGGCGATCTTGAGAAATAGAGGGCATTCATTTCATGATCAAAAACGGTTTTCACATGATTAGGATCATTGATTTCCTCGGACCTGATGATCTTGTAGATCAGTGTAGACATGGGCAGTGCAGGATCATCCAGCAGGGGTCTTGCCACCTGTTCAATGACTTCAGGGGCAAAAAGCGGTTGGTCGCCCTGGATATTAACAACCACATCATGCTCGGATATATTGAGAAGTTCGGCAGCCTCGGCAAGACGATCGGAACCAGAGACATGATCATCCCGGGTGATAACGTATTCTCCTCCAAAAGATGCCACGCAGTCTGCAATACGCTGATCATCCGTAGCCACCACCACCCGACTTAATATCTCCACAGCCTGTGCCCGCTCCACGACATGCTGAATCATTGATTTACCATTGATAAGGGCCAGTGGCTTTCCTTCAAAACGATTGGAGTGATAGCGGGCCGGAATGATGGCCACCACTTCTATCTTCTCTTGTTTTCCTGTTTCCATCTGTTATCGTCGTATATGAGTTTTTGAAAAGTCAGGATCAACCAGACTCAAAAAGCGTTCTCTTGAAGATACCCTTTACCAGTCCGGAATCTATTAGCTTCTTTATAAATTCAACCTGTACCAGTTGACTAGAAGTCTGTTTAGTTGTCAAGATACAATTTTATCATACGCTTGTATCATTTTCCCTGGTCATTATACATATTCTGCTTTTCCATCGTTTTGCAGGATATAATCTGCCAGGATTCAATGCAGGTACAATTCACCACAATACACGTTAACAGATGAACGACACTCCCCTTTTACCACCTCCATCAACACTTTCTCTTGCTGTCTCTTGCGTTGAGGGAAATCCTATTCTTCGAGAAAATGGACTCAAGCTGGCCAAGAAACTTGGCTTACCTATGGTTGCCTCTGCAGAAAAAGAGCAAAACGATCTCCTTCTAATCTATACGGAAACAGGGTTGCACCTGCAACTGAAAGGCAAAACCAGGGGAACACTCCATATAGATTTCTCCTCAGGGACAATGGCTTATAGACGACTGCATGGTGGAGGAATCAAACAACCCCTGGCCAGGGCCGTGGGCATAAAACCTGGGAAAAGGCCTTCCATCATTGATGTCACCGCAGGACTTGGAAACGATGCCTTTCTCCTTGCGACGCTTGGATGCAAAGTGTGTATGGTTGAACGTTCTCCTCTTCTGGCTGCACTGCTGCAAGATGGCCTGGAAAGAGCAGCCTCAAACCTGGGACTAAAAGAAATCGTTACAAACATCACCCTGATCCAGGGGGATGCCCGAATTATTCTAGGAAACCTGGAAGAAATACCGGAGACCATTTACATGGACCCCATGTATCCCCATCGTCGCAAATCCGCACTCAACAAACAGGAGATGCGGATCATCCGCTGCATAGTCGGCGCTGACGAAGATGCCGGTGAACTTCTACAAGCAGCCCTTCTCCGGGCAGGCAAACGAGTGGTGGTAAAGCGCCCCAAAGGTGCACCGCAAATCAATGACCAAATCCCAACACACGTCATCAGCATGAAAAACAGTCGTTACGATGTATATATGGTATAATGGCCTGTTAAAAGCAAGATACTATCCAAAAACTCAACAAGTACCCCTCACCATGTATTTTTTACTTATGGTACTTTTCGCCGGCCTTGATCGTATATGCCCGGTACAATTGTTCCAGAAGAAATAGGCGTACCATATCATGGGTAAAAGTCATCCGGGAAAGTGAGAGACGAAAATCAGCCTGATCCAGGACTTCAGAAGCATGTCCGGTTGGACCTCCAATAAGAAAAGAAACCTGTTTTTTCCCCTCCATTTCCCAACGGGAAAGGAGATCCGCCAGCTCTTCGGAACTCATCTGTCTGCCACCGGCATCAAGAACAACTCTGACAGTTGCCGGAGATATTGCATCAAGCAGGAGTCGTCCCTCCTCCTGTCGTTCCTGCTCTTCTGTCCACCCCTTCTTTTTTTTCAGTTTTAGAGCGGTCAACTGCAGGCCGGTATAATGTTTGAGGCGACCGGCATACTCATTAATCCCTTGTTCTATGAAGGAATCTTTAGTCTTCCCGATCAAAAGAAGTTCCAGCTTCATAGCCTTAACACTGGACTTTGTCCTGCTTCTCCATAATCTCCCTCAGGATACGGCAGAACGTCTCATAAGATATCTCAGGATTCATTCCGGGACAGGACTCACGAATCGTTTCAAAATTATAACTATCAGTGAGTATGGAGGGATGTAGTGGCCACTCGGCGCAACGCCAGGGGCGACCCAAATGAACAGTGCAGCCTTCATCATAAAAGATACAATGACCATCTACAACTTTCATTTGCACCACAGTCCCGGTAACCCGCCAATATTTTTCTCTAACTTCGGCCTCGAAGAGTCCCAGAGCCTTTACCATTCGTTTTTGATCTTTTTCATCCAGGGAAACTGTTGTCTCTCCCTGGCAGCAGTAACCGCATCGGGTACACTCAAATATCTCTTTTAAATCAGCCATAATCCCTAAATATTAAGTAAAAAAATGCAACAACTCAAGCATTGCCGACATAATCGCGATAGGTGGAAATATCGATACCATAAAGGGCCGCTGCCTGCCTCCACTTCATCTCATCCGGTACATCAAAGATAATAGAATCCTGGGCAGGAACAGTAAGCCACCCCTGGGTCACCAGTTCCTTTTCCAGCTGCCCCGGTCCCCATCCGGCATAGCCAACAATAAAAAGAAATTTCTCAGGACCACGCTGGTAAGCAATATCTTCCAACACCTTGTTTTCTCTGGACAGATAAACAGTTGAACTGATCTCGATCTGTTGCTCTGTGGTATAATCAGATTGGTACAGAATAAAACCGGAACTCATCTCCACCGGTCCCCCCATGTAGACGGGAACCGTCGTATCAGGTGGAACCGGGAGGCTATTGGTAAGAAGTACTTCTTCAAAAGTCAATTGGGGATTTGGCTTGTTTATGGCTACCCCCATTGCCCCTTCATGATTATGGGCACAGATATAAATCACCTGTTCTGAAAAACGAGGATCCGGCATCTGGGGTGTAGAAAGGAGAAAAGAGCCGGTTAATGACTCTATTACTAAATTTTGATTATCTTTCATCTAATATTCCGGTAATGACAACTCATAATATTCTTTTCAAAAGCACAATAGCAGATATCTCCAAGAAGCGTCAAGCAGAGTCATTCATGATACAATCTTCTTTTTCTCACAACAAATATCCCTTCTCATCATTACTTTACTCTATATTTTCCTGCACAGATTTGATATTCTAACTTAAATACTTACGGCATTGTGCCTCACAATAAAAAGTCTCAGTCTTATAGGTAGATATGAACGAACAAATAGATCGCCTGCTTCGTGCAGAACATTATGATCCTTTTCAGATCCTGGGCGTCCACTTTACCGGAAAAGAAAACCATACTGCCGTCATTCGATGCTTCCAGCCACATGCCCGAACTGTTGACCTTCTTATTGATGATCAAGTCATCGCCATGGATAGAATCCATGAAGAAGGACTGTTTGAAAGCACGCTTGACAGGCAGAAGGTCGCAGACAGGCATCTTGACCCCTACAATTATCAGTACAAAATCACCTACAACGATGATGTCGTTCAAACAATCAACGACCCCTATCGTTTCTTACCGGTTCTTGGGGAACAGGATCAATTCCTCTTTAATTTTGGTACAAACTACGAGCTCTACAAGCACATGGGGGCTCAACCAGGCAGCTATTCTCACATCGAAGGAACCATCTTCCGTGTCTGGGCTCCATCTGCCTCTCGAGTATCAATCATAGGCAACTTCAACAGGTGGGACGGCAGAGTCCATCCCATGCGTAACCTTGGCAGTTCCGGCATCTGGGAGTTGTTCCTTCCCGGTATCAAAGAAGACGAACTCTATAAATTTGAGATTAGAACACAGCGGGGAGAAATACTGGTCAAATCAGATCCCTTCCAGTTTTGGGGTGAGCTCCGTCCCAAAACGGCATCTGCAGTTCGCTATCTAAATCATTATCAATGGAACGATCAAGCGTGGCAGGAATCTAAGCAGAAAGTCACCCCCTATGATCAACCAATGTCCATCTATGAGCTCCACCCCGGAGCCTGGCAGCGTGACCCTTCCCAACCAGACCGTTTTCTTACTTTCAAAGAACTTGCCGAAAGCCTGATTCCCTATGTCAAAAAGCTCGGCTTCACCCATATCGAGCTGCTGCCGGTTATGGAACATCCCTTAGATGAATCCTGGGGATACCAGATTACAGGCCCCTTCAGCATGAGCAGCCGCTACGGAACCCCTGAAGATTTCATGTATTTTGTTGATGCCTGTCATCAGGCTGATCTCGCAGTCATCCTGGACTGGGTTCCTGCCCATTTCCCAAAAGATGCCCATAGCCTGGCAAGATTTGACGGAACCGCACTCTTTGAACATGAAGATCCCAGGAAAGGCGCACATCCTGAGTGGGGAACGTTTATCTACAATTATGGCAGAAGGGAAGTGAGCAACTATCTCATTGCCAATGCCCTCTTCTGGCTGGAAATGTACCATATCGACGGCCTGCGTGTGGATGCCGTTGCATCCATGCTCTATCTCGATTACTCACGCAAGGAAGGAGAGTGGCTCCCCAATGCCTATGGCGGCAGAGAAAACCTGGAGGCCATTGAATTCATCAGGCATCTCAACTCCATCATCTATGACAAATACCCTGGCACCCTGATGATTGCCGAAGAATCCACAAGTTTTTACGGGGTTTCAAAACCAGCTGATGCCGGGGGCCTCGGTTTTGGTTTTAAATGGAATATGGGCTGGATGAACGACATCTTGAGTTATTTCGAGCAAGACCCCATCTATCGAAAATATCATCATAACAGCCTCACCTTTTCCATCATGTATGCCTTCTCCGAGAATTTTATCCTGCCACTGTCACATGACGAAGTTGTTCATGGAAAAAAATCGCTGCTCGACAAGATGCCTGGAGATCTTTGGCAAAAATTTGCAAATCTCAGACTCCTGCTTCTGACCATGTGGATGCATCCAGGTAAAAAACTGCTTTTTATGGGCGGGGAATTCGGTCAGTGGAACGAATGGAATTGCAAGCAGAGTCTTGACTTCCACCTCCTCCAAGAAAATGAAATGCACGCAGAACTGTTAAACTTTACAAAGGATCTCAACTCAATTTATAAAAACAACCCCAGTCTCTGGGAACAAGACTTCACCCCCGATGGATTTCAGTGGATGGACCTGGAGGATCGGGAAAACTCGATCATCTCCTATGCACGCTTTGCAAAAGATCGTAAAGATCACCTGGTGTGCTTGCTTAATTTCACTCCACAGACCTTTTATGATTATAAAATGGGTCTGCCCACCGATTCCAATTACGAACAGATTTTCTGTTCCGATCACAGTCGATTTGGTGGGAGTAATGCCACCGACAAAACCATTTACAAAGCCATTGCTGAACCTTTTGCCCAGGCCCCGTTTCATGCCCATGTAACGGTGCCCCCCCTTGCCGGGATTATTTTAAAACCCTGCTGAACAATGCACAATACGGAAATCGTCATGTCACCACAACGCCCAACCCAATGCACGGGAGATAAGAAAAAACAGGCATTAGCCGAACTTGCGGATCTTATCAAAAAACATCCTGAAAAAACCAGAAAGGCTCTCCTGCAACAAGTAGAAATAAAATATGATCTGACCCCTAAAGAATGCGAGTTTCTCAATAATAATTTTCAGGATTAATCACTAGGCCACCTTGCAAAATTGGCTTTTCGCCCAAACTCTTCGTTATGAGAA
>JAQYVF010000089.1 GCA_030145625.1 Desulfocapsa sp. | reverse complement strand
ATGCAGGCGGGTGGTAATATGATTATAGAATCTAAAAATAAAGTCTTCTTTCTCATGACAGACTCGGCATCGGCCCATGGCATCATCGGCAATACCGGGACGTACTTTTTTGACAAAGGCAAGCGGCCTGAAAAGAGGATTGTCATGGCAATCCTTACAGGTCGGCATATCTTCGTTATAATCCTTCAGTCTTCCTTCTTTATCAACCTTGCTATGAACTGATTTATCTATGAAAGTTTTCACGGATTTATGCGAAAATTTCTGCTCACTGGTGGGCTCGATAATATGGCAGACCGCCAGACAATCAACCGGCTTAGCCGGTTCATGCGGGATCTTGGTGATATCGGTATGACATCCCTCACACTTCACTTTAGAATGAACACTTTTATTAAAAATGTCCTCATTAACAAACATCAATTTCATGTTACCAGTTTGATCAATCCGACTCAGGCCTGGATATTTGTGACACAACAGACAATTCCCCATGTCTGCTGCTGACACCCATCCAGGCAACAGACAAAGGGCAACAAGCAGAGCCCTGAAAGACCAACGCGGTCCTGGATAAAAATTTAACAACATTCCCCCCCCTTTTTTCTTGTTTAGAAGTATGAATACTCAAACTCTTTTACCGAACATCAGACATTGTCAAAGATGACTTCTTCCTCTCCTCTCTTCTCCTTGTCTCACTCCAGGCCACCTTGCAAAATTGCCTTTTCGCTCAAACTCTTCGTTATGAGAAAAGTTTTATCCTTAGAATATCAAATATATGCTTGCGGTAAAATTTCTCTCATGCCTCGATTTTGAACGAAAATTCTAATTTTTCAAGGTACCCTCCAGATGTATTCTCTTGCATCCTGTCTGGTGATGCAGCGCGAACAACAGCCTTAGATGCCCGGCATCTCTCTATCTCTCCTCCTCTCTAGTTAACTATTTTGATGGCATGCCAGACAGATTTTATCTCCAACCCTTGATACCCGTAGACGACCGACTTCACCGGCACCTCCTGCTCCTGCCAAATCCACTGGGATTACTCCCCGTTCATGTGGATTATGACAGGTAACACAGGTTACTTTTCCCTGGACATCAAGGGGCAGGATTATCCCCAATTTACGTTCAGCTCTCCGCATGTTTTTCAAAATTCTGGCTGGAGGCTTTTTGAGGTGATTGGCATTGATGGGATGCATCTGTATCTGTTTATAATGGCAACGATAACAGAGCACATCAAGTTTACCGATGGGAGCCACAAGGTCTTCCATCCCCTTGGAATCGTCAAGGGTAGCCCGATTGACATCCGGAACTTCCTTGTGGCAATAAAGACATGTTTCCTTAACAACATTACCATGCGTATCTATCTGATTATGCGGATCCATCATCTTGTATTCGTCCTCACTATGGCACTTATAGCAGATGGCTGTCCGTGAGAGGAGCGGGTTTACCCGCAGAAAGGAACTGTTAAATTTTTTCATGCTGCTATCTGACTGACACTGCAGAGTCATGCGATGACAGGTGACACAGGTAATGGTATTGTTTTTGAGAGGAAAATCTTGTGGGATTTTTATCCGTTTCTCGGGAGATAATTTTATGCCAACGGGATGAGTGTAGGTTTCTGGCGTGTAGTTATGACAACGACAGGTTACAGTATAGTCATTAAAACGCATTTCCATATGCCCCTGCCCTTCCGAATTCAGGTGGCACTCATTGCAATAATACTTATTGAAATGAATATTGGTATTTGCACTGACCCCGGGATTCACAAACTTCAATTGATTACTATCAATTTCCTTGGCAAATGAAGTATTGGCAAGGAAGAAAAAGAAGATCAAACAGACTGTTCTGCAACGGACAAAAGAAAATCTATTTACTATGAAAACTCTACACAAGTTAAGACAACACCAGAGGGCTTTCCGCAATATAATTCCCCTAAATCTTGAACGGATCATCAACGTAAGACAACTGAAAAAATCCCTGCATGCTAAAAAGAATTTCAACCAGGCTTCACACTAAAAAATCTTTATTATAGTTAGCCACAGATGACGTTACCCTGAGACCTTATTTCAAATATCCACTTCACAAAATCGGATCCAACCCCAACCAGTTCACACTACTATTTTGGGATCCGATTACACACACTATTGCCAGCTTAAACCGACAATGTCAAACCTTTAGAAGCAGAGAACGCTTCAAAAACAAGGAAAAACCTGACACACAGCATAACTAACACATTGTAATACAAGCAGAAATAAAAATAGTGCACTTTGTAAAAAAAATTCTCGTCTAGCCTCTTGTTTCGAGAAAAAAACATCCACCCACGAATTACACTTTAGGAACAACTCTTAGTAACTCCTCTAACCAGTCAAATTAAGCTGTGGGGAAAAAGTAGATCAATATTGTTGGCAGTACACTTTCCATGTAGTATGCTTGTCATGCCTATCAAGGATACTTATTGTCTTAAATACTGCTGAGAAAGATTGCGAACTCGAACCATGAAACACCTTTCAAAAAGAAACCGGCAAGACACTCTATGACACAGGGAACCTTTCTTTTTCTCGGCGATTCACTCATAGCCGATTTCAATTGGCAGGAGAGGATGCCTCACTTTCAGATCCTTAACCATGGAATCCAAGGTGAGACAGCACAGGGACTTCTAAACAAAATATCGACCATTACCGACACAGTCACGAACCCCGAACTCATCCTGGTCATGATCGGGACCAACAACCTAATCATTGAAGATTACAGCTACCTGGATACCCTGCGTCAGATTATCGTACGCCTGACTTCCCATTACCCAACAACAGAAGTCATCACCAACAGCCTACTCCCCTTCCAGTTGCCTTGGATCGGCCTGGAGGCCCTTGAGCAGATGAACAAGCAGATCGAAACCCTGACCCTGCAGACAGGTTCCTGTTATCTTGACATGTATTCCAAGTTCAAACCAAATTCAGATTTCTTCCAGAGCGATGGTGTTCACCTGACATCCAAGGCCTACGACCTGTGGTCAAAATCCATCCTTGAATTTGTCGCCTTTCTGGTGGAAGATGATGATTAACCAATTTTATCGGTGCACAACAAGCACTACAAACTTATTCTATTCTCACAAGGACAGATAATTATGAAAAAAAACATCACAAATGGAATCACAATCTGCCTCTTTCTTAGTTTTGCAGCATGCAGCAACGCCGACCAGGACACAAAAACCGAACAAGCAACAACTGACAAGGCTGCAACGGCCACTGCCTCAACCCAGCCTGCTGCCCCCACTGCCAATCTCAATGGTTCTCTCAGCGGCAAGATTTTAGAGACCATGGATGCAGGCGGCTACACCTATCTGAAGCTCGACATCGGTAGCAGCCAGCCATGGGTCGCCATTCCGCAATCCCAGGTCAAAGTCGGTGACGAGGTCTCCTGCAATCCAGGAATGGCTATGTCAAACTTCACCAGCAAGACCCTGGACCGGACATTTGACACCATCATTTTTTCCTCAGGCATTGTTGGAAGTGCAGCGGGAGGACATGGCGGCATGATGGGCACCGATGATTCTTTCAGCAGTGCCGTTCAGGCAGAAAGCGGTGCGCCTGCTGCGTCTCAAGCTACTTCCGGCGGCAGCCTTGGTGCCAAAACTGCTTACAGCGAGGTCAAAGTAGAAAAAGCTACAGGTGAGAATAGCTACACCATCGAGGAGATCTTCACCAAAACAAAAGAACTGGACGGAAAGGCTGTCCGCGTTCAGGGTAAAGTAGTTAAATACAGCCCCAGTATCATGGGCCGCAACTGGATCCACATTCAGGATGGAACTGGTGACCCAGCGAACAACACTCATGATCTCGTGGTCACCACCTCAGAAGCGGTAAACACCAATGACGTCATCACCGTCGAAGGAATCCTCGCTTTCAACAAGGACTTCGGTGCAGGCTACAAGTACGTTGCCATTGTAGAAGAGGCCAAAACCTTGAAGTAATTTGAAGTATCTGCAGAAGGAGAACAGTGTGCGTATCGGTATTATCGGCCCTGGAGCCTTGGGCTGCCTCTTTGCTGCAAAACTCTATCTTTCCGTCAATGAGCAGGACGAGATCCTGCTCATTGACCACAAGACAGAACGGGCTGCCGAACTCAACAGCCAGGGAATCCTCTACGAATCCGGCACAGAAACGACACGCTGTCCGATATCGGTAAGCAACTCTCCTGAATCATTAGGACACTTGGACACCCTACTCTTCTGTGTCAAATCGTACGACCTGAAAAAGAGCCTTCACTTTGCAGCTCCCCTTTTCGCCCCCACCACCCTGATCCTCTTTCTGCAAAACGGTATTGGTCATCTGAAATATGGTGAGCAAAAACTGCTCCCTGCGGTCCCTGCCTTCGCCGCATGCTCGGAGGGAGCGACATATCTTGCTCCCGGCCATATCCGCCATGCAGGCAAAGGCCACACCACTCTGGGATTTCTCTCTCCCGGGAACAAGGCCGGCAGCAAGCAACTGGAGCAACTTGCAACGACCATGCAAAATGCGGGTATTGACACTTCAATCTCAAACGACATTCGCACCCAGCTCTGGGCAAAACTCTTTGTCAACGCAGGGATCAATGGCCTGACTGCTGTTTACAACCGGTCAAACGGTCAACTTCTTACCTCCTGCGCGGCCCGCAGCAGGATCAAAAGCCTGGTTAGAGAAGCGGAAAAAGTGGCAAAAGGCCTGGGAATCACTATAGAAAAAGATCCGGTGGCCGCGACCTTAAAAGTCTGCAAACAAACGGCCCGTAACATCTCCTCCATGCTTCAGGACATCCGCAGACTCCGACCCACTGAAATTGATGCCATCAATGGGGAAGTGAGCCGCCTGGGAAGAGAAATCGGTATTACCACCCCGCTCAACGACGAACTCATTGCTCAAGTCAAAAAGATCGAAAAGCGATACCTTAGCTCCCAGACCGAGGCCAATGAAAATCAAGAGTAACGAAATAGGCTTTGACCTGGACGGTGTTATTGCCGATACAGCCGAGGCATTTATCCGCCTGGCCTGTCAAGAGTTCGACTACTGTTCATTCCGCCTGGAAGACATCACCAGTTTCCAGGTCGAAAACTGCCTGAACATCCCCACTCCCCTGGTAGAAGAAATTTTTTATGCCATTCTCAAAGACTCACTTGGCACAGGACTGCAACCCATGCCCGGAGCAGTGAAGACGATCACAAACATGACAGAAAAAGCTATGGTGACCATCATCACTGCCCGCCCACTGCATCAACCTGTTGCCGACTGGCTCGACCACTTCTTTCCAGCCAAAACCTGCAGACAGATTAAACTGGTTGCCATGGGAGACCACGATGACAAGGCCCGTTACATCCGGGAACATCAGCTCCGCTACTTTGTCGATGACCGAGTGGAGACCTGTCTACAGCTGGCCGAAAACGATATCACCCCCATTGTGTACAGTCAGCCCTGGAATCAAGGGCGACATACCTTAGAACAGGTGAGCAGCTGGCAGGAAATAGACGAGAGACTCTCTTTTTGATAAGCTGAAAACAGATTAACTGCTGGCTGAAAGAAATCATTTTGGTTTCCAGCTAGAGAAATCAGATATCACACCCGTATCTCTTAACCTCTTCACCTAAAACGCCCCTCATGCTCTGTCCTCACTGCCATAAAGAAACCCAGGTCTACCGCAACCCTGTCCCCACCGTTGATATCATCATCGAAATAGGAGAGGCCATTGTACTTATCAAACGTAAGAACCCACCACATGGCTGGGCCCTACCTGGTGGTTTTGTCGATTATGGTGAATCTTACGAGACAGCAGCATTAAGAGAGGCAAAGGAAGAAACAGGCCTTGTGGTGGAAAAGATGCAGCAGTTTCGGACCTATTCAGACCCGAACCGGGACCCGCGGCAGCATACAGCCTCCACAGTCTTTATCGCCCAGGCCGACAAACATCCCACAGCCGGAGACGACGCAGCAGAAGCCGCCCTCTTTACCGAGGAAAAACTGCCCCACCTGGTTTTTGACCACGCTCAGATTCTGAGCGATTATTTTGCATTTAAGAAGGAAAAAAGCTGAAAGCCCGGTAACACACGACACAAAGGATTTCAACGAGCAGTCCGCTCCCCCAGGTAGGAGTGGCTTCAGCCGCGAACAGTCCCTCTCACATGGACAAAACAGACAAGCGGGCCGCACCACACCACCTCTTCGCGGATAAACCCGCTCCTTGTATTTGCCTGAAGACAACGGTAACTGCAAACGTGGCGGCAACTGGTACAAGCGGTTTCAACCGCGAACGGTCTCCCTCGTACTTGAAACAGAGATTCTGATCTTGGGCCAACTCCGATTTCGCGGATAAATCCGCTCCTACAACGTGCCTGGAAGACAACGGTAACTGCAAATGTTGCGGTAGCAGGTAGGAGCAGGTAGGAGCGGTTTCAACCGCGAACGGTCTCCCTCGTACTTGAAACAAAGATTCTGATCTTGAGCCAACTCCGATTTCGCGGATAAATCCGCTCCACGGAAGAAAGGCACAACTTTTTTGACTTGCTTAACATCAGCCAATCTGCATTACAAGGCAGATACTTGCAAAATAAATACCTTGCCGGAGCAGTCTTGGAACCTCCTCCAAAATGTTTCTCACAAAAGTGAACCTATCGACAAGCCATTGATACTACAGAGTTTACGACAAATAAAAGGTTCAATCTACAAGATTGAACCAGCACACGATTTCAACGAGTAGTTCGCTCCCCCCTGGTAGGAGCGGCTTCAGCCGCGAACAGTCCCCCTCACATAGATAAAACAGACAAGCGGGCCGCACCACCACCTCTTCGCGGATAAATCCGCTCCTACAACGTGCCGGGAAGACAACGGTAACTGCAAACGTGGCGGCAACTGGTAGGAGCGGTTTCAACCGCGAACGGTCTCCCTCGTACTTGAAACAGAGATTCTGGTCCCAGGCCAACTCCGATTTCGCGGATGAATCCGCTCCTACACAGAACGGAATGCAGCATGAACAACGCCCCGACAACGAGAGACTCGCGGCTCATAAAACTATGGGAGTTTCAACTTTCTGTTGGAATAATAACGAAGAGGGAGGGAAGAGATTCACCTTGCGGGAGCAGTCTTGCAGCCTGCTCCGAATTGTTCCTCACAAAAGTGAATGTATCGACAAGCCACTGACACTACAGAGTTTACTACAAATAAAAAAGGTTCAATCTACAAGATTGAACCAGCACAACCAGCACACGAATGTAAGTGGCCACAGGCGCTGTAGATTCGTATGATCAGGCCTGCTCGCCACTTACATCAGAAGAATGTTTTTAATATCCAGAACACAAAAATACCCATACCTATGGATCCATAGAGCATGAGTCAGGGAATGCACTCTTTACCATATTTCCTGGCAATCACGGCAAAGGTAGCAATCCCTGCCACCCCTGCAGCTATGAAAAAAAGAATGTCTTTCATGGGATTACCCCCTAGTGCGTACGCTCGTTCTTTTACGAAGCCTGATGGATTTCGGAGTCACCTCCACCAGTTCATCATCATTAATATAGGCTATGCAATCTTCCAGAGTCATAATCAAGGGAGGAGTAAGAATAACCGCCTCGTCTGATCCGGATGCCCGCATATTGGTGAGTTTTTTTCCTTTGGCAGGATTAACCACCAAGTCGGCTGCCCGGGCACACTCGCCCACAATCTGTCCCTTATACATAGGAGAGCCAGGACCGACAAAGAGTTTACCGCGATCCTGAAGATTGAACAGGGCATAGGCAACAGAAGTACAGGCCTCCATTACTACCAAGACTCCGTTAATCCGGTTTTTGATCTCTCCGGCCCAAGGTCCGTATTCGGCAAAGACATAACTCATCATGCCCATCCCTTTGGTATCGGTCATAAACTCTGATCGATAGCCAAGCAGGCCTCTGGTTGGAATTTTGAACTTTAAACGTACCATACCGTTCTGGGTATTCATCTCTTCCATCTGACCACGCAGCTTACCCAATTTTTCAATAACCGGGCCTTGAAACTGCTCATCCACATCAACGGTGAGTTCCTCATAAGGCTCGAGGGTCTGTCCATCCTCTTGCCTGAGAATGACCTGAGGACGAGTGACCTGGAGTTCGTATCCTTCCCGCCGCATCTTTTCGATAAGAATGGAAAGGTGCAGCTCACCGCGGCCGGAGACACGATACCCTACTCCATCTGTGAGAGGTTCAACCTGCAGGGCTACATCGGCCAAAATCTCTCGCTGCAAACGTTCCTCAATATGGCGGGAGGTAACGAATTTCCCTTCCTTACCGGCAAAGGGAGAATCATTGGGAATAAAATTCATGGAGATGGTTGGCGGATCTATATCGATCAAAGGCAGAGGCTGTGGATCATCCGGATCGGTAAAAGTAACACCTACGGTTACATCCTCCATTCCTGCAACGGCCACAATCTCTCCGGTGGCAGCCATCTCGATGGGTACTTTTTCATCACTGGAAAAACGGTAGATCTTCGAGATTCGTACAGGCTTGATTGAACCATCCCGCCGGGCAACCACAATGGGCTGATTAATGGACATGGTCCCGTTCACCACCTTACCAATACCGAGACGTCCCAGGTATGGAGAGTAATCAATGGTTCCCACCTGCATCTGCAAAGAGGCGTCAGGAGAACCGGAAGGTGCGGGGATGTGATCGACGATCATCTCTGAGATGATATGCATATCGCCACCATCTACCACTGGGTCGGTATGCTCTCTCAGGGCATATCCTTCCTTGGCCGAGGCATAGACCACGGGAAAATCCAGCGTATCGTCCGGGGCATTGAGTTTGACAAAGAGGTCAAAGACCTGATCTATCACCCAATCACAGCGAGCTGCCGGTTTGTCTATTTTATTAATGACCACAATGACCGGCAGATTATTTTCCAGAGCCTTTTTCAAAACAAAATAGGTCTGTGGCATTGGGCCTTCCTGGGCATCCACCAGGAGCAGGGCACCGTCGGCCATACGCAGTACGCGTTCTACCTGGCCTCCGAAATCAGCATGACCGGGTGTGTCGATGATATTTATCCAGAAGTCTTTATATTCATAAGATCCGTTTTTGGCGGTAATGGTTATCCCACGCTCCCGCTCCAGATCCATGGAGTCCATCAAGCGCTCGGTTACCTGTTGATTATCCCTGTACATTCCGGAATTTTTAAACAACTCATCCACCAGGGTGGTCTTGCCGTGGTCAACGTGAGCAATAATGGCCACATTACGAATCTTATCCTGTTTCATCTTTTGCCTCTTGAAAAACCAACACAGCACATTCAAAAAATGCGCTGAAAAATAAAAAAGCACCCGTTTTCAATCGGATGCTTTCGACGTGCGCCCCTGCCTAGGGACACGAAAACCTAATAGGATAACAAACCCTCACAACTTTAGCAAGAAAATTAGGAAAAGCATTATTCACTCCCCCTAACACAACAAAATGGCATTTGAACTTCAGCTTTGCTTTTTTACCCCCATCAAAAATGATGCAAAACCGGGGAGATCAGAATGACCTAAGAATTTTCCTGCGACTTTCAGCAGAGCGATTGAGCACAGAAACGGCCTCATCAACGTAGTCAAAGACCTTGGCCTGTTTGCCCTCGGCAGGACGCATGATCCGCCCCAGAACCTGAAGGAGTCGGCCTTCAAAAGTTATGGGAGTAGTGAGAAAAAGTGTGCTCAAACCTGGACAATCAAAGCCTTCACCGATGAGTTGCAAGGTAGCAACCAAGACCCGTATTTTTCCATCCTGCACCTCTTTTACCGTCATGGTCCGTTGCTCTGCCGGGGTCTGACCGGTAAGCATGGCCACTTCGACACCACGGTCCCTGAGCCCCTTTTCAAAGAGCTGACAATGACCGATCCGATCCGATACCAGGAGCAACGTTCCACTGTTATTCATTTGGCTGACCTGGACGACATCATCAATGATTTGCTGATTACGGCCTGCATCCTGTACCAAGGCTTTAATCAAAGGCTGATACTCACCACGATAACGATAGCGAAAAGCAGTCTTTCTCCTTATCAACTCAGGTTTTACCACAGCACCAGTGGCCTCCAGCTCCTCCTGATCCACCCGGTGTATCAGATCTCCCATGTAAAAATAGATAAGTCTTGTCAAGCCCTCATCACTGCGAAAAGCTGTGGCAGACAGGCCAAGAAGATAATGGCCGGCAAAGCTGCTCACCACATCAGTAAAGAGAGTGGCCGGGACCCGGTGACACTCGTCCACTACCAGATGACCGAAACAGGGCAGAAGCTCCTCCACCCGCTTCCGGGCAGTATTGACAATGGCCACGCTGATCGGCTGTACGCTGAAATGACCATCCCCCACGAGCCCCACTGCACAGCCCAGAAACTCCTGAATACGTTCCTGCCACTGATAGAGGAGCTCCTTGGTATGCACTATAATCAAGGTGGGTTGACGACGGGCGGCAATAATGGCCAGGGCCATCACCGTCTTGCCACTGCCGGTCCCAGCTTCGAGCACTCCAAAAGAGCGTCTGGCAGCCGCTGCAAGCGCGGCTTCCTGATAAGGCCTCAGCGCCCCGGTAAAGGAACAATCCACCTCCGGCAAAAGTAGACGATCATCCTGAATATCCGGGGTCTCTCGAAGAAATTCACGGCACAGCAATACGGCCTGGTTGGCAAATCCTCTTGGAAAACGGATCCCCCCGGGTACGGATTCATAATATTTCAATTTTGGCTTCAGCTGTTTTCCCACCCAGCGACCATACTTTTTTGCCGACACATACTTTGGATTATCTATGGTTAATCGCTCCTTAACTGCCTTTTCCAAGGCAAAAGGGATATCTTCCAAAAGACAGTCTGCCGCAATAGTGAGAGATGACATAATAGCAGTATAACTACAGAGAAACAGTTAGATCATTAAGCTGAAGGTTAAAAAAAGGACGAAAAAACAGAGTCAACTGCCACACACTACACCTTCAAAGACAGGATAGCAATGGCACCAACAGAAC
Organism: Desulfocapsa sp.; assembly: GCA_030145625.1. Taxonomy (GTDB): domain Bacteria; phylum Desulfobacterota; class Desulfobulbia; order Desulfobulbales; family Desulfocapsaceae; genus Desulfocapsa. Next base: position 6,005 of record JAQYVF010000089.1, on the reverse strand, counting down.
AGCTAACAAACACTTTTCAATTAAGAGGAGAAGGGGTATCTTTATGATTAACTTATGGGTACCTTGAAAAATTAGAATTTTCGTTCAAAACCGAGGCATGAGAAAAAATTTACCGCAGGCATATATTTGATATTCCGAGGATATATTTTTTCTCATAACGAAGAGTTTGGGCGAAAAGGCAATTTTCCAAGGTGGCCTTATATCCTGCTGTCGCAAAGCTCCATCCAACTACTCATAGGCCCCACCTTGCCCAACACACTGGCCCACATCGGAATACAGACACCACTGTCCCGGTTGCTGACAAAAAAAGCGCCGCTGCAGTGGATTGTTATGGGTTGCATAATTCCTGATATTCCCTGGATTATCCAGCGTATTTTTCACACCTTTGCAGACATCGACTCTGTAGCACTTCATCTGTATGCAACCACCCAGGCAAGCCTCGCTTACTGCCTTATCTTCTCCCTGGCGCTTGCCATGTTGACCCGCGACAGCAAGATGATTTTTCTGCTCCTTGCCATGAACAGTCTCTTCCACCTGCTCATTGATGCTACCCAAATCAAGTGGGGAAACGGGGTAAACCTCCTGGCTCCTTTTTCCTGGAAAATGCTCCACTTCGACCTCTTCTGGCCGGAACATTTCTCAAGTTATTTACTCACAGCAATCGGCCTGTTCACCCTCCTTATCCACTGGCGGAAAGCAGTTTATTGTGACTTAAAACTGCAACGACCTAATCCGGCAAAATTACTTTGCCTCGTTAGCTGTCTCCTTCTCTACCTGCTCAGCCCGCTTCTGCTCGTCAATCACGCCTACGAGGCAGACACGCACTACAGCAAAACTCTGAGCAACCCCAAAGACAGGACAGGCAAAAGAGTGGCACTCGATCGGGCAAAGTACAGCGCAGATGAGCATACCATCAGCAGTTACAGCGGCGCACGATTCAAAATCAGCAACCCGCCACCTGTGGAATCAAACATACTCTCCATCCAGGGCCACTTCCAGGACGAAGAAACCATAAAATTAAACGATTTTCATTTTCACCGTCCTTACCGGGACCTGGCATCTTACGCGGGACTGCTCCTCGCCCTGCTCTTCTGGATACACTCACTAACCCATCACAAATTCAACAAATCCCCTTACAGGAAAACTCAATGAATCCCTTAAAAACATTCCTCACAACCCTTCTTTTTATCTTGTTGACCGGAACGACATCCTCTGCAGCCACACAGCAAAAAAGCATTACCATGTCTCTGCCGGATAGCGTACTCAAAGAAGTTATCAGTAAAACACTTCCTCTGGAGTTTGGGGTGCAATCTGAGACACTGCTCGGATCGGTATCCATCGACAAGATTGAAAAACTGCAGCTTTTGAAAAATAAACTTTCCAGCCACATAACCCTATCCGGCCACAAGCTGAACCTCGTCACCAACATTGGTGACCATGCCTTACGCATGAAGATAGGGACACTTACCCTGAGCTTTCAATGCGACGCCACCATCCGCTTTGACGCCCCCACGCAAACCCTGTTTCTCCGGCCGGTAATCACCGAAGTCCAATCCGCAAACAGCAAACAAGCAAACGTTGCCGCAGCCCTTGTAGTCCTCTTCAACAACCGAGAATTTCCAATAGAAATTGAGAAACTCAACCCCATCATGGCAGACACAGGCAACAAAGTCCTTAACATTTCAATGGACATTGCCAACGTTCAGCTCCAACCCAACACCCTGCAAATGGACATTACACCGAGGATAGTGACAACAAGCAAGGTCACCGGCAACTAGACAACATGCAAAAGAGGCTTTAGCAGCGCCCCCCCAACATTGCTTAACCAGACAAGGGGGCCGCACCAAGATCATTCGCGGATGAATCCGCTCCTACAAGAAACACAGCGCTCTGGGAATACTAAGGAGGTGGCGTTCATTCCATAGAAACAAAAAAACGGGATTGAAAGTATATTACCTTCAATCCCGTTTTCGATATCTATTGGTACGCCAGGCGCGGTTCGAACGCGCGACCTACGGCTTAGAAGGCCGTTGCTCTATCCAGCTGAGCTACTGGCGCCCACTTTGTCTGCTATAAAATATAGCGATCAAAAATGCAACTCCATTCTTCACATCCACTTCACCCAAGAACGTCAAAGGTCTATTTAACCGGGCCAGAACAGCTTATAAAAAGTTTCCGTTTTTTTCAAACCATATCAATCCAACAGTAAGGTATTCAAAAACGGTAATGCTTTTCCCTGCGACTGAGTAGGAAAAACAGAGACGCCTGGTACATACTGTTGAACAAAGCTGATAAATTCAGAAGTACGGGTGTAGACGCCGTACCATCCGCGATAATCATCACACTTCGTTCCGTATGACACCAAACCGGCATGTACCCAGATCCCATTAATTTGTGCAACAACCGGTCCTCCACTATCCCCGTTACATACGTCCTTTCCATCATAATATCCGGCACAAATCTGAGATGAAATGAGGTCCGTTGAATAGGTATTATTACAGTAACTGTCTGCCACTACCGGCAAATTGACCTGCCGAAGCTTTTCCGGGTAATACCAGTAACTGAAATTGGTGCCATCAGCCATACCCCAGCCGATTGCCGTGAGCATTTTTCCCAACAGATCAGGCTCTCCGAAAAAGAGAGGCAATGTTGGCTGGCCTGAGGGTTGATTGAGTTCGAGCAAGGCAATATCATTTTGGCTGGTAGTCGAGTTGTATTGCGGGTGGACGCGTATGCTTTTCACTGCCATCCGACCACCTGAAAAATTACTCAGATCAAATACGCCAACCGCCACGTTAATTGTACTGGTTGTCTGCCCGGTGAGACAGTGAGCTGCTGTCAAGACCCAGGTATCGTCGACAAGAACGCCAGCACAGAATTGGGCCTGATACATATCAGGCTCGTTGGAATAAAGAATAGCCGCAATCCATGGCCAATCCCCTGTTTTGGACTCAATGCCGCCGAGAATCTTCTCTGAAGTTACAGGAATCTCAGATGGAATAAGATCACTGGCCAAAACAGGCTGTGTGCAGAAAATCAGTACCAGGAGTAACCGTAACGTGTTCATGAGCTTTCTCTTCAATGTTGAGTTATGACTGAGAGCGCCGCAAATCTCAAATCAATCTTCGCCCAGTCGCTTCCATACCGGGCCAGTTGCCGTATCAATAATCTGAATTCCTTGACGAATGAGTTCGTCACGCACCTCATCTGCAGCCTTCCAGTCTTTTTCCTGGCGGGCCTTCTGCCGACGCATGATGAGCGCATTCACCGAAGGTGCCAGAGGGCAGCCCTTCAAACGGAAAATCTGCAGGATTTCATTGATCTTCCCCAGACTTTCTAAGATATATTTTTTCTGATCTCCATCCAAATGGTTCACATGGAGGATGGGATTGGTTCGGTTGATAAACTTGTAAACGGCCCCCATCCCCTTCGACACATTGAGATCATCATCCATGGCCTCAAAAAACTGCTCCTCCATGGCAGAGACAAATGCCGCTACTTCAGGATGGGGCCTTCCCGGAGGCAGACAGAGCAATTTGCAGGTAAACTCATCCAATCGACGCAAAGCGGTCCGCACAGAAGTCAGACGACGATAAGAAAAATTCAATGGTTTACGATAGTGCACGGAAAGCAGCATGAAACGGATATCACGAGGGGTAAAGCCCTGGGCAACAATATCCTTTAAGGTCACAACATTCCCGGCCTCGGTGGACATTTTTTTGCCATCTACAAGCAACATTTCTGAATGAAGCCAGTATTTAGCCAGTGGTTTTCCAGTCAAGGCCTCGGCAATGGCTATCTCATTTTCATGGTGGGGAAAGATCAGGTCTCGACTGGAGGTATGAATATCCATGGTCTCGCCCAGATACTTGGTGGACATGGCAGAACATTCGATATGCCAGCCGGGCCTCACATTCCCCCAGTCCGTTTCATAAAAAATTCCCTTTTTCAGCTCTGCCAGGGTGGATCGCTTGAGCAGGGTAAAATCACGAGGATTATCTTTCTCGTAATTATCCAGATCTACGGTTTTCCCTAACTGGATCTTGCCCAGATCAATACCGGAAAGCCGTCCATACTTCTTAAACTTAGAGATATCAAAATAAATTGAGCCATGCTTTTCATAGGCAAACCCCTTGTGCAGCAGCACATGGGCTATCTCGATCATATTCGCAACATGCTCGGATGCCTTGGGATAGACCGTGGCCCGCTTCACGTTCAGGGCATCGATATCCTCCATGAAGCCATCGATATACTTGGAAGTAAACTCCTGCAGCGATTCCCCGGCCTTATTGGCCCCTTCAATGGTGTTATCATCAAGGTCGGTGAAATTCATGCAGGAATTCACCTCATAGCCTTTATGTTCCAGATAACGGGTGATGAGATCCGAGACGACAAAACGTCTACACAGGGAGAGACTGGCTGGCTCATAGGCTGTCGGACCACAGGTATAGAAGGTGACGGCCTTCTCCTTCTGGGAACGAAATTCTTCTTTTTTCTTGGTCAGGGTATTAAAAAAGCAGAGCCTGGACTTTTTTTCTTTCACCTTGTTCTTGCGGGTAAAAAGCGGGGTGGAAAGATAGCGCTCACCACCATCCGGCAGGATAGTAACAATGAGCCCCTCTTTCAATTCTCCAGCGAGTTCCAAAGCCGAAAACATGGCGGCGCCACTGCTCATGCCAACGAGCATGCCTTCCTTGCGAGCCAGCAACCTGGCCATGCGAAAGGCATCTTCATCATTAATAGTCACGATCTTGGCAGGCAATGACTTATCAAAGATTCCAGGCCGATAGGACTCTTTCATATTTTTCAGGCCCTGGATCTTATGACCGAGGAAAGGTTCCACGGCAACGATGCACACTTCAGGATGCTTTTCCTGAAACCACTTGCAGAGTCCCATTACAGTCCCGGAAGTACCAAGCGTGGAGACTATATGAGTAACCTTTCCCTCTGTCTGCTCCCATATTTCGGGGGCAGTGTGTCGATAGTGAGCCTCCCAGTTTGCTTCATTATTAAATTGATCGGTGAGAAAATATCGATCAGGAAACTCACGGGCCATGGCATAGGTCTTTTCTATGGCCCCGTCTGTACTCCTGGCCGCAGGTGTGAGGAGGATCTCGGCCCCATAGGCCTTCATGATCTGCCTCCTCTCCAGAGAGGCGGACTCCGGCATAACGAGCAGACAACGATACCCCTTGGCAGCACATACCATGCCCAGACCGATACCGGTATTGCCGCTGGTAGCTTCGAGAACAATTTTATCCGGCGTCAATTCACCGCTTGCCTCTCCTGCCTCTATCAGAGAGAGAGAGACCCGCTCTTTTACCGACCCACCCGGGTTTCTGGATTCCAATTTTCCATAAACCGGTACATTGCTGGTATTCAGCCGATTAATCCGAACAAGGGGAGTATTGCCAATGGCATCTAAAACAGTATTACAAAGCATAATTAACGAGACACATGTCCTTTTCTCAAAAGATGAACAAACATAAGCACAAATAGAAGGGCTATTCTAGTGCGAATCATCGTTAGACGCAAGAAAGAAGGGATGAACAAGGGATTCAAACGTCCAGATAATGCAAAGAAACCGGCATCAGCCAGTTGACGGATTATACAAAAACTGAACCATTGAGGACCACTCAACAACAACGACACCTCTCTCCAGTCAAGAGCTGTTTCAACCGCGAACGGCCTCTCTCGTACTTGAAAAAGAAGTTCTGATCTTGGGCCAACTCCGATTTCGCGGATGAATCCGCTCCTACTAGGTACCTGGTAGGCTTCGGTTACTGAAAATGTTGCGGCAGAGGGTAGGAGCGGTTTCAACGGCGAACGGTCTCACACGTACATGAAACAGAAATTCTGATCTGGGGCCAACTCCGATTTCGCGGATGAATCCACTCCTACAAGGTACCTGGTAGGCAACGGTAGCTGCAAACGTGGCAGCAGCTGGTAGGAGCGGTTTCAACCGCGAACGACCTCCCTCGTACTTGAAACAGAGATTCTGATCT
>JAQYVF010000106.1 GCA_030145625.1 Desulfocapsa sp. | reverse complement strand
GATCCAAAACAAGTCGTGTGGTTTTTTCCGGGTCCGGTCCATAACCCACGATATCACCAAGGACGACAATTTTTTCAATTGCAAGCCCTGCGATATCAGCCAAGACCTGCTGCAAGGCCTCAAGGTTGGCATGAATATCAGAAATAATAGCGACTTTGGCACACATTTCCCTGTTCATATGGTGTTCATGCCCGCACATTGATTTTCTTCAGTTTTTTCTTTCTTCCATATTAACATCCCATGACTACACAATAAAACACAAAGGCAGGATCGCCAGAGTAAAGATCTATTGAGGTGCAGCAATAATTTTTTTAATTACGTACAAAGCTCAGACAACTCCACACACGCAAGCATAAGATACAGATAAACTAACAAAAAAATGAGTGCATTCGGAATGTCATCCCCGCGCTGGTGGAGGTGCTGTTACATGCGAAGCCCTTAGATTCCCGCTTATGCAAGGATGACGAAAAAAGTGGCTAAGCTTCATACATAATCAGATAATTTTTTAGAGCGACTGTTCAGTTCATGAAATCCAGAAACAGGTTTCCTTTTTTATTGCCTCTATGGCAACGAGTTAGCACCATTAAAGTTCAAGGCCGGCTGTAAAACTTGCCACGGGAAGCCGAAGTGGAAATTAGCCGTACACTGTACATCTCTTGTCATGTTAACTGTTCCGTCAGCACAGTCATCATCACCGGACCACCCGACAAACTTGGAGGGTAACTCTGGGGTAGCGACTAGAGTGATTGAAGTAGAGTCCTCCCAGAGCTCTTCACAGTCCGTGCCGCAGTCAATCCCTCCAGGAAAGGAGGTTACTGTTCCGCTTCCAATGCCCTCCTTTATAATGCTTAACGTCCATGTCTCAACCGATATAAAAGACACCGGATTTCCGTACGAAGTACCTGCCATATTAGTAGCATAACTCCTCACGTAATACGTCGTATAGGGGCTTAAAGATGTGATAGGTGAACTGAAATCTCCCATAGATAGTGCTGGTCCTTCATCTGTACAGCTATCTGCTGTGGTTGGATTGCCTAATGTATTCCAACACACACCATGGGCTGTAGGATTTGGCGCACCCAGGCTGGTGATATTCCCATTCCCGGTTGCTGTGGTACTAGCTATGTTTGTTACTGCCTGGGTAGTTATTGTCGTAGCTGCAGGAAGTGTTGTAAAAGAAACCTCACCTCCATACGAAGTGCCAGCTGTATTTGTAGCATAGGTACGTACATAATAGGTGGTATTCGGATTTAGCGATGTAAGGTTTGAAGTAAACGCTCCCGTTGCTGTAGCAGCACCCTCATCAGTATAACTGTTTGCTGTGGTTGGAGAGCCTCCGGTATTCCAGCACACACCATGGACCGTTGGATTTGGCACTCCCAGGTTTGTAATATTCCCATTCCCCGTTGCTGTGGTAGTAGCTATGTTTATTACTGTCTGAGTTGTTACCGTTGGTGCCACTGGAAGTGTTGTGAAAAAAACTTCACCTCCATACGAAGTGCCGGCTGTATTTGTAGCATAGGCACGTGTATAATAGGTTGTATTCGGACTTAGCGATGTAAGATTTGAAGTAAACGCTCCCGTTGCTGCAACTGCACCTTCATCAGTATAACTGTCGCCAGTGGTTGGAGAGCCTCCTGTATTCCAACACACACCATGGGCCGTTGGATTTGGAACTCCCAGGTTGGTGATATCCCCATTCCCCGTTGCTGTGCTAGTAGCTATGGTTGTTACTGTCTGAGTTGTTACCGTTGCCGCCACAGGAAGTGTTGTGAAAGAAACCTCACCTCCATACGAAATGCCAGCTGTATTCGTAGCGTAGGCACGTACGTAATAGGTGGTATTAGCACTTAGCGACGTAATACTTGAAGTGAACGCACCAGTAGCCCCGGTAGCTCCTTCATCAGTATAACTGTCCCCTGTGGTTGGAGAGCCTCCTGTATTCCAACACACACCGTGGGCCGTGGGATTTGGCGCTCCCAGGTTGGTGATGTTTCCATTCCCCGTTGCTGTGGTAGAGGTTTCACCTGTTACTACCTGGGTTGTTACCGTTGGTGCCACAGGAAGTGTTGTAAAAGAAACCTCTGCTCCATAAGAGGTACCAGCTGTATTAGTCGCATAAGCTCGTACATAATAGGTGGTATTAGCACTTAGCAATGTAATATTTGAAGTGAACGCACTAGTAGCCCCGGCAGCTCCTTCATCAGTATAACTGTCGCCTGTGGTTGGAGAGCCTCCGGTATTCCAACACACACCGTGGGCCGTGGGATTTGGCGCTCCCAGGTTGGTGATATTCCCATTCCCTGTTGCTGTGGTAGAGGTTTCACCTGTTACTGCCTGGGTTGTTACCGTTGGTGCCACTGGAAGTGTTGTGAATGAAACCTCACCTCCATACGAAGTACCTGCACTATTCGTAGCATAGGCACGTACATAATATGTGGTATTAGCACTTAGCGATGTAATATTAGAAGTGAACGCATCAGTAGCCCCCGCAGCTCCTTCATCAGTATAACTGTCGCCTGTGGTTGGAGAGCCTCCTGTGTTCCAACACACTCCATGGGCCGTGGGATTTGGCACTCCCAGGTTGGTGATATTCCCATTTCCGATTGCTGTGGTAGAGGTTTTACCTGTTACTGCCTGGGTTGTTACCGTTGGTGCCACAGGAAGTGTTGTGAAAGAAACCTCACTTCCATACGAAGTGCCAGCTGTATTCGTAGCGTAGGCACGTACGTAATATGTGGTATTAGGACTTAGCGACGTAATACTTGAAATGAACGCACCAGTAGTCCCGGCAGCTCCTTCATCAGTATAACTCTCGGCTGTGGTTGGAGAGCCTCCGGTATTCCAACACACACCATGGGCCGTAGGATTTGGCGCTCCCAGGTTGGTGATATTCCCATTCCCGGTTGCTGTGGTAGAGGTTTTACCTGTTACTGCCTGTGTAGTTACCGTGGCCGCCACAGGAAGTGTTGTGAAAGAAACCTCTCCGCCATAAGAGGTACCAGCTGTATTAGTCGCATAAGCTCGTACATAATAGGTGGTATTAGCACTTAGCACTGTAAGGTTTGACGTAAATGCTCCCGTAGCCCCGGCAGCTCCTTCATTGGAACAACTGTTAGCTGTGGTTGGAGAGCCTCCAGTATTCCAACACACCCCATGGGCTGTTGGATTTGGCACTCCCAGGTTGGTAATATTCCCATTCCCCGTTGCTGTGGTAGCAGTTTCACCTGTTACTGCCTGAGTTGTTACCGTTGGTGCTACAGCAAGTGTTTTGAAAGAAACCTCTCCTCCATACGAAGTACCTGCACTATTCGTAGCATAGGCACGTACATAATAGGTGGTATTAGCACTTAGCGATGTAATATTTGAAGTGAACGCACCAGTAGCCCCCGCAGCTCCTTCATCAGTATAACTGCCGGCTGTAGTCGGAGTGCCTCCGGTATTCCAACACACCCCATGGGCCGTTGGATTTGACACTCCGAGGTTTGTAATATTTCCATTTCCGGTTGCCGTTGTAGTGGCTATACCTGTTACTGCCTGGGTCGTTACCGTTGCGGTAGCTGAAGGAGTAGTAGATGCTGCAGATAATGAAATGACCGGATCTACAGGATTGACAACTGCCGTTAAGTCACCGGCAGTCAAGTTTGTACCGTCTAGGTCGGCCTGATATATGACATTAGTGGTATCAGAATGATAGAAATACATCTTATTTATTAAAATATCTACGGCACAATCCCGAACTTGACCAGTAGGAGGAGTATACACTGTTACCTCACCAGTACCGTCATAATTTCTTCTCGTAAAAGTCCATGGAGTACCTGAAAAAGCGAAATATACATAACCGCCTTCAGCAGCTAAGCAAGTAATTGTAGGTATATTATTATAGACAACGAAATCATTATTTCCATCTACATCAGTTCTAACTATTCTATTGTTTGTATCATCATATTGATATTCATAAAAATATAAATAATTATTTGTAGAATCAAAAGCAACGTGTTGTACAATACCATAACTTGGATTCACATATATTTCAGTGTCCCCCCCTCCACCTGAATTTATTCTTCGAATTGACCACGGTGTAGCCCCATATGAATAATATAGATAACCGTTACCAGCGGCTAAACTAGAAATATTCCCTGTTGGTGTTACTAAGGTGGTTTGGTTTAACCCATCATAATCCGATTGATATATTTTTTTAACAGATGACCCAATATTGCTGTCATAATAATATAGCTTATCAATCGATCTGTCGGCTGCTGAAGAGTTAACTTGGTCAATTGGTGGAGTATAAAGTGTCGTTGGCACTGAACCATTGGAATCACGCCTAACTAACGTCCAGGGATCATCTGAAATACTATAGAAAAAATACGAACTCTGTGCCTGAACACTGAGCGGACTCATAAAAAAGAAAAAAAATCCTATTAGTACCAAATACCTTTTAAAATGTTCATACATTTTAGTTTCACCTCATCACTATGCGATTATGTCGCTACAACAAAATTGATATAGTGTACCGATCAAATCCTGGACTTCTTTTTAATTAGGAATTTATATCTTATTATTTTTCTACTCTTTAAATCTATGTATTAGTTTTACTCTCGGTTTTTTTACGAATTTGTTCATTTATTAGACTTATTGGTCTATTCAACCAAACACCAAAGTTTAGGGTCTCATAAATAGACAAAGACTCCTATTTAATTTTATTTCCCATTACTAATCTAAATTTCGGTAAAATAGTCACCTACCCCAAAACCTAACATTTTGTTTACGCTTCAACTTACTTTGTTATTTCTTTTTATAATTTTATGCTTAGCCTTCTTTTTTTACAAGTTTATTAACAATCCTCTTTAATGATCCCTCTTTTATCGAGAAATGTAATATGGTTTTTCAATAGACCACTTCTCAAGATCCAGTGATGACTCCATAAAAAAAGGCACATAACGAAATGATCGTTATGTGCCTTTTTGAGTGCAGGGTCTTTTAGATATCATTTTCTTCTTCAGACATGAAGATAATCCATATTATTGCGATTCCACGGCTTGTTCTACTCCACGATTATGGCTTTCCTGCAGCTCTTTTGCTACATTTGCCTTATCTATCGGACTTTTTATCCTATCCACCGCTTCCAAAGCTATCTCCTCTGTTACCTCTTCAATAATCCCTTTTTTTTCCGTCTCTTCCTGGGTTGAACACGAAGAGACCAAGAAAAAAAGAAGGAAAAATAAAATTATCAATCCTCGTCTTAAAATCACAAGTTCACCCTCCATTTTTAAAGGTAACCTAAAGAAAATCTTTCTCGATATCAATTTTTAAAACTATGAATGGGTGCCGGTATTCTCCCCCCCCACGATATGAATCTTTCAGACTTGCCAACATTGAGGACCTGCATTATTGGACTTGCCCCAAACAATCCGCCAAAGCTAACCATTTCTCCAACTGTTTTTCCAGGTACAGGTATCAGTCTTGCGGCCGTGGTCTTCTGATTAATCATTCCAAGAGCCATTTCATCAGCTATAATAGCCGATATGGTGGCCGCATCAACATCCCCTGGGATCGGAACCATATCGAGCCCTACTGAACAGACACAGGTCATGGCCTCCAATTTTTCGAGAGTCAAAGCGCCTTTTCCAACTGCTTCGGCAAGGACTGCATCTTCCATCACCGGGATAAAGGCTCCACTCAGGCCACCAACGGCCTTACTGGCAAAGATGCCTCCTTTTTTCACAGCATCATTAAGTAACGCCAGGATTGCAGTAGAACCTGGCGCCCCAACCTCATCAACTCCAAGAATTTGCAGAATTTCCCCTACAGAGTCCCCTACTTTTGGTGTAGGGGCAAGTGACAGATCAATGACCCCAAACTCCACCCCCAACTCCTGAGAGACCTGTCTACCTATTAATTCACCACATCGGGTTACTCGAAATGTGATTTGTTTGATTTCTTCTGCGATATCATCGAGCTTTAGGTTTTTCCTACCCCTTTTCTTGATTGTTTTTTCAAGTGACCTGGCAATAACCCCCGGCCCCGAGACACCTACATTCAAAACAACCTCAGCCTCTTCAACACCATGGATTGCACCTGCCATAAACGGGTTGTCTCCCGGTTGATTACAGAAAACAACAAATTTTGCAGCCCCAAATCCTCCGTTATCAGCCGTTCTTTCTGACAACTCTTTGATAGTTTTTCCCATCATTGCCACTGCATCCATGTTGATCCCCTTCTGGCTGGATCCAACATTAATCGAAGCACAGAGTCTCTCTGTCTCCTCCAGGGCCCTTGGTATTGAGGCTATAAACTCTTTATCAGTGTCAGTTAGTCCTTTTTCAACCTGCGCCGAAAAACCACCCAGAATATCTACCTCAGCTGTTTCGGCAGCTCTATCGAGACTTTTTGCCAACGCAACAAAATCATTGCGTCGAAACCCCGCACCAACAAATGATGCAGGTGTAACTGAAATTCGCTTATTTACCACAGGAACACCATACTTCATGCTCACTTTATTACATGTTTCTACAAACATACTAGCCTTTTCAGCTATTTTTTTCTCCACCTTATCACAGGTGTCTTTAACAGAATCGCGACGACAATCAAGGAGGTTGATGCCCATGGTCACCGTTCGCACGTCAAGATTTTCCTTCTGGATCATCTCCACCGTTGCCATTATTTGGTCAGAACGAAGCATTTTTCTACTCCCTCATATCTTGATCAAAAGGCGTTCCTATCTCATGGGTCGCCCTGAAAATATCATTATGTTGCAGAACCAAATCCAACTGTTCCTGCTCAGCTATTGATGCCAACTCATCCCTCAAATCTGCTACTGAATCTATACAGCTGAGATCAACCTGAAAAATCATGGTATAAAGTTTCCGATCCAGTGTTGTCACAAGATCCAATATATTAATGTTTCTCTCATTAAAAAAATCTCCCATTATTTTCACCAGACCTTTTCGATTCTCTCCCTGTCCGGTTACCACAAAAGTTTCTTTAGGGAGTTCGTTTTTCAAAGTCTCTAGAGGTATTGTCAACTCCTTAATATTTGCCTCTATTCTCGTCTCGGATTCAATATGTGAAAACTTGGCAATAACATCCTCTGGAGTGATACTATCATCAAATTCCGCGATCAGAATCATGGTAAAATACCCACCCAACACCGATTGATTCAGATCTGCAAGATCTCCATTAAGATCCAAAATTGTCCCGGTAATATCAGCCACAATCCCTGGCCGATCCTTTGACATTACCGAAATAACCAACTGCTTTTTCATTTGCTTTTCTCCTCGATAAACTCTATTTCCCACTTGTCCGCATCTTTCTTTTTTGTAAAACATGCCTGCTTTACCTGCTTACTTTTGTCTGGAAAATCAACCACATAGTGCAATCCACGCGACTCTCGGCGATGCATGGCCGATTGTATTATCAACAACGCAATCAAGGCTATATTTCGTAGTTCGACCATATTCGGCGTGATAATATAATCTCGATAATGTAAATCTATTTCCTTGTAGATGGAAATCATTCTCCTTTCTGCCAGTTCCAATCTTTTCTGAGAACGAACGATGCCTACATAATTCCACATCGTTCTCCGAATCATATCCCAGTTATGATTTATTAAAATCTCCTCACCCAACTTCCTCGCATCTCCACTTTGCCACTCATCAACAATGGGCAATCCGATCTTTTTCAAAGATGGCCATACTGAATGACAATATTGGGCAGCCTTATCCGCAAAGACCACAGCCTCAAGGAGACTATTGCTCGCCAACCTGTTACCACCATGCAGCCCTGTACAAGACGTTTCTCCCAAGGCTATTAACCCAGGAATTGAAGTCCGACCCTGCTTATCCGTTTTCACTCCTCCGCACATATAATGGGCAGCAGGCACTACCGGTATTGGATCTTTTGTTATATCAATCCCTCTACCCAAGCACCTTTTATATATTGTCGGAAACCGCTTTTTAACATAGGCGGCATCAAGGTGGGTTATATCCAAAAAAACACAATCCTCACCGGTTTCTTTTAGTTCCTTATCTATAGCCCTCGCCACCGTATCTCTTGTCGCCAGGTCTTTTCTTGGATCATACTTAGCCATAAAGGGTACCTTGTCTTTTCCGATCAATACCCCACCCTCCCCACGAACCGCCTCTGAAATCAAAAAATTCTTTTCCAGTGGATGATAGAGACATGTTGGATGGAACTGGACAAACTCCATATTTTTCATCTCCGCTCCCGCACGAAAGGCCATAGCCATCCCATCCCCCGTTGCAATATCCGGATTCGTCGTATAGAGATAAACTTTCCCCACTCCACCACTACACAGGGCCGTTACCTTGGCGCAATAAGCCTCCACCCCCTCCTCATCCATCACATACGCGCCAACACATCGCTCCCCTTTATCGCCATCCCATGCACCTAAGCCCCCCGGCAGCACCAACAAATCAACAGCTATATGTTCTTCCAATAGGGTGATACGTTGGTGTGCCCTCGCTTTCTCCAACAACGCCCTTTCTATTTCTCTCCCGGTTAAATCATAGGAATGGGCCACCCGTCGATGACTATGCCCCCCCTCCCTTCCCAATGAAAATCCAGATGACGTGGCACCATCCTTAATAAAATATACACCAAGATCAACCAACTCCCTCACCCTTGCAGGACCATTCTCCACCACCAACCGTACAATTTCCTCATCACACAGGCCCGCACCAGAGTCAAGAGTATCTTTCACATGAGAATCCACGGTATCATCTTCTTCCAACACAGCCGCTATCCCCCCCTGGGCTAAATTGGTTGCCGTGTCCACATCCCTCTTTTTCGTGACCATCACAACAGAACCCAACTCCGCGCACCTCAAGGCAAAGGACAGCCCCGCAATACCACTTCCAATAACTAAAAAATCACTATCCATAAAATCCCCTCAATGTTTCACGTGAAACATAGCAAGTAATATAACCAAAAAAAAGAACATGAACGACACGGGTCAGTGTAGCGCTGGAAAACGTGAAAGGCAAGGAATTGAATAAAAAGGTGGTAGAAAAGGCGAGATTGGATAAATAAAGGACGATTTAGAGTAAAATCATTGTAGAATTGTGAAATATGAGATACAAAAGAACTGCAGGTGGGTTTTTTGTGAATTTTCACTGTTTGATTGGAGGGGAGATGAGAAAAGCTAAAATTATTGCTGTGGCAAACCAAAAGGGGGGGGTGGGTAAAACAACCTCCGCGGTTAGCCTGTGTTCTGCTTTGGCGCGTAAAAAGAAAAAAGTATTGCTGGTTGATTCTGACCCCCAAGGTAACGCATCATCCGGGATTGGAGTGAATATACGGGAGTTGAATAATCACCTGTACCATAGTTACACTGGAGATATCCCCCTATCAGACGTTTTTGTTAACCCTGAGTCCAAGTGGAAGTTGACAGTTGTCCCATCTTCAATAGACCTGGCTGCGGCAGAAATGGAACTTTTCCCGTTAAAGGAGAGGGAGTATGTTCTCAAGAAGATGCTAAAACCGGTTCAGGATCAATTTGATTATATTATAATCGATTGTCCGCCTTCACTGGGGTTACTCACTGTTAACAGTCTCACTGCCGCCCATTCGGTACTTATACCCATGCAGTGTGAATATTTTGCACTAGAGGGGCTGTCGCAACTTGTCTCCACCATCCGCTCGGTCAAAAAATCCCTTAATAAAGAACTCTTCATAGAAGGGCTACTCTTGACAATGTTTGATAGAAGAAACAAGCTTACTTTCCAGGTCGCAGAGGAAATTCAGAAGCACTTTGGCGACCAAGTGTTCGAAACCGTTATTCCAAGAAACGTGAGATTGAGTGAGTGCCCCAGCCACGGCCAGTCTGTTATCGAGTATGATATTAAAAGTAGTGGTGCCAAAGCATATATCAAACTGACAAATGAATTTATACGAAGACAAGGGTAAGGGGTAAAAATGGCTATCAAAAAAGGACTGGGAAGGGGTGTTGACCTGTTGTTCAACCAAGAGCAGGTAGAGGAAAAATATTTCGAATGTGGAATAGAAAATATTCTACCAAATCAGTATCAGCCTCGGAGCTATTTTGACGAGGGAAGCCTTAAAGAGCTTGCTGACTCTATAGCTGCAAATGGCATCATACAACCACTGGTTGTAGTGTCGAACACGGATGGCAGCTATGGTCTTATCGCTGGGGAAAGGCGTTTGCGTGCCTCTAAAATATTAGGATTAGAGACAGTACCGGTAGTTCTCAGAGAAATCACAGGTGATGATGAGTTACTCGAACTCGCACTCATTGAAAATGTACAGCGAAAAGATCTCAACCCCATAGAAGAGGCCGAGGCCTATGAAAAGCTAATTAAAGTTTTTTCTTACACCCAGGAACAAGCTGCTCAAAAGGTGGGAAAAAAGAGATCCACTGTGACGAACAGGCTACGCTTACTACAACTACCTGATTTTATTAAGGATGATATCTCTAAATCCCTCCTTACTGAAGGTCACGCCAGGGCGTTGTTGCGTCTTTCTGAGGATAGTTCTGCAATGAAAGAGGCCCGAGATCAAATCGTGGCCAAAGGACTGTCAGTTCGTCAAGCGGAAAAACTTACCTCAAGAATGAGGCAGACCAGGAAAAGTGGCAACACAAGTAGTCCCAAGGAGTCACATGCCATCCCAACCTCATTTTCCAATTCACTACTTACGAGGATGACAAATAAATTGCACTCAAAAGTTCAACTTGTGCAAAACGGGAGTAGAGGAAAACTTGAAATTGAATACTACTCTCTAGATGACCTGGAACGCCTCATTGATTTGATTACCGACGATGAAAACTGAACAGCACGTCTACGTCACACACAAAAAAGGGGGGATACGCAGTGGCCTTACTTCAATTAACGATGGTTCCAATGGGGGAAGGGGTCAGTGTTGGCGACCATGTGGCAGAGATCCAAAAAAGTCTTGAAAAGGAGGGCGCAACTTTTCGTCTTAACGACATGGGGACTCTCATTGAAGGGGATATCCAAGAGCTCCTGACATTACTCGGTAAAATTTATGAGATTCCCTTTAACAATGGAACCCTCAGAATGTTCACTCAGATTGTCATCGATGACAGAAGAGACAAGGAAATTCATATCGGTGATAAAATAGTATCAGTAACCAATAGATTTTCAAACGAAAAACAAACAACTTAGTAAGTAACGTGCAAGAAAAACGAGTTATAATAAATCCTCTCCAACCAACTTTTCCCCTCTGCAACACTCACATTGCTCTGGAATACTCACTCACTTCTGTTTTACATTATTTGGTAGTTTCGTGTCTCCTGGAATTAAAATAGAGTTTTTCTCACAGCTCCAGACTAACCTCTTACCCACCTGAAACAAGGTGAGAGAAGAGGTTAGTTGAAATCAGATAAGCACAGAAGACCTCAACAAGTACAATTGAAGCGGCCCCCCCAGGCCTGCCGTCGATTTTAACCCTAAACAACAGCAAGGTGTGGTGTGTAATATTATCGGGCAATAGACGTCCATATTCCAAGGATAATGAGTTGTAAGTAAATAGGTGTTTTGTAAAGTATCTCCTCCTTACAGCCCGTTATGAAAAAAAATCTCCTAAAACTGTTGATTCTCAACGAGAGTTGTATTTGATTAGCGGATGACAGCACGACGAAAATTCAAAAATAGTAAAAATTATCCATAAATACCTCATATGCAGGCGTTGAAGAAACTTACACTTTAACTTGGAACTCTTCAATTCATCTTTTCAGATTTTCGTTATCTGCTAACTCAATTTCAATAGAGTAGAATTATGATTATCATTAAAACTAAGCCAAACAAGAAGCAACACACGCAACATTTTAATATTTATCAATTATTCCATTTCGATGTCATTCCCGCGTAGGCGGGATTCTAGGAAATCTAGCCAACACTTTAGATTCCTGCCTACGTGCGAATGACATTGAAATAAGCTAAAGATTAGTACTAATCAGAAATAAAATAATTCATTTTAGGTCGACGGGCCAAGGAAAGAGAAAATTTGAAACAAAATTTTCTGGAAATGAAATTTAATATGGGCTAGTTTGTGTTCTAAGAAAACTCACAACTATAATACTTAAAGTGGTGGGTAAGTGCGAACTCCACATTCAGGAACAATCGCCAGTCAGCCACCCAAGAAAGCGGATTAAGGTCAGTTATAATGAACAAATTACCAGCACAATTTAAACTCATTCTTCCAATCATTCTCATCCTCTTATTTCTAACCTCCCCGGCGTTAGCCAAGATGGGATGTATCAAGGGAGATAAGGTCCAACTCCGTTCAGGGCCTGGTACGAAATACTCAGTAAAGTGGGAATATGGAAACGGGTTTCCTTTGAAAATCCTCTCTAAAAAAGGAAACTGGATTAAAGTGAAGGATTTTGAAAATGATTCCGGTTGGGTCTACAAAGAATATATAGACTATAAGCCTCATATGATCGTCAAGGTCAACAAGGGCAAAAAAAAGAAAATTAACCTCAGATCCGGTCCTGGTGTTGGCTACAAGATAATAGGTAAAGCATACTATGGAGTTGTTTTTGAGACTCTTGAACAAAATAAGGGGTGGGCAAAAATTAAGCATGAGTCCGGTCTTACCGGCTGGATAAAACGAAGTTTACTTTGGGGATTTTAGCCAGAGAGCAATAATAGATAAAAAGCAAAAAAAAGCCCCATTTACTCACAAAGAGTAAATGGGGCTTTTTTAGTCACTTGGCGGAGAGGGAGGGATTGCAAAACACCCACCTATCTTATTGTTTTTACTGCTATTACATTTTCATACTCCGGTGTTTTCGTGCTCTATTTCGGAGTATTTCGGAGTGGAATTATCTAAAATATTAACCGCTGTTTTTTCACCATTTGGTATCCAGTGTCCATAGATATCTATGGTCATGGTTATGGAGCTATGTCCGAGTTGGCCTTTAACGTACATTGGAGACACGTTTTCTGAAAGAAGTATCGATGCATAGGTATGACGGATATCGTGCAGCCTGCGGTGATCTAGGCCTGCAGTTTCAAGAGTTTTATCAAAAACACGCCTGAGGCTGTTCTGCGGGATCAGTCTTCCATTCTTCTGAAAGATTGCTGACGGAAGACTCTCTTTTGATTTTACAACCCTTGTCCGGTGTCTTTTCTTATGCTCTATCAGCATGGTCAGCAGCTGGTCGCTTATGTCAATTGTCCTGTGGCTTGACTCTGTCTTTAGTTTATTTTTTATAACCTGATCTTTTGCCGATTTGCATATTTTTGCCGTTTGGTCACGAAAATTTATGTCATCCCAGGAGATACCACAAGCCTCTCCCAAGCGCGTACCGGTACGGAACATAAAAAAGAGAATAGGGTAGTAGTCG
>JAQYVF010000141.1 GCA_030145625.1 Desulfocapsa sp. | reverse complement strand
TAAGGGGTTTGGTCGCAATTAAGCGGTGGTATTTTCCTGAAAAAGGTCAAAAACAGTTATGTTAAACGTACTCCTTGTGGAAGACGATCTTGATCTGGCGGATACTGTCGTCGAGTATCTTGAACTTGAAGGAATACGTTGTATCCATGGTGCAAACGGTATGGCAGGATTGCAGTTGGCAAAAGAGGGTGGTTATCAGGTGCTGTTGCTTGATATTAACTTGCCGCGATTGGATGGTTTGAGTTTATGTGAGCAACTACGAGCATCAGGAGACGACACTCCGATCCTTATGTTGACGGCACGGGATGGGCTTGATGACAAACTGGCAGGTTTTGAGGCAGGAACCGACGATTATCTGGTGAAACCCTTTGCTCTACAGGAACTTGTGGTGCGACTGGAGGCTCTTTCTCGCAGGCGAAGTGGTCAGGCTCGCAAATTATCCTGTGCGGATCTTGAAATGAATCTCAGTGAAAAAACTGTAACAAGAGGCGGCATCACATTAAAAGTATCTCCCACAGGCTGGCGATTGTTGGAAGCGTTACTTCGGGCATCTCCCGAAGTTGTTTCCAGGCAGGATTTGGAAGAAGCGGTGTGGAGTGATGACATTCCCGATAGCAACGGCCTGAAAGTTCATGTGTTTCATCTGCGCAAGGCAATTGATGTACCGTTTTCAAATCCTTTGCTCCAGACAATAACCGGCCACGGTTTCGCTATGCGAGAGAAGTCTTCAGCATGAAATACCAGATCAGCCTTAAAATGTTTTTCACCCTAGCTTTTTTATTGCTCACGGTGCTGCTTGTCACCGGTTATTCGCTGTTGAGTGCACATTATTATCGTATGGGGATGGACAGTATCACGGCCAGTAATATGGAGGAGGCTGCTCGCAGTTATGTTAAATTGGTTCCGTCAGCCAAACGAATCCAGTTCGAAAATTTTAGAGGCTACAGGATTGCCAGTAATTGGAACCATGTGCCCCTTGACCTCCAGAATGCCTTTGGTGCTGCACCGCCTGAGCCGGGTTTCTCAATAAAAGTAGAGAAGGACAGCTGGCTCAATCATCCGAATTTTGTGTATTTTGCTTACCGATATCAGGATGAAAATGGAATTTTGTTTGTTACTCGACGTGGCTCCAGGGCTACAAGGCCTCCACTCATTGGTCGTAATGCTGCAGAAAGTCGTAAGATGCTGTTTGTGATCAGCACTTCAATCGCAGGATTTCTCGGAATAACAATCCTGTTTTTGCTGCGACGTGTTTCGCGGCCCGTAGCGTCATTGGGGCAATGGGCTCGTTCACTGGACGCCGATAACCTGAGCGATCCACCTCCCGATTTCTCTTACCCGGAACTCAATGATCTGGCATGTCTGATCAAGAACAGCCTCTCTTCGGTTCAGGAGAGCCTTGACCGTGAGCACAGTTTTCTGCGTCATGCAAGTCATGAACTGCGAACTCCGATAACAGTCATGCGCAATAATATAGAATTGTTGCATAAAATAAAAGAGACCACAGGTCCTGAAGGAATCGTCTTACAGGAAAAAGCGATCGACAGGATAGATAGAGCCAGCCTGAATATGCAGTATTTGACGGAGACTCTTTTGTGGCTGAGCAGAAAGGAAATGCAGAAACTTCCAGGTAAACAGATTGAATTGGATAGTTTACTGGAGGAAATAGTGGATGAAATGAAGTATCTCCTCGATAGAAAAGACGTCGAACTCAAGGTAGAGTCACATCCGTGTATAGTCTTTTTACCTGAATTCCCTGTCAGAATTGTATTGGGAAATTTAATTCGTAATGCTTTTCAGCATACCTGGGAAGGGTGCATTACCATTCGCCAGCAAGACAATCGCGTTGTTGTCTTCAACCCACAATCACCTGCAGGTACTGATCAAAACGAATTGGGGTTTGGCCTTGGGCTGCAACTGACCACGCAATTAATACAAAAGCTGGCTTGGAAATATGTTGATGATTCTACTGTTTATACCCACAAGGTGTCTGTCATATTCGGTGGCGGGCATGCTACTCAGAAAAAGTATACACATCCGAGATGACAAGGGTGATCATAATAGCGTGTTGTTAAAATTTCGAAATAATTTACCAGTTCCGAAATAGTGACTAAATGACCAGTAGTGTAAAAGTACCAGTATTACCCTTATAGCTGATCAATGATTAAGTTACTATGTTAAGATTGCCAAACCAAATGCAGATCAAATATTCGTTTACTTCTGGTTGATGTGTCTACTGTTTCTTCAAACCTTGGCCCAAACAGATTTCGGATCAAGGTTGTTCGCCATGATTGGCCATAAAGTTGAGAAACTCCATTGTTGATTACCCAACCTTAGCAAGCGACAAAGAAATAGACCCTATAGGATGATCTGAAAGATATGATTGAAGCCGATTTGCAAAATCTGTCAAATCAGATCTCAATTTCTACAGGTTGAGTAGCAGGACCACAATATCCACTTACTGGTGTTACAAATAATCCATCAGATTCAATGAGGAAACCCTGGCCGCAACCTGCATGGTGGCCTCTAATGAAGTTTCCATCTTAGTGACCTCCGAAAGTACTGCAGTGAGATCCGCATCCTGATTTCGCGACAAGGTTTCCTGAAGCAGGAGCACTGCACTCTCATGCATGGCCATGATATCATCCATGCGGGCACTGGTGTTTCCCAACAGACTCTGCTGGGTTCGCACCTGCTCGGCCGCATCTTCCAGCGGTGTCAATTGAGTGGCAATCACTGAACTGTCACCGACCTGCAAGGCTGTCGCCAGATCCTCAAGAACTGCAAAAAGATCAACGGGGTCCGTAAACAGCTCTTCTCCTGTAATGTTTTTGGCCACTGTACTGCCTGGACTTATTTCGATCATCTTATGATCATCGGTTCCATTGTAGACCAGCGGGTCTCCGGAAAAAGGAAGGGCCTGATCATTGTAGCCGGCAAAAAGATATTTCCCGTCCACCTCGGCATTGGCCAGATCGAGCAACGCCTCCTGAAGCTGCGCTACCTCATCGGCAAACGTACTGTGATCAGCCTGTGACAGGCTGTCATTGGCGCCGGCAATAGCAATTTCTTTAGCCCTGGTCATCAAGGCCTCAACTGAATCAATATACGTTTCTGCAATTGCAAGACTGTCCTGTATATGTTGACAGTTTTCAATATACTGCTCACCCTTGACAATCTCACTGCGACCACTGAGTATCGAGCGCACCAGTGAAGGATTATCAGATGCCTTTGCCACCTCCACACCTGTTGAAGATTTGACGTACAGTTCATTCAACATATTGGAGTTGCAGGCCAAATTGTACTGCAGGACATTATAAGCTGATGCATCTCTGGTAATAATCATGACAACCCCCTATAGTTGCATTAATGTATCCAGCATCTCTTTGACAACTGCCAGGTAATTGGACGCCGCCTCATATCCCGTCTGATACTGAATCAACAGCAGCATTTCCTCATCGGTTGAAACCCCGGCTATGGAATCCTGCTTGGTGCTGAGTTCATTTAAAAACCCTATGCTGTCACTCAACTTCTGCTCATTACTACTCACCAAAAGCCCGGCCTTTGCTGCGATTCGCGCATATTCCCCCGAATAGGTGGAACCTTCTATACTTTCGGTATCACGCAGTTCAACAATGCTGAGGGTCAGACTGTTATCACCGCTTAATCCACTGGTTCCTGCGGCAATCAGGGCGGGATCATCGAAGTTCAGTGCAATGGAAGCTGCCGCACCCTCCCA
This sequence comes from Desulfocapsa sp., assembly GCA_030145625.1. Lineage (GTDB taxonomy): Bacteria > Desulfobacterota > Desulfobulbia > Desulfobulbales > Desulfocapsaceae > Desulfocapsa. The sequence continues at coordinate 4,091 of JAQYVF010000141.1, read as the reverse complement.
TGCCGGAGCCAATGGATCGCCTGGTGCAACAAGGCTGTACAAGTCGGTACCAGAGGCACCATTCTGATCAATCCCGGTGGTATGCAAGGTATTGACGGCAGTGGCAATTTCGTAAGCCAGCCGATCAATATCATCCTGAATTTCCGGAATGGTCTCATCACGGACAGTATGCAGCCCCTTCAGGGTTCCGCCAAAATCTTCCCCATCCAGGGAAAAATCGGACTGACCGCTTGTAAGAGTGACCTGCGCCAACCCATCAGTCCAATCAACGGAAAATGTTGAAGCCACACTGCCTGTTACCAGAGGCAGGCCATTTTCCAGTTGCATACAGGTCATACCGCTGCCATCAGAATATATTGTGGCTCCACAGCTTTCACTCACCTGCTGCACCAGCAGATCACGCTGATCCTTCATGGTATTGGCGCTGTTACCGGTCACTTCCGCCTGCATGATACTTTGATTGAGTTCAGCTATCTGCTGCAGCTCTTCATTCAACGTCGGAATCAGGGATTCTATACTGTTGTTGATGCTGTCAACCACATCAGTGAGCTGCTGATCAATCTGGTTAAAGCGATCGGCCAGATCTTCAGCCTCCTGAACAACCTGTTGCCTCTCCGTTGTCCCGGCAGGATTAGCGCTCAAGGTCTCCCAGGAATTAAAGAAATTATCAATATCTGCAGACAGGCTGGTATCACTGATATCAAGGATCTGTTCTATATCACTTAAGGGGGTATTGCCTGCCTCATACTCTCCATAAATGGCGCTCTGACTAACCAGCTGACTGGTTATAAAAACATCACCGGCACGATCAATGGTATTGACCGTACTGCCTGTACCAAATAACAAACCTCCCTGTTCCAAAGATTGAGAAGTGGTTACGACTGCAGTCTGTCTGGAATATCCGCCGGTATTAACGTTTGCAATATTGTTTCCGGTTACCTGCACCCCGGTCTGATTGACATAAATGCCGCTTGCCCCCGTATACAAAGAGGTAATCAGGCTTCCCATAACTAGATACTCCGTTTAAGTATTCGGGGACTGAACCCCACATTCTCCGAACGGCCGCCGGAGGAATAGGTTAACGAACGGCGACGGTTGATATTCTTTCGCAGGCCGCAGATCAATTTGAGGCCGGACTGCAACAACAACTCATTGCGTTTGTTGTTTTCTCTGATCTTGACTGCCAGATCAATTGTTTCCTCATCCACAGTCAGATCAACGTGCTGCAAGAGGATGAGCAATGTGCTTTTTTCCTGCTGGATGGACTCCAGCATCTCCATTTTCGAATAAATAATAGCAGTTCGTTCTCTCACGATGATATCATCCAGTAAATGAAGGTACTGATTTAACAGTGATTGCTTTGTCATGGTCTTTCGTCTCCGCTGTTAACGTTTCAAATTCAGTAATTCCTGGAGCATTTCATCTGTGGTTGTGATGACTCTGGAATTTGCTGTATAGGCATTCTGGACTGTGATCAGATCAACAAATTCTGCAGAAAGATCGACATTGGAGAGTTCCAGAGCCTGGGTCACAAGTGTCCCCTGAGAAGTGCCCGGATAGCCGATGGTCGGTGTACCTGATTCTGATGTCGCTGAATACAGACTACCGCCTGCACTGTCCATCCCGTCGGGATTAGTGAACGTTGCCAGTGAGATCATAGCCACTGCAATGGTTTCACCATTTGAATAGACTGCGCTGATAGTGCCGTCTGCTGCAATATCCACCGAGGTCACCTCACCTGAAGCATATCCATCCTGATCCTGTGAAAACACGGTTGAATCGCTGTCAAATTGTGTGGTTTCAAAATTATAGGTTATATCCTGGGTTGCATCCGAACCGTTTGCCCACACCAGTGCGCCTGTAGTTCCGACCTCTCCGGTAAGGAGATTTCCGTTTTCATCAAAGGTAATTACACCGTTGGAGACAACAGTGAGGTCCTCTGCACCACCGGCTGCAAGATCATCACTGTCCACAGTCAGGTTCCAGGTCCAGGTCTGATCTGCTGTCTTGGTGAAGTAACAGGTTGTCAGATGCGCCGTCCCCAAAGAGTCATAAACCATTGCGGTGGTAACATAATTTGAGGTGTCATCCGGATTAGCGACATCAAAGGCCCCGAGTATTTCTGAATTAGAGTCAAGATTGGTCTGCAGAGTGACATTTTCAGTCTTTTTTGCAGCAATCTGGGCGACATGATCAACCTGGATATCACTCAGATTGCCATTAATCATCTCCCCGTCATCATTAAATGGAGAACCCTGAACCCGGTAGCCATCTGCGGTGACCAGATACCCATTCGCATCAAAACTCAAGGAACCGTTGCGGGTATACAGTTCGATATCATTGGCGGGATCGCTAACAATTAAGAAGCCATCACCTTGGATTGCCAGGTCGGTGGAGCTGCCGGTGGACTCAAATCCACCTTGACTGAAATCGGTTAGTACCGACTGAACCTGAGAACCCTGCCCGACCTCGGAATTGCCGCTGGAGCTTGCGATATTTGCCGAGAGCATATCCGCAAACACAGTTGAACTGCTTTTAAAGCCAATGGTATTGGTATTGGCAATATTGTTGCCTGTTACTGTCATGGCTTGCGAATTACTCTGCAACCCACTGATGGCTGTGTATAACGTACTGGAAAGTCCCATTTTTCCCTCGCTAGCATCACTGCGCCATTCCTGACAAAAAGAGAGCGGACCGGAACAGAACAGCAATTATAAAATTTTTTTCACCACAGTATTTTGACTGCGGACGGTTAACCGCATCCATGCAATGAGAGTCCCCATCCTGGGAATAAGACAGCATTCGTTTAGAGAAACTGCACCGACCTGAGTGACCTTCGCTCATCCCTGACTGTTCAAGTCGATACACTTTGCTCTACCTTTGATATCGACAACAAATAATCCTTTTATTTATTATAGTTAGGTAACAACAAGAGCTGTATCGTCCATGATATGTTGTGGATATTTTTCATATGTAACTCCTTGTCAGCAAGCTCCATCCGGCAGAAACAAAAAAGCGGAACTCCCTTGCAATCAAGGAGTTCCGCCTGAGTAGAAAAACGAGACAATCTCTAAACAGATTGCCTCGTTCCTTATGGGTATTACTTCAGTCCGCTTTACGTAGTCAGATAGTATTGAAGAGAATCCTGGGCAATCTGTTCCTCAACCGTGAGAGTTGATTCTGCAGCGGTTTCACTTTCTGTTTTAGAAGATTCCCAGCTGCTGTCATCTGTATCTTCCGTTGAGTCTTCTGTGCTGGCACTCCTTGCTGCTGAATCGTAAGCAGCAAGGATACTGCTCAGCCCTATGGTGCCTGCCAATGTGACAAGGTTGACACTGCCGCTGTCAGTATCTGATTCAACCCCGATGACCTCTGATTGCACAAGTGCTGTAGCAATAACACTTTCGCCTTCTCCGGCACTTGCCAGAACACTGATTTCATATTGCCCGTTAGCCAGTAGGTTTCCATCACTGTCCAACCCATCCCATTCAATGAAATGATTGCCTGCTGTCAGTTCGGAAGGAGTAAGAGTTGAGACAGTGTCACCATTTTCGTTGTGAATTGTAATGGTGACTGAAGAAGCCGCTCCATCAAGCTGATACCCAATTACTATCGGATCCCCGGTAAATTCAAACTCGGCACCTTCATAGGCAACATCTTTACCGATCAGCTCCATGGCACTGAGCTGGTCGGATGTTTCATTGGAAGCTGCAAGCGCCTCCACGGATTCATTCAGATTAACCAACTGTTCAAGAGAACTGTACTGAGCAAGCTGTGCTGTAAATTCAGTTGGATCATCAGGATTTAACGGGTCTTGATTTTGCAGCTGAGCGACCAGCAGAGTCAAGAAATCTTCTTTACCCAAGATCTCTTCATCACTGTCCGTGGAAGAGGTGGTTGCTAATGCAGTTGCCGAACTTAAGCCTTGGATTGTGTCAGAAATTGTTGTCATTGTCCTGTTCCTTATTCAATAGTAGCAGCAATCGGATTAACTTTTTTGCTTCATTGTCTTTACATCTTGTCTCATTTCTTACTTACAGAAAAATTAGAAATAGATTTCAATCGTAATCATTACTGCCCAAATATATTGG
>JAQYVF010000219.1 GCA_030145625.1 Desulfocapsa sp. | reverse complement strand
TTGATTGGCAACTACGGGGTCAATAAGGCGGATATGGAGTCTGCATCCGTCCATCCCAGGGCCTTCCTTGTCAAAGAGTACAACGACTATCCCTCAAACTTTCGTTCCGAGGGCACCCTTGCCGAGTTTCTTCAGGAGTACGGAGTCCTTGGAGTGGAGGGTTTTGATACACGGGCGCTGGTTCGTCACATCCGCACCAAAGGGGCGATGAAGGGTATCGTCTCCACCGAGGATCTGGATCGTGATTCCCTTGTGGCCCGTGCTCGTGCGTGGTCGGGACTGGTGGGCCAGGACATGGTGAGCCGGGTGACCTGCAGTGAACCATACGGCTGGGCAGACAACAAAGTGGTTCCGGGAAGCAATTTCAGCACGGCCCAGTCCGGGCAGGATAATCCGCGCAAGATCGTTGCCTTTGATTTTGGCCTGAAATATAATCAGTCCCGGATTTTTACGGACAAGGGTTGCCAGGTCCAGGTGGTACCGGCGGCAACCGATGCCGCGACAGTCCTGGCCATGAACCCGGACGGTATCTTTCTCTCCAATGGTCCAGGTGACCCTGAGGGTGTCCCCGGGGTAGTGGAGACCATTCGTGAGCTGCTGGGGAAAAAGCCGATCTTCGGGATCTGTCTGGGCCATCAGCTTCTTGGTCTTGCCTATGGCGGCTCTACCTACAAATTGAAATTCGGTCACCGGGGCGGCAATCAGCCGGTCAAGGATCTGACCACCGGGCGGGTGGAGATCACCTCCCAGAACCATGGTTTTTGTGTGGATATGGACAGCCTCAATACGGACGAGGTGGAGCTCACCCATATCAATCTCAATGACGGCTCAGTGGAGGGAATGCGTCACAAGAAACATCAGGCATTCTCTGTCCAGTACCATCCGGAACATGCACCGGGCCCTCACGATGCCATGTATCTCTTTGATCGCTTCATAGAGATGATCTGAGAGCCATCGTGTAGTGCTTGAGCGGAATAATTTGCTGAAAACTAAAATCTGAAACCAAAAACAACTCTCCCATGCCAAAACGAACAGACATAAAAAAAATTCTCATCATTGGTTCCGGTCCAATTATCATTAGCCAGGCCTGTGAGTTTGATTACTCCGGTGCTCAGGCAGTCAAGGCCCTGAAGGAAGAGGGCTATGAGGTCGTGCTCATCAACTCGAACCCGGCCACCATCATGACCGATCCGGAGCTTGCCGATTCCACCTATATCGAGCCCATCACACCGGAGATGGTCATCAAGGTCATTGAGAAGGAACGTCCTGATGCCCTGCTCCCCACCCTGGGCGGACAGACTGCTCTGAACACCGCCATTAAAGTGGCTGAGATGGGTGCTTTGGAGAAGTACAATGTAGAGATGCTGGCCGCCAATATCGATGTTATCAAAAAGGCCGAGGGCAGGGAAGAATTCAAGGCCGCCATGGAGTCCATTGGTCTCAATGTGCCCAAATCTGTCATTGTCCATACTCTGGATGATGCCATGGCCGCTGGAGAGGAGATCGGTTTTCCTGTTATTGTTCGCCCCAGTTTTACCCTGGGTGGGACCGGCGGCGGAGTGGCCTATAATCGTCAGGAACTGGAAGAACTTTCCTCTTCCGGGCTGGATCTGTCCATGACCACCGAGATCATGCTTGAACGCTCCCTGCTGGGTTGGAAAGAGTATGAGCTGGAGGTGATGCGTGACTCCAAGGATAACGTGGTCATTATCTGTTCCATTGAAAATGTGGATGCCATGGGCGTGCATACCGGTGACTCCATCACCGTTGCTCCGGCTCAGACCCTCACTGATCGCGAGTACCAGAATATGCGGGATGCGGCCATTGCCATCATCCGTGAGATCGGGGTGGAGACCGGTGGTTCAAATGTCCAGTTTGCCGTCAATCCCGAGGACGGGGAGCTGATGATCATTGAGATGAACCCCCGGGTTTCCAGGAGCTCGGCCCTAGCCTCCAAGGCCACCGGCTTTCCCATTGCCAAGATTGCCGCAAAGCTTGCCGTAGGCTATACCCTGGATGAGATCAAAAACGATATCACCAGGGAGACCTATGCCTCCTTTGAGCCCACCATCGATTACTGTGTGGTGAAGATTCCGCGCTGGACCTTTGAGAAATTCCCGGAGGCAGAGGATCTGCTTACCACTGCAATGAAATCGGTGGGCGAGACCATGGCCATTGGCCGCACCTTTAAAGAGGCCTTTCAGAAAGGTATGCGATCGCTGGAGACCGGCAGATTCGGATTTGGCGGCGACGGTAAAAATGATCTGACACACCTGGAACCCGAAGACCTGGAAAGCGGACTGCGACGGCCCAATTCCAAACGGATCTCTCATATCTATGAGGGATTGAAGCGCGGATTTTCCATTGAAAAGATTTTTGCTCTGACCCAGATCGACCCCTGGTTCCTGCGGAATTTCCAACAGATCGTGGAGATGGAAATGACCATCCGCGAACGCGGCTTTCAGGGCCTGGACGCTGATTTTCTCCGGCGCGTGAAGGAGTATGGTTTTTCTGATTATCAGCTGGCCTTTCTCACCGGTACCTCAAGTGAGGATGTTCGTGGCCTGCGCGGCAAGCTTGCTGTGACGCCGGTCTACAAACTGGTAGATACCTGTGCTGCTGAGTTCGAGTCGTACACCCCCTATTATTA
>JAQYVF010000016.1 GCA_030145625.1 Desulfocapsa sp. | reverse complement strand
CTTGGCTTGCTGATCGCCTTTTTCCTGTCACATAGACGAATCTGGCTCTTTTGCAAAGAGGAAGAAGGTGGGACAGCTATCCTTTTGGCCGGCAGTGCCAATAAAAACAGGGTGGGTTTTGAAAAGATGTTTAATGATCTGGCAGGAACTCTTCAGGAAAGAAAGTAAGAGAAGGTGTTGCGTTGCCTATGTAGGAGCGGATTTATCCGCGAATAGCCCCCGATATAATTGAAACAATAAGGAACCCGCACCACGCCCTGTTCGCGGCTGAAGCCGCTCCTACACAGAGAGAACCGTTGTCGTGTCGTCGCCAATAGTGTGCTTATCGTATAACATAGTCCAGCAACAGAAAACAGCCACCGACTTCAAATCGGTGGCTGTTTCTATCTGATGGCTTAAGGCCACCTTGCAAAATTGCCTTTTCGCCCAAACTCTTCGTTATGAGAAAAATTTTATCCTCGGAATATCAAATATATGCCTGCGGTAAAATTTCTCTCATGCCTCGATTTCGAACGAAAATTCTAATTTTTCAAGGTACCCTTAAGAAGTATAAATTTTCTTAAACAATATTTCACCGAATACAAATGATGCCAGAAAGAAGAATATGGCTCCGGTGGTAATCATGATTTCGTGTAGGCTGGGGCTGTATGTGTAATATTGTGGCAGGTCAACAACATTGTATTGATAATAATGGGGAATCAGCTGGCCGACAATAACGAGATCATAGAAAAGTACAAAGGCACCAATTAGACAGGAGACACCGGCAAGGGCCAGGATATTTGCATTCTTTCCTTTTGTGGCAAGGATGAGAGCCAGGGGGATCAGGACCGCCAGGCCAACCTCTCCGATCCAGAAGTTAAGGGCAAAGCCTCCTTGCACCAAAAGAGACATTGCCTCAGGGTTTTTGGTGAATTGGGGAAAAAAACCACCCATTATCTTGACACCTGTAAAATAAAGGATGCCAAGAAGAAGCACTGTAAACAGCTTTCCAGTGGCCTTAAGTGCCATGTCATTCTCAATGTTTGGTGTCTGGCCATTAAAGGTTTTTCCCAGCCAGCTGAACAAGAGGATTCCTGCACAACCAGTCAAGGTGGAGAGTGAGAGGAAATAGAGCGGCATATAGTTTTCACTCCAGAATCCCCTGGCACCAAGCAGCTCCATATCTGAGTTCATGTTCAGATTCCCCATGGTCACTGTGACAAGGGCAATAATGGCAAAGATCTTTGCCATCTTTTTCTTTGTCAATGCCAGTGACATAAAGTTAAACAGCATAAAGATCAGGTAGAGGCTGTAAATGGTAGTCTTCCACCAGATATTTGATGATTGATGTGGGGACAACAGTGCGTAAAAACCAACTCGCCATGGACTCTCAAGTTCGAGAGTAATACACATGAGTCCTGTGGCCATGGTGATCAGGGCAAGAAAGACCGTTCGCGGGATAATAGGTTGAAATGTTTCTATACCAAAGACCTGTCCCAGAGAAGAAACAATGCAGAGTCCGGTGGAAAGACAGGCAAAAAATACATAGGGACTGATGAGAATGCCCCAGGGTACCTCTCTACTGGTGCCAAAGGTGTGATCATGGCCCACCACCAGTGAGTGAATCCCGAAGGAGAGGCCAATTCCACTGAATAGGGCCAGTCCCACAACGATCAGCACCTGGTTCATGGAGATTGTTGGGAATGTGTTTGTTTTAAGATAAGAGATCATGTCGTTTCCTTTGACTTTTTAGATTCAGCCGCTCCGTTTTGCGAAGTCCTTGTCATATGGTTGATTTTAGGAATTCATATAAAAGACATTTGGCAGGGTACCTGTTTCCGGGCGAAGCACCCAAACCACCTTTTCAGGAGCATGGATCAACTTATAGGCGGCACTCTCCGGATCGGTGAGGTCTCCAAAAATACGGACATTGGCAGGACAGGCTGCAGCACAGGCCGTAATCTTCCCTCCACTCTCTTTAAGCTTTGTGTCGTAACAGAAATTGCACTTATCAATAGCCCTTTTCCCTTCATCAAAATATCTGGCATTGTACGGACAGGCAGCCATACAGGTCTTGCAGCCAATGCACTTGTCAGGATTCATGAGTACAATACCGGTTGTTGTATCTTTATAGGTGGCTCGGGTAGGACAGACACGTACACAGGCCGGACGATTACAGTGATTGCAAAGGATAGGCATGAAAATGCGTTCTCTCTGCTCCTTCTGGGCAATTGGGACGCTGCGCTCCAATATGGTTGTCCGATAGCCATGGGCAGGGACGTTATTGGTACTGCGGCATGCATCCAGACAACGCTCACAATCAATACAATGGTTTTGACGAATGACCATTGTATAATGAGGACTATAGGGGAAATCGGTCATTGGTACATTGCCGCTACTCAAGGCACCTTGTACCTTGGGGGCAGAAGTCAAAGAAAGAATCGTCCCGCCTAAAAACACGCCTGTTATGGAAAGGCCGAATTGTAGAAAACGACGGCGTTCTTTTGAGGAAAGACTCTCTACACCCTCATCGTTTAGCTTTTCCAGATCTTTGATTTTCATTCCATTCTCCCTAAAAAACATCTCTTTCCGATTTTTGAGCTATTTTTCCACGCACAGCACACCAAAATAGGCTGTAAGAGTTCACCAGCACCCTACCTGTTTAAAACACAGGTGCGGTACTGGTGAACTTTTACTTTCTATTCGGGTTCTTCGTGGCATATGTCACAATCTTGTCTGATAAATTTGCCGAATTTTGTTTCGTGTTCGTCATCATGACAGCGAAAACATCCATACCCTTCATCTGAAATTTGGTGGCCAATGTGTTGACGATAGGTTCCCCACGTCACTTTCATTCGTGGCCAGACATTGTTCAGATAAGCTTCCAAAAGAAATGATCCTGATCCAAGTATCTCTTTTTCGTGCTCTGCCACGAAGTCATTCCCATGACGTTTGGCCATGATCTCCAGCAGATCCTCCACTATTTTTTCTGTGGCTTCATCTCTGCTTGTGTACTCTCTTTTCAAGAGAGTTATGCTGTCCTCTCGCATGCCCTCTATCTCGGGAGTAAGTTTTTTGGAATAGAGTCCAAAGTCGATAATCTGTTCAAGCTCGTCATAGACATGGGTAGGGCGATTGTGACAATCGATACAGTCCATGGTTCGCCATTTCAGACTTACTCCTTCCTCAGGGGTATTGTCATCAAGTGAGTATTCTTCTGTGATTCCTCCAGGCCTGGTAACTTTGACATTGCCTATTTTTGTGCGTTTTTCATCAAGGGCCTGATACTCGACTTTGATGTCACGGCTTACATGCCAGTGAATTCCTTCAAATTCGTCCGTGACCGGATTACGACCGCCAATACGCAAGGCGACTTCTTGAATTTCAGGATCAGACTGATTGCCATTGCTGAAACTGATAAATTCTTTTATTTTTTTTCCATGAAATTTTTCAGGCCAATGACAGGACTCACAGGTATCCCTTGCTGGTCTCAGGTGCTCCACTGGTGCAGGGATGGGGCGACTGAAGTTCCCGTCGATTACAGCTTTGACCTGGCGCAAACCAGAGAGTTTTGCCTGGACGTACCAACTGGCGCCAGGTCCTATGTGACATGCTACACAGGAAACCTTCGCATGCGGTGATCTTTGGTAAGCAGTATACTCAGGATCCATAACCTCATGACAAACTACTCCGCAAAAATAGGAAGAGTCTGTGAAATGGTATCCTTCATAGACCACAAGAATGAGAACTGTAACGTTGATAACCGAGAGGACCAGAAACAACACGATCCCTTTTCTATGATGTTTGTCAGCAAGATCAATTTTCAAATGTTCGGAATTGATCAGGCTATCCTTAAACCACTTTTTTCGTCGAAAATAACAGGACATCGGGATGAGACACAGGCCGAACATCATTACTGCCGGTAGAAATAGAAAGGTGAAAATTGCAAAATAATGGTTAGCGATTAAACCGGAGAGGTGTCCAATGAGACCGAGAACGATTAAGGTGATGGAAATGGTGGTCAGACCAACTCCAAAAAAACCGAGTGGTGTCTTCCACGTACACCCTAGCAATCTTTCCCAGGTGCCGTGCTCTTTACCCTCTTCAGTCTGTTGAATATCTGTTTCTTTCACATCTCCTTCTTTCGGTTCTGAATCCGTCATACATCTCCTCCATGTAGACCTTTTTGGAGAATTATGGCACTCTTTTCTCCGTTCTCAATTATTTTGTAGAGTATCTGCTTTTGCTCATCAGCAACTTTTTCTGTTTCGCAGTAATCTGCCAGCAGTTGTGAGTAGTTGATGATACCGTTAAGCCTGTTTGTAACTTCATTAACAATTGCAGAAAACTCCGCCTCTCTCCGGGAATGTGTCAGGCTGCCGGAACTCGTCTCTGTGGGTTTTTGGAGTAATTGATTAAAAGAAGCGATCAGGGATTTCACTTCAACACTGTATTTTTTTTCATTTTCCAGTTGAAGGGGGGGGCCGTCCGGCAGGGCCTTTTCTGCTTGTGTGGCGAGCTTAATCAGTGGGTTGACAGATTTTAGGTATAGTATGATCAAGGTGGAACAGGTTAGAAGGATAATCAGCCCCATCAAGACAAGGCCTCTTTTCTGATACTGCATCACCTTATTTCTCATTTCATTGACTACGATTCTGTCAAATTGCAGGAATTGTTTGTTAATCTGGCGAAGCTGACTGATCGTCTTCAGAATTAAATTCTCATTGGCAGGATTCTCCGCCAGATTCCTCAGGTCGATAACAACCTGTTCCAGGTCAAGCTCTTGTAAAAAGGAGAGTTTGTATTGACTGGGAATAAGATGGTTGTCCAGCATGGATGTGTACCTGCCATGAAGTTGCTGAAATTCCTTTGCTGCGCTCAAGAGCTTTGTCGCATCACGGGATAAAAGACCTTCTGTGACTTGCTCACGTATAGTTGCGTAGAGAAAGATGGTGCTTTCACTTTCTTTTACAATCTCACTGTAGTCACTCATCAGGATGTTCTGGCGAAAACCAGTAAGAACAAGTGCTCCCAATAAGATGGCTGTACCAAGAAAGGTTATTGCACTTAACTTACGCAATGATCGCATCTGCTTCCCCTATGGCCTGAGCAACGCTGCAATTTTCTCTAACGGTACAGGAGCTGCAGCTCTGTTCAGGGTCTTCCGTGGCTGCTACTTCTTTTTGAATGCTGCATTCAACAATAATGTCAAATTCCTCTCCATCGAGCGTCTCTACCTGCAGTAAGATCTCAGCAAGATTTTTGAGAAGACACTGCTCCAATTTTAGAATACGAATTGCTTCATTATAGCAGCTGGACAAGAGCTCATTGATCTCCTGATCAATAAGTTTAGCAGTATCCTCACCCATTGGTAAGCGTCCTGCTGCCCCTTCAATAAAAACTCCGCTGTCTATGGCGAAGGCCTGGGGACCGAGTGTTTTACTCATTCCCCATTTGCAGATCATGTCAGTGGCAATCTGCGTTGCAGTGCGAAGATCACTTTGCGCCCCTGTTGTCTGCTGTTTGAATATCAATTCTTCAGCTGCTCGTCCTCCCATAAGAACCATGATTTTGCTGCGCAGGTAATCTTTTGAATAGGCAGGGTGGTCGCTGATCGGTAATTGCTGGGTTTGACCAAGGGCCATGCCTCTGGGGACAATGGTGATTTTATGCAGTGGATCGGAGTGCGGAAGTTTGTTGGCGAGTATTCCATGACCTGCTTCATGGTAGGCAAGTATCTCCCGATCTTTCTCATTCATCACCATTCCTTTGCGTTCTACACCCATGAGAATACGATCACGGGCCTTTTCAAAATCGTCATTGACGATTAGATCTTTTCCTCTTCTGGCAGCCATAAGAGCAGCTTCATTGACGAGGTTGGCAAGTTCTGCACCTGTAAAACCGGGAGTCGCTTTGGCCAGGTCTTCAAACTCGATTTCAGGGGCCAGCGATACTTTCTGGCCATGTACTTGTAGAATTTGCTTTCTTCCTTTCACATCAGGGGGCAATATGTTGATCTGTCGGTCAAATCGGCCTGGTCGTTTCAGGGCTGAGTCAAGGATATCAGGCCTGTTTGTGGCTGCCAGCACAACAATAGTATCTTCTGTGTCAAATCCATCCATTTCAACAAGCAGTGCATTGAGTGTCTGGCCTCTTTCTTCCTGACCTCCGGCAGAGGAACCAGTTGCTCTGCTGGCTCCAACGGCGTCTATTTCATCAATAAAGACAATGCAGGGGGTGTTCTCCTTTGCTTCTTTGAAAAGATCCCTGACTCGTGAGGCGCCAACTCCTACAAACATTTCAACAAAATCTGAGCCACTGAAGCTGTAGAAAGGTACGCCTGCTTCCCCGGCTACGGCTTTTGATAACATAGTTTTACCGGTTCCCGGTGGGCCCTGAAGTAGAATGCCTCTTGGGATGGTTGCCCCAACTTTCTTGAAATTGACAGGGTATTTGAGAAAGGTGACGACTTCCATCAATTCCTCTTTGGCCTCAGGAATTCCGGCAATATCTTTGAAGGTGATACCAAGCTCTTTCCCGCTCAGGCGGACCAGTTTATCACTGGCGAACTTGCTTTCCCCCTTTTTGTTGCGCTGGACAGACCACCAGGCCACCATGATCAACATGACCACGAAGCCTGAAATGATGGTCATATAAATCAGGTTGAACCTGTCTTCCTTGACAGTGACACGGATATTTTTTTCCTGAACCCTTTCAAGAAATTTACTGACATCGGGTACTGTTGTCACAAAGGTGTGCCCTTCTCGGTCTGTAAAAGCAACTCTGTTTCCGATAAATTCAAGCCTGACGATCTGATTGTTGTTCAAGTGTTCGATGATTTCGCTATAGTCCTGGGTTGGGTGTCGATGTTCCATAAACCAGAGCAGAGCCATAAACATGGCTAAAACAGCAAAAAGAAAACAGACAAGGAGGTTACGTGCAAGCAGGGCCATTGTGGTTATGTCTCCGGGAATGAAAAGGGGTTGTCAAAAAGGGTGTCACTGGCAGTATCGTTGTGTCATTGATAGGCCGGGAGGACAATGCGAAATTTTGCTAAATGGACAAAGTGTTTGTTAGTCAGTTGACTACAGAACTTGGATTTTAACAAGTCTCCCTGTGTAGAGTATATAAAAGAAGCCGGGAGGATGCAAATCCTGCCAGCTTCTTTTATATACTCTCACTTTTTTTGTTACCCTTTTATTCCCATGCTGACCCTTGAGATATCACATACCACTTACAGCTTTAAACCAGCCGCCTACAAGTTGTAGCGGGCCGCCGGCCTGAAACATGGCACTGGCGAGGCAGGCCAGACTCCAAAGTCCTACAAGACCGGCGAAGGCTGCGATACTTCCAATAATAACCTTATCCACCTCATTTGAAACAGTTGTCGTGGAGTTTTCCTGGACTGTTGATTTACTCTGCTCTTTGCTGAGTACTGTTTCCTGCATATTTTTTTCCTCTTTTTGAATTGGTTTGTCCAACGATGGTTACTTGTAAGGTTGTTTCAGTGATTACATACCGGCCAATGCCTTAAAATAACCAGCAACAAGCTGCAAGGGGCCACCTGCCTGGAACATAGCGCTGGCGAGACAAGCAATACTCCATAGTCCGACAATTCCGGCAAAGGCGGCAATGCTACCGATTATTACCTTGTCAATTTCTGTCGAAACGGTGGTTTTGGTATTTTCTTGAATCCCGGCCTGGCTCTGCTGTTTGGTAAATAGTGTTTCACTCATGGCAGCTCCCTTTTTTTGGTTGATGAGATTATGTTGCTGTTTGCTTCATGCCTTTGGTGTTGCATTATGCGTGCCAAGTGTAGATTTTAGTGTGGGGAATGTTCGTGAATGTCTCTAACTATCTGTATTGTAAGTGGTAAATAGTGTACACTGGAGTTGCCTGTAGCTGGTGCACCACAGTGTAGCACCTCTGGGGTAGCTGTCCCGTTAGTGTCCCGTTAGTGTCCCGCTAGTGTCCCAAAAGTGTCCCGGGGCTACACTTTTCGGTTATAAGAATAGGAACCAATCTTTTTAACGTGTTGATTTGAGGTCTATTTTTTGGCAGTGAGTGACAGATGGTGAGGGGGGGATTGCTAAGGGAACAGGAACATGAGGTGTTCAGGATTCAGCTGTTTGAGGGGGGCGGTGTCTTGATTATCCTTGTTGCAGGTTGCAGGTTGCAGGTTGCAGGCATCGGGAAGGGGGAATCTATCCATAATTGGCTAATCTTCTAGATGATACCGTTGCATCTGCCTATAAAGGGTGGAACGGGCCACTCCCAGAAGTTTGGCAGCCTTCGCCTTATTGCCTTTTACTTGTCTGAGGGCCTCAATAATCTTTTCATCGTCCGGCAGATGCTCCAGATTTGTGGAAAAAGTTGCTGTTGAGGTGCCTGTGGGAATAGGAGGTGGGGAAACAGATGTTGGTTGGACCTCTTTGGTGATTGGTTTCCGTATTTCTTCAGGGAAGTGTTTTAGCAGCAGTACGGGACCATTACAGAGGACACAGGCTCTTTCCATGACATGTCTCAATTCTCGAACATTGCCTGGCCAGGAATAATGAGACATACATTCAAGGGCCTGGTCTGAGATTGTGGCAATCTTTTTGCCAAGCTGTTTACGAAAAAGTTCCAGAAAATGGTTGGCAAGCAATGGGATACCAACAACTCGCTCTCGCAGGGGAGGGAGTTTAACTTCAATTACTTTAAGACGATAATAGAGATCTTCCCGGAATTGACCTTTTTTTACCATTTTCTGGAAGTTGGCGTTGGTGGCGGCTATGACTCGGACATCGACATGTATCGGTTCATCCTGGCCAACCGGTGTAAAGGTTTTTTCCTGTAAAAAACGTAAAAGAAGAAGTTGTGTTCGAGGTGAAATATCTCCAATTTCATCAAGAAAAAGTGTCCCACCGTCGGCTTGCAGCAATCTGCCGGGCCTGTCTTTGTCTGCACCGGTAAAGGCCCCTTTGCGATGACCAAAGAGCTCACTTTCCAGAAGGTTTTCGGCAACAGAGACGCAATCCATCTTGATAAGTGGCTTGTCGCGCCGTGAACTCTCGGCGTGGAGAGCCTCTGCGGCCAGTTCTTTGCCTGTTCCGGACTCACCTGTGATGAGAACGGCAGTATCAACTTTGCCGATGTTTTCGATCAGCTTATACACCTCTTGCATGGCAGGGCTGGCACCCACGTAGCCATGGAAGCGGTTGCGATTTTCATTGATTTCTTGAGGTTCGTCAATGCTCATATTTCTGGCAACGATTACAACACCCTGAAATTCCTCGTCTTCACCGCGTAAAGGAGAGGCGTTGACGCTGAACATCTTTGTTTTGTTATCATCAGTACGGCATTCTATTAGATGTTTTCGTACCTCGGTTCCATGCTGTAAAACCTTGCGTACATCGTCAAGACAGGCAAAACTTGCCTCAAAAGGGAGATGCTCAAGATCAGAGACGTTTGATATTCCCTTTTCCTTCAGCCATTGTTCTGCTGTCTCATTGAGCTGAACAATCTGCATGTTTGCGTCAACAGTAATAATGGCATCGCTGACAGAGCGAAAAATTGTTTCCAGGTATCGGCGGTACTTTTCATTTTCCCGCTGCAGGCGCCAGGCTTTATTTTCGAGGTACCAGTGTTGGAGTGCCTGTCTGGTAAAACGCAGAAGGGCCTCCTTGTTCACTGGCTTTGATATATAATCAAAGGCGCCATGTCTGACTGACTCGGCTGCAGACTCAAGATTGGGAAACCCTGTGATCATCACAACAGGACACTTAACTCCGGATTCCCTGGTTTTACGAAGAAGGTCAGTTCCGCATGGACCTATCAGAACAATGTCGCTGATAATTAAATCGTATGATGTCTGGGCCATTGCTTCTATGGCCTCGTCAAAAGTTGCTACGGTTTTTACAAATTGATAGCCTGCAGACGTCAGAAATATCTCAAATGTTTGTCTGATGGATTCTTCATCATCAACAATGAGAATATTTGCAGAATATAAATCTTTTTCCATAGCCTTATACTTGTGTTGGAATTTCAATGATCATTTCAGTGTATTTATCCAGAATTGAGTTAACGTGCAGGTGGCCTCCATGGTCTTTTATAATACCATAACTGATACTAAGCCCGAGTCCTGTACCTTCACCAGCAGGTTTAGTGGTAAAAAAAGGCTCAAAAATACGTTCCAGGAGCGATTGGGGAAAGCCCGTTCCGAAGTCCTTCACACTTATTTGATAAACAGGGTGTTCGTTGTCTTGTTTTTTAAGACAGGAAATTTCAATAATTTTGAGGGGATTGGAACCAGGGAATCTTTCGTTTAAGGCGTAACGGCTATTACTGATTAGATTTAACAGTACCTGCTGTAACTGGTTGAAATTAGCAATAATGAGGGAATCATTTTTTGGGAATTCAGTCATTACCATGATTCCGTCCATCTTCAGCTGGTGCTGAACGAGTGAAAGACACTCCTTGATTATTTCTACAGGATTGATGGGTTCCCGTTCGCAGCTGTCTGCCCGTGCGAAAGAGAGTAAGTTGTGGGTAATAGAGGCTATTCTATCGCCCTCAGCGATGATTTTTTGCACAATATTGACACCTACAGGGTCGAGCTCGTAATTGTCCAGAAGGATTTGGGCAAAGTTGATAATCCCGGTAATCGGGTTGTTGACCTCATGGGCAACGCCAGCAGCAAGCTCACCAATAGCGGCGAGTTTCGCGGTGCGAATGGAATCTACTTTTTGAAGCTCATCTCTGCTAAGTTCTCTGGCGAGTAGCATGATCTTGTCTATTCTGCCATCCATCTCTTTGATAGGAAGAATGGTAAAGGAATATTCACCAAAAAGTCCGGGGAGTCGTGTTTCTTCGACTTTCGGACTACAGGTCTTGAGAAATTCCTCCAAAGGACATTTGATATGCGGCCACTTGCCGCCATGAACAATCTTGCAGATTCCCTGTCCAACAACTTCATTTCTGCTTTTTTGGGCTGCCTGCAGGGTGGCATCGTTGGCTTCAATTATAATTCCATTCGGGCGTACCACTAGAACAGGATCCTGTATTGCGTTAAACAACTGTTCCCAGGTGCCGGTATGACATCTTTTATTTGGATTGCAGCAGTCACGGCCAGTGGCTTCTTCGGAAGAACAGCATATGTTATCGTGTGTTTTCATGTTCATATTGAGTGCTTGCAGCCTCAGAATTGAATTGAAGGATGATTGCGTGGAATGCCTGACTACCGCATTGTATCACATTGAAACAGTAATTATGCAACACAAATAAAGTAGTTACAAAAAAATATTCCCTTTCATAAGGGATATGTTCTCTTTGTTTTTGAGCAAATAGAGTGAGATAGCCATGTTCAGGTTATTCTGAACATATTTGACGCTTGGAGTTAAAAACGATGACTCAGAGAAGCGATTTTCTTCTGGCCTCCAAGGCCTCCCATTCTTTAACACTATTGTGGTAACGGACGCTTCGACGGCACTCGGCCAGGAGGAGAAGGGCGAGAAAAATGTGGATAATGGTCACGATGCCTGCAAATGGTGGAGGGGGATAGAGAATTTTATAGAGTAGGTGACAGAAGAGGCTGCCTATCACCAAGATGCGTATGGGTCTAATCCATTTGAAGCAAATGACAGCTCGATTGTGGGAAGAAAAACGGTGGAATAGTTTCCGACAGCAGTTCATCAGTTTTCCCTTCTCACTCCAGGGCCTTTGGCTGTACTTCTGCCGCCGATGCCGGGAGTAATTTCGATTTGCAGGGGAATTCGTTCCTTGAGTGCACCCACATGGGAGATAACACCGATAAGCTTGTTGTCCTCACGAAGTTGAGAGAGGGCGTCAAGGGCAGATTCCAGAGTCTCTTCGTCCAGGGTGCCAAATCCTTCGTCCAGGAAGAGGGAGTCTATCCGCACATTATTACTGGCCATGTGGGAGAGTCCCATAGCCAGAGAGAGACTTACAAGAAAAGCTTCTCCGCCTGAGAGGTTTTTGGTGGATCGCACTTCACCTGCCTGATAGGTGTCGATGACGTTGAGGTCCAGAGGTACGTTGCGATCTCGGAGGAGTATATATCGGTTGTTCATGCGGTTCAACGCATCGTTTGCGTGGCTGATCATCATTTCAAAAGTGAGACCTTGGGCAAAGTTCCGGAATTTTTTGCCGTCAGCCGAACCGATGAGTATGTGAAGTCGGTTCCAGCGTCCAGTTACTTTCTTTTGAGTTTCGATAATGGCCTGTCTTTCTGATGCCTTTTCCCTGTCAGTGTCATTTTTTTTGAGTTTTTCCCGTGCGGCCCCAGCTTGTTCTAGAAGCTGTACTATTTGATTTTCCTGCTCAACAAGCTTCTGTTTTAACTCTTCGTCCTTTTCTTGGCATAGCTGCTTTCTCTCTTCTTGGTGAAGAGTTTTTTCTTTGTCTTCCAGGAGAGTTTGAGCTTTTATCTTCCTCGTCTGCAGAACATTTTGCAGTTCCAGAAGTTTTGTCAGCATTTGAGGCTTGAGTCTTGCGCTAAGAAATTGATTCAAGTCTGAAAAAGGGGAAGACGTCAGGATCTGGTCCAATTTTTGCTTTTTTTCCTGGATTTCCTGTAAACGCTTATGGCTCACAGATTCCATATTCTTCAGCAGTGTGCTGGTAACTGTGATTTTATCTGTGATAGCAGTATGTTCCTTGTTTCGTTTCTCCAGTTTCTTACGAGCCTCGTTTATTGCTGATTGCAGACGCTTTGCCTCTTCATCTGTATTTTTACTGCCAAAAATCTCGCCCCTGGTCTGTGCAAAGGTGTTGAGAGATACATGAGTATTTTTACGTTGTACTTCTTTTTCGGCTGAATCTGTGGTCAATTTCGCAAGAAGTTCCTGGTGGTGATTGATTTCAGAACTCAAGGTCAGAATGTGGGTAGCGACCAGCCGCTCTTCTTCTTTTTTATCTTTCCACTCTTGTGTCCTCCTAGCAAGTTCTTTCAGGATAGCAGGGAGCTTATTGGGGGAAGGAGAATCGATATTGTAGGAGGCCAGTTTAGAAAAGAGAGCATTTGTTCTTTCTTTAAGCTCTGTGAAAAGAATTTGCTCTTCCCGCAAGAGCCTCTGCTGCTCCTGCTCGGCAGAGGAGACTTGGTGGCTGGCAGTAAGGAGGCTTTTTGTAATATTTTGTTGTGCCTGGTTTAACTCTTTTTCTTTTTCTTCAGCAGCCGCGAGTTTATTGTGTTGTTCTTTCAGATCTTCACTACGTTGCTGCAGAGACTTTTTTTGTCGAATCAGCTTCTCTTCTTCATCTTTTATTGCCTCGATATCAATTTGTCTAAAGGGTGGAAATTCGAGGCTTGAGAGCAGTTGTTCCAATGTCTTTTCTTTTTTGGCAAGCTCTTCTTTACAGGTGTTGATGCGTTGGATGCTAGTGTTCTGCTGCTCGCGGCTGATTATTTCTTGTCGTGTCAGTTCAATGTTCTTTCTTTCAAGAATAGTCAGTTCTTTTTTTGCCTCTTGCAGCCTGAGTTCTTCATCAGAAATTGCAGGAATGATTTCTCGGCTGTAGGGGTGCGTGGTAGCACCGCAGAGGGGGCAGGGCCTGCCGTCCCGGAGACGATGACGTTCTGCTTCCAGGCTCTGAATTCGTGCGAGCAGGAGCATGTTTTTTTCCAGGAGTTCGACTTCTTGCTGTCGAGTAGTGATCTCCTGGCGGATACCGTTCAGTGCTGTCTTGAGTTTTGTTTCTTCTTCTGCATCCTTGAGAATCTGTTTGTGAAGTGTGTCCGTCTCTTGTGTTTGGACAGCCTGTTCCTCGACAAGGAGGAGGAGATCCTGTATTGCCTTTTCTCTGGTTTGCATTAAGAAAAGGTCCTGCTGCAGTGTTTCGGCGCTTTTTCCCTGGAGGAGCTGATTGCTTTCCTGTTTCAGCCTGTTGAGAATCTGAGCGATGTCGGAAGCTTTTTTTTGTAGGGCCGTTTCATCTTTTACAAGCAGGGTCACAGTCTGCTTTTTTTTCAGTGTCTCCTGTTCTGCGTTTTTTCTTGTTTGAGAAGAGACAGCACCTTGATCTTGAAGGGGCAGGATGGAATTGATTTCCATCTGCAGGGCGGAAAATTCTTCTCCAAGCTTTTCGTCCCCAGCCTGCTGCTTAAAAAAGATATGCAGTTTCTTTTTCCTGTTTTCCTCCAAATCAAGTTTCTGCAGGATTGTCTTGAGGGTAGCCTCTCCTGCTGTTTTTTTATGAGAAAGGTTTTTCAGGATGTTGTCGTGTTCCAGGAGTTGTTCTTTTGCTGTCTGGAGGCGAAGGTCCAACTCCTGTACTTGTTTGATCAGTTGCTGGCCGCTGTTCCTTTCTCTTTCTGTCCGCTGCAGTTTTTGCTCACCTTCCTGGCAAGCCTTGTCGGCAATTTTCTGCAAGCGAAGAAAATCGTCCAGGTTGGCAGTAAGACGCTTGATTTCAGTTATGTCGTTGCCTTGCTTGGTGACAAGTGATTTGTGTTCGAGGTAGACAGGTTCCAGCTCCCGGGCTGCCAGGCCTAGCGGGAGTTGCTTGAGTTCCGTTGCGCGTTCCTTTTCTTCTGCTCTGATGACCTGAAGTTGCCTGCTCTGTTTTTTGATCTCGTTCCTGAGTTCTGCCAGCATGTTGAGCCAGTCCAGTTTACTTCTTGTTACTGCACTCTCTTTCTTCTGCAATTCACTCTGATGTTCTCTGTCACGGATGATTTTATGAAGTTCTTGTTCTTCTTCAGAGCTCAGGAGGTTGATGTGGGCAAGTGTTTGTTTAAGTTCCTGCAGTTTGGCCTGTTCCTCTGTTCGAAGTTCGTGGACCTTGATGGAAAGACTGGAATAGATTTCAGTCCCCGTAATCTGTTCCAGGAGGGGAGCTCGATTGTCCGGTGAGGCCTGAAGAAAGGTGGCAAATCCACCTTGGGCGAGGAGGGTGGAACGGGTAAAACGATCAAAATCCATTCCTGTAACCTCTTCCACTCTGATTGCTACATTGCGTATTCGGCTTTCAAGAATGGTACTGCTTGCGGCATCGGCGATTTCATGTTTGGGCTGTTGCAGGTCTCCCCCTGCCTGCTGTCTTGAACGGTGCTGGGACCAGTGGCAGCGAAAGTGCCCTTTGACAGTCTCAAATTCCACCTCGGCAAAACAGATACCGGTGTGTCTGCTCATGATCTCATTAGATGTCTTGCTTATTCTGGACAGCCGGGGGGTACGCCCATACAGTGCCAGGCAGACAGCATCAAGGAGAGTGGACTTGCCGGAACCCGTGGGGCCGGTGATAGCAAAAAGACTGTTCTCGCCATAGGCTGGATCGGTGAAGTCGATGTGCCAGGTTCCGGTCAGGGAGTTGAGATTTTGAAAACGGATTTGCAGGATTTTCATGACCGACTATTCCAGGGAGCTGTCTTCATTTTGCAGGGCTGCAAGGGCTGTTTTAAAGGTCAGTTCCATTTCCTGTTGCTGGTCATGGTCTATTTCATGCATGTCGAGGCATTGCTGAAATACCTGGAGGGGGGTGAGCTCTTCCAGGGTTTTGATCTCTAAAGTTTGCTGCAGGACGTGGTCATAGATCCTTTTGTTGCTGATACGCAGGACTTCAAGAGGGCTGTCACCAACAGCTCTATAGATCTGCTCCTGCAGGTCATCAAGGAGGGTCTTGCCGGAGTAGTTGATTTCAAGCAGAATGGATTGATTCTTCTCTTTCAGGTGGTTGATTGTTTCAAGGATCTGGACAAGATCTCCAGTGATGGTTTGAAGCGCTTGAAAGCAGGGAACCGGGATTTCATCCACCACAAGTGTTGGAGCAAGAGTGACTGCAATGACACATTTTTGTTTGTCTGCCTCATTAAAACTCATGGCGAATGGTGCGCCGGAATATCTTCTGTTGACCTGGCCGCTGACTTTTTGCGGAAGGTGAAGGTGTCCCAAGGCGAGATAATCAATCTTGGCAGGAAAAGTATCAAGACCAACATGCACCAGGGAACCTACGTAGAGTTCCCGAATCCCGTCTCCCTGACTGGTCGTGCCGCCTTGACAGAAGAGATGGCCCATGGCCACAATGGGGAGAGAGGTGTCCAGGGTTTTTCGTTTTGTTTGGGCCAGTTCATACACTTTGGCATAATGATCTTGTATGCCTGCCAGGAGTTTCTTTTCCTTGTCGTATAGGCTTTCCCCAGCCGTTGCGGATCTGAGATCCCTGTCACGAAGGTAGGGCACGGCAAGGACCATAAGTTCGGGCCTGTTGTCTTCATTTCGTAAGACAATGATCTCCTTTTCGATGTTCTCAGGTACCCTGCCAATAACATGAATGTCGAGAAACCGGAGGAGTTCTCGGGGAGCATTGAGCAGGGTAGGGGAATCGTGGTTGCCTCCGATAATGATCACATGGCGACACGAAGAATGTGAAATCCGGGAGAGGAATCGATAATAGAGCTCCAGAACACGATTGGAAGGCGTCTGGCTGTCAAAGATATCACCGGCTATGAGCAGAGCTTCAATCCCTTGCTCTTCAATAACCATTGCCAGCCAATCAAGGAAAAGGGAAAATTCCTGATAGCGCTGTTTTCCGTAAAGCTTATGGCCTAGATGCCAGTCTGAGGTGTGAAGGATCTTCATTGACGTTTGTTCAGGAAAAGAATGGTACCAATGAACCTAAGGCCACCTTGCAAAAAAATGAACGAAAGTTCTAATTTTTCAAGGTACCCCTAGAGGGATTACCATGTTGCAGAACCCTTTGCACTGTAAAAGTATTTCAGTGCCGGAGAGTTATCAAAGTGGTGCTTCGTTCGGGGGGCGAGTGCACGGGGTGCTGAATTGTTGGCACTCTATGTGAGACAGGCTGATCATATAACGGTGGGGGGCTTGAGGGATTTTATCAAATAATCAGTGTTTTCCTTTTAAGGGTGCGGCAATGATCTGTTTGAGGTTCTGTTTCAGTTTAAAGCGTCGATTGCTGACATTTTTGGTTAACACCAGACTGCGGTTCCCGATTCTGACCTCTGTTCCCGCGAAAATAGTCCCTGAGACGTCAATATGGATTTTGTCGATGCTGAGTGCCCTTGTTCCAACCTCTTGATCATCATTTTCGACTGTCGGAGCTTCTGTGGAGGGGCCGACACGGGATAAAAGTCCTGTTCCCGGGATGAGGTTCAGTTTGAGCCGTTTCATTTTGGTTTCATCCACTTTGGCTTCCATTTTTCGAATTTTCTTAGAGCGGCTGTTGCCCCCATAACGCTGTAGCCACTGGATAATATCATCTTGCTGCTGTTGAATGCTCTGTTTTAATTCTTCCAACAAGTTAAGTCGCTCGATATCAACGCCTGCGGCAAGGAGGGCGGGCTCGCAGTTTTCTGATCCCACGTTTGCCACACTCAGTTGTCCACCGGCCACCAGGCTGCCTCCAACGACATTTGTTCCTGGTCGACAGCGGATATCGCCTGCTGCTGAGACATTGCTGTAATAGGTCTGTTTTCGTATGACAACAGTTCCTCCAGAATCGATTTTTCCATGTTCGATGAAGTTGATATCTATATCTCCAAGGGCCTTGATCGTGGTTTTTTTTCCGGTAATGCCACCTTTGATCACCATGTTTCCCTCGGAGGAGATAGTAGCGGACATCACCTCTTTTCCAATTGCAAGGTCACCTCCGGTGCTCACTGTAAAACCTGGCTGTACTGAACCACGGATAGTCACACAGTTTGGGGAATTGATATGACCAGTCTTGAAATCCACATCTCCGGGAACCTCATGTTTGGAAGAGACCTTGATAACAGAATCTTTGACTACTGTGAGAATGCCGTCTTTTGTGGCTCTTGCCTCTCCGCTTTCTTCAGAAAAGACAGCATCATTTGCTACCTTGACCTTGATGTCTTTTCCACCCTCCGGCTCAATTTCCTGACCCAGAACATTGACTCCGGGAGTTCCGGATACTGCTGGTATTTTGGTGGCCAGGAGCTGGCCTTCGCGTACACCGATCATGATTCTCCGCTCTCGGAAATCAATAGTGTCGTCGTCCAGGATACGTCCGGCAATGGGACCTATTTCGAGCTCAAAGCGGAGATAGGCATCGGAACCTGGTCCAGACGGTATGCCAAGTGCTATGGGAAGGTCAAGAAAATCGTTATAACCTTCTTGAATAATCTTCTGCGCATGATTAAGAGATGATTGGTCGATGCCATAAAGGATGCCTGCTTCCTGGAGTAACTCTGGAAGTGGTACGCTTTGGGTAGAAAAACAGTCTGGGATTGGAGGGTGAAGGATAAGGGTGGCCTGCATTTTATCGAGTGAAACCCTGACCAGGGGAATAAGTGAAACCAAAAGGATTGGTTCATCGCCCTCTTCCGGATCCATGATATCTATCCTGGGGTAGCCAATGATGTCGGCAAACAGTGTGTTCTCATCATCTGAAAAATGGGTGTTGCTGCCTGATCTGACCGGGCTTTTTTCAAATCCCTTTTCTGCATATTCCTCGAAATCCGCAAAGGAGAGGAGAGCCTGATCTTTCTTGACCAGTTCTGAAATGATAATTTTTTCTGCGGTGTCACCTTCACCAATAAGTAGCCGCTTTCTAATAAAATGAAGAGTGGGCTCTAAATATTTTTTCCCCTTTGCTGGCTCTTCGTTGCCCTTTTCCATGTATTTGTCCTGTCTTGTACTTTGGTTATACTGATACTTATACGTGAGTTGCCGTTAGCTGTTCCTCTATTTTGAGAAATTGATGGTATTGATGAGTTCAGCTGCTAACCTACTACGCATTGGAGTCTTGTAATGGTATCCACATCGTTGTGATAAGTAAAGAAGAATGAGTATTCTTGGCTAGGTGTGGTGAAATTGAAAAAAGAGCGCGGGGGGATTGCGGCGTGTATGTGTAGAAGTAAAAAAGGGTAAAAAAAAGTGGAAGAGATGTGTGGTTGCACAGCTCTTCCACTTGAGGAAGTTCCTCTCCTTGAGAAAACTCAGGAAGGAGGGAAAATTATTCTTCTATGGTGCAATCATCACCTTCGCATTCCACTTCGGCCACCAGAAAAAAGGCATTGAAATCGCGCTTTTTCAGTTCGTTGTAGGCCATCTCCGCTCTGGCACCAGTAGTGCAATGGATGTAAATCTTCTCATCTTTTTGTAAATCTTGGATTTTACAGACGAACTGGTCCATGTCCTTACAGAGTTCGTCGAGAGGAATATGCTGAGAATTCGGAAATTTTCCTTCGGCGACTTCAGCTCTGGTCCTGACATCGAGAATGGTCGCCTCTTTTGGATCAGCCAGGGCTTTTTCAAACTCTGCCACAGAGACTTCACCCTCGGCGAGGATTCTTTTCCAGCGGACATCGGTGACTACCGGTCCTTTTGTTAAATTGCCACCGAGCCGTTTCCAACCGAGGAAACCACCCTCTACCCTAGAAACTTTTTTGTAGCCATTATCTAAGAGGATCTTCTGAGCGGCAGCGGTCTCTTTGTCATTGTCAGAGTAGAGGACCACAGGTGCCTTGATGGGAATGTCATCGTAGTTGTCTGCAAATTCGGCAAAAGGAATGCTTACCGATCGAGGAATACGGGATGCGGCATCTTTTTCAGCGGAGCGCAGATCAATGAGAACGATATTTCCGCGGCAGACCCAACCATAGTTTGCATAGGTCGGATACCCTGCCTTGATCCAGGCAGGCTCGCCTGAAAGCATAACACGAATATTTTTATAACCAGCTTTGACCGCCTGACCGGCGGACTTGGGGCTCATGCCTCATGTGGGCCCTCCACAGTAAAAGATGAGGAGCTTATCTTTGTCTTTTGGCAGATTTTGCAGGAGTTCCTGCATCTCACAAACAGGGATTGAAACAGCACCGGGAAGGTGGGAGGCGGAGTATCGGCTGCCTGGACGTGAATCAACCAGCAGAAAGTCTTTGTCGCTGTTGATCAGAGTATTTACCTCGGCCGGAGGGATAACTGTGACACCGGGAGGCAGTTTGGCAAGTTTGGGTTTGATTACGGTGGCAAAAGGAACACCATCACGCATCTCGTAGGCTATAATGGCGCCATGTCCTTTGGCAGCATGTTCGAGACCCTTGGTTTTGTCGTCGAAACTGACCATGACGGTTTTGGCTTTTTTGCCTTTACCCACAGCAATGGAAATTTGCTTGGCTTTGTTTGACTTTCCTACGACTTTCCCTTTATATACCGGTCCTTTAGGTTTTTTAGCCTCGGTGCTTACTGCAGGCTTGGCAGCACTCGTGGTTGATTTGGTATTATGATTACATCCCGTCACCAAGAATGATGCCATGATGATAAAAGGAATGAATCGGGTCATGGTTCTCTTCATACTTACTCTCCTCTAGATCTAAAAAATTGTCTTTGGATAACGTTGTCCGATAGCACTTTTGCAGGCCAACAGAGCATATGTCTGTTTTGTTAGCATGATCTATGCCAGCAATAATGAGTTTTGGTAGATCCTTGAATTTGTATGGGGAATTGAAATAGTGTTATCAATCATGTGGTGCAAAAAAATTATAGCATACCTTTCCTCAAAAAAGATAATCTAAAATGAAAACAACAATGTGGCAGTATAACATTTTATCCTTTAATTGCATTTAATTCAATTGGTTAGGTGGAAGAAGGGGAGGTGTTTTCCTGTCGCTTAAATGAAAAAGAGAAGAAGAATCATCCATGTAGTTGGAAGAAAAATTCTTTGCTTGTCAATAAAATTTGCAACTGTTTTTCTTTAAGAGGCCAGTTACAAGCGGTAAAGGGTGTTTAATACTCGATCTCTCTGATTTGTTTTTTGGTTAAGAAGGATAACGAAAGGATTCAAGGTTTGCCCCCTTTTGAAATAACCGGCATAACAGTACACATCGGTTAGGGTTCCGGATTTCATGCGGACCCCGTATTTTTTTGGGAGAAGAGATGCATAGGGTTTGAAGTTTTCAAGGACCTGGATCATGGCCTCCGGACTGATGCGATTTTTTTGAGATAAGCCTGATCCTTCGACCATGGTGACTTGCATTTCTTGGAGATGTAACTGGTTACGGATAAAAGCATTGACCGCCTTCTGACTTTTTTCCCAGGTTGCAGGGACGCCGTATTTAGCAATACCAATAGCAAGGTAGAGCTGGTTGGCCATGAAATTGTTGGAAGAGAGCAGGCAGGAACGCACCAGGTCGGTAACCGTTTCCTGAGCAACATATTGTAAGAGTAAGGGTGTTTCGGGAGGAATTTTACCCTGTCTGATTATACCTGTCATTTTAACACCTTGCTGCTGGAGTGTCACCTGGAAGAGTTCACCACAATAGCGAAGTGTATTGGAGAGTGCGCCTTGGTCAGGGAAGGCATTGATATTTACTCGGTGACGACCACTCTTCAGAGTTTTACCGATTCTTCCCATAAGTGGCAGGAAGGGGGTTTGGGGTTCCGGGGATCTCACTTTTGCGTTGCGGGTAACAAGCAGGGGCAGGGTGTTAAAGTTGACTCCCAGAGCGGAACAGTTGGCGTCATAAGGGTTTTTTGAATTTGCGGAACCATCAGCGTCACCTTCCAGGGTGAAGTGTGAATCGTCGAGAATAATATCTCCTATCTCAGTTATCCCCAAATCTGCCACTGATTTGGCAATGGAGGTGACTTTTTCAGAGACCAGAAAGGGATCTCCGGAGCCGAGAATATAGAGATTTTGCTCTTCATCAAGAAAAATACTAGTGGTGAAACGATAATCCGGGCCAAGAATCTTCAAGGCGGCCAGACTGGTGATGAGTTTAATGGTGGAGGCAGGGATAAAGGTTTTCTCTTGATCCTTTGAGATAGTAATGTGGCCGTTTTTGCTCAGGGCATAACCGCCGTGAATGACATGCTTTTGCAGGTCGGAGTGTTCTTTGGCCTGGCCGGAGAGTGGAAGGAGGCTGAAGAGAAAGATGAGAAGGATTGCTCCAAGTGTGGAAGGATGTCCCTGAAGCATTCGCTGTGATCTCATTGGTTTCTTCCAGGATATGGGAGAAACCAATGAGCACAGTAGTGGAAAGAAGATATCAAATCTTCGGTAGCTTGGCCATGGATGCCTCAATGGCCTCTTTCGGGTAATCATAGTTGTGGAGATCCCCGGAAAAGTATTTGTCGTAGGAGGCCATGTCAATAAGACCGTGACCGGAGAAGTTGAAGAGGATGGTTTTGGGTTCATCCTTGTCACGGGTGGCTTCGATAATGGCACCGCGGATGGCATGGCAGGTTTCAGGTGCCGGGATGATTCCTTCTGTTCTCGCAAAAAGGACACCAGCCTCAAAACATTCGAGTTGGTGAACTTTGATTGGGTCAATGATATTTTCCCGTACCATTGCTGATACAATGGGAGCCATACCGTGATAACGGAGGCCACCGGCATGGATTCCCGGAGGAATGAAGTCGTGTCCCAGGGTGAACATATTGAGCAGAGGAGTGGTCTGAGCCACGTCGCCGAAGTCGTAAGCCAGTTTACCCATGGTGAGTGAGGGGCAGGAGGCTGGCTCTACCCCTACAAAACGAATCTTTTTTCCATCCAGGTAGTCGGGGACATAAGGGACGGCCAGGCCGGCAAAATTTGAACCACCGCCACAGCAGCCGATAATGACATCGGGGTAGTCACCTGCGATTTCCATCTGTTTCTTGGCCTCAAGACCGATGATGGATTGATGCAGAATAACATGGTTGAGAACAGATCCCAAAGCATAGTTGGTATCTTCGCGGCTGGCGGCATCTTCGATGGCCTCGGATATGGCAATGCCGAGTGAGCCAGCAGTGTCAGGATACTCCTTTCGGATCTGGCGACCGATATTGGTGTCTTCACTGGGGCTTGATACGATATCGGCACCAAAGGTTTGCATCATTGATTTTCTGTAGGGCTTTTGGTCAAAGGAGACGCGTACCATGTATACCTTGCAGTCAATCCCAAACTTTTGAGTGGCAAAGGAAAGGGCACAGCCCCACTGACCGGCACCTGTCTCAGTGGCAAGACGTTTGATGCCTTCTTTGGCATTGTAGTAAGCCTGAGGCACAGCAGAGTTCGGTTTGTGTGATCCAACCGGAGAGACACCCTCATTCTTGAAGTAGATCTTGGCCTTGGTGCCCAGGGCCTGCTCCAGATTTCTGGCGCGAACCAAAGGGGAGGGACGCCATATCTTCAGGACATCCAGAACTTCTTCCGGAATATCAATAAAGCGTTCACCGGACATTTCCTGTTCAAGCAGAGACATAGGAAAGATGGCACCAAGTTTTTCAGGTCCCATGGGTTCTAAGGTTTCCGGATCCAGGGGCGGCAGCAGTCCATTTGGGATGTCCGGCGCTACATTGTACCATTGGGTTGGCATCTCGTCATCGCGAAGGACGATTTTCTTCGTCGTCATGGGGGGCTCCTTTTAAAATCTAAGTATGCATATCTGTTATCACACAGAAGGTGGACAGATACAGGTTCAAGTTTGTAAATATATTTCGTTACTCGTTAAGTGCTCAGTGAAGAGGCCGTAGGTTGAAGGAAAGATAGCATGATTTCGATGAAATAATTGTTGCTATTTATCCCGGCAGATTAATTCGGCTCAATTGCATTGTTTCGCCCTCAGTTACTCAAGGTACCTTCAACTTGAATAGTTCTATATTTCTACCATAGAGAGAGAGGTAGAGGCAACAGGATTTCCAGAGCAAAGCGAGGAAACCTTGCGACAGTTATTTTAGTTTGTCTTCTGTCAATTCTTTCCATCCTGTTTTTATAAGCTCTGAGCTGAGCAGTTGCTTTTGATCTTTTATCAAGATTGCAGCCAGGGCCTCCAGAGGTTTTACTCCTGCCTCGGTGGCCCTGCTGATCATATCCAGATAGAGGGTGTTTTTTTCTTCGATCTGAAGTTTGAGCACCAGAGGCCGGAGGTTGATCTCTTTGATTTTCCCCTTGCGTCTGCGTTCAATGGAAAACGCGTCTAAGGTCAAAAAGTGTTTGATTCGATTTTTCTCCTCTTCAGTCAGCGGTTGCTCTAAACAGATACGGTAGCTGGTAATAAGTTGCTGCGGCACGGAACCGTCACTGAGGGTGATCTCTTCTACATGCAGGCCGCCGATCAGTTGATCGTTCAGGTGCACTTGAGTTGCTTGCAGGTCGGTCAGGGGTTCAGGTAGGTCCATGATAAAAAATTCAGCCAGGCTCTGGGTACCGACAGGTAAGGCGGGACCAAAAGAGACCTTGGGAGAAGGGTTGAATCCCTTGGAAAAATTGGTGCGGATTTTTGCTCGTCGCAGGGCACGAAAGATGAGCTGCAGGATTTCCAGGTGACCAAGGTAGCAGATATCTCCTGTTCGTGAGTAGCTAACGGTGTAGCGAAAGTGCTTATCTTCTTCAGAAAGGGAATTGATTTCCGGAGATTGCAGGCTGACGCTTTTCTTCGGGATATCAGTTGCTTCCTGATCACTTTTCTCTTTCTGGACTATGGGTTTGATCTCTTTGAAATCGCAGAGGCCACATTGTTGACAGCCGTGGTAACGGCAGTCGGGGGTATAGGCCTCCGTGTGTGCTTTTTCAAGCTCGTCCAGAAGAAAACCAGTATCGACGCCACTGTCCAGGTGCTGCCAGGGCAGGATTTCGTCATGCGCTCTGGCGCGCAGAAAAGCATCAAGGGAGAGGTTACATTCCAGGGCCGACTCTTCCCAGAGGGTGAGATCAAAATAATCAGACCAGGCGTCAAGCCGGGCTCCTTTCTTCCAGGCAGTTTCCAGGAGGTTTGCCAGCCTTCTGTCACCGCGGGAAAATACTCCTTCAAGAAGACTCTGTTCCGGATCATGCCATTTCAGCTTCATACCCTTCTTTGGCAGGATGGCCCTTAAACGAGCGATTTTTTCCCGGCTCTCTGCCATACTGATCTGTTTTTCCCATTGGAATGGGGTGTGGGGTTTGGGGACAAAGGTTCCGACACTGACGTTGATCTGCAGACGCCCTTTTCCGGTTTGGGCGCCGACCTGTTTGGTCATCTTGGCCAGTTCTGCAATGGCATCTACGTCTTCTGGTGTTTCACCGGGTAATCCGATCATGAAGTAGAGTTTCATGACCTTCCAGCCCAGGCCAAAGGCATCACGGCAGGTGGTGAGTAGGTCTTCTTCGGTGATCCCCTTATTGATAACCCTGCGCAGACGTTCACTGCCTGCTTCCGGAGCAAGGGTAAACCCTGTCTTTCTTACTCGTTTGATCTGATCCATAACCTCCTGGGTCAGAGTGCCCACGCGCATGGAGGGCATGGAGACGGAGACCACCCGTGAGGCAAAGCGATCCATGAGCTGAGGGAGGAGTGTAGACAGGCAGGAGTAATCTCCGGTGGAGAGTGAGAGGAGTGCAAGCTCGTTAAAGCCTGAGTTCTCGATGCCCTGCCTGGCGATATCAAAGATCTGTTCCGGGCTCCGTTCACGCACCGGTCGGTAAATGATTCCTGCCTGACAGAAACGACACCCTCGGGTGCAGCCCCTGGCGATTTCAACGCCCAGGCGGTCATGAACAATTTTGCCGTTGGGAACAAGGGGGTGGAGGAGGTGATCAACCTGGGACAGGTCTGCCAGTACCCTTCTGCGAACAGTGGGGAATGCAGGGTTTAACGGGGTGATTTCAGCGATTGTACCATCATCCTTATAGACGGGGTGGTACAGGGAGGGGATGTAGACTCCCGGGATTGCGGCAAGCTGCTCCAGGGTTTGGGGGCGGGACAATTGCTCTTTTTTGCAGAGGCGGATACATTTTGCAATCTCGACAATGGCCTCTTCACCATCTCCCAGGAGGATGGCGTCAAAGAAATCGGCAACCGGTTCAGGATTTAAGCCGCAGGAACCTCCACCCAGGACAATAGGCATCCCTTCGCTTCGCAGTTCAGCACGGAGTGGGATGTTGGCAAGATCAAGGATGGTAAGAATGTTGGTATAGCAGAGCTCATAGGGCAGGGTGATACCCAGGAGGTCGAACTCAAGGAGGGAATGACCGCTTTCCAGGGAGCAGAGAGGAAGGTCTTTTTCGCGAAGAAGTGCTTCCATATCCTTATCCGGGCAGTAGCAGCGATCGGCCAGGATTCCTTCATGCTCGTTGAGGAGATGGTAGAGGATCTGTAATCCCTGATGGGACATGCCTATTTCATAGAGATCGGGGAAGATGAGGGCGCAGGTGAGGGAACTTTTTTCCCACTTCTTATTTTTAGCGTTGTACTCTAGCCCTAAGTAACGTCCCGGTTTGTTAACAAAAGGTAAAATTTCTCTTTGCTTGATGTTACGTGTCATATGAGTTGGTCTCATGGTTTTTGTAAGGGCCTTATCACTGTTGAAGAGCTTTCTTCAGTGGGAATTGCCCGGTTTTGTTGAAAGTGTAGCCATATTCATTTACTGAAAATAGGTTGACTTTACAAGACAGGATGATGTATTCAGAAAAGTATCTGATTTGTTCCTGAAAAAATAACATGTTATGTTTCACTAAGGTCTCATTGTTACGATGTCATCAACTTTTAACGAGTTTATCTTTTATGAAGAGTCGGAATACTGTTTTTTCTCTGGTTGTTCTTTTTCTGCTTTCTTTCATTCCCGGACCGGCACAAGGTGCTGATGCCCTGATTGAGAAGGTGATTTACCAGGAAAAGGATGGAAGCAGTGCATCAGTAATTTTTCATCTCAATGGTCCGCATCTTCCCAAGGCCTTTGCCCTGAAGGGCGATAATCCCCGTGTTGTTTTTGACTTTGTGGAAACACGACCGATCAGGAGTGTTCCGGCAAACATTCTTGCCGACGGCAGCATGGTGCGAAAAATACGCATGGGGGTTCATCCTGATAAGACCAGAGTGGTGATCGATCTTGCTTCTCCTGGAGAATATCATTTTGATCAGAAGTTTGATAAAGATGAAAATATTCTGACCATTACCCTCTTTCCGGCAGATCTTCCTCCGCAGCAGGCGGATCCGGTTGCCGCTACGCCTCCGGAAAAAGAAGAGCCGCCCCAGTTTGTTGCCCCGAGAGAGCAGGTTGAGTCTGAATCCGTGGCCAAGGAGGCAGTGACGGAAGGAGATCAGACTGCAAACGAGGACGCTGCACCAGAAGGACAAGAGTCTGCTCCTCCTCTACTTAATGTACCGGTTGGAGAAGAGAGTCCAGTGGTTGAGGAAGTAGGTAAACCTGCTCCTGACCCACTATTGAGCGATGTCTCATTTGAGAATACATCCAATAATGGGGAAATGGTCCTCTTTAAACTCAATGGTTTTTATCCTCCCACGGTTTCTGGAAAAGAGGACGGGGTACCTCGGGTTATATGCGATTTTCCCGGTACAAGACTGGGTGATAAGGTGGTGAAAGACCTGGTCAGCCATGGCAACTACGTGGATCGTGTCCGGGTGAAGCAGTTTTCTGATCCTGACCGGATACAGGTAATCCTGGAGCTTGTTCCCAATAAAAATTATGATCTGCAACAGGTCTTTTTTAAAGAAAACAACCTCTTTGTTATAATCGTCAACTCATATGATGCCCTTGACTCCAGTCAACCCACCACACCTCAAAATTAATCAGGGTTGGAGCTGAGTTGCATACCCGGAAGGAATTGGTAAAGAAAAATCATCTTCCTGAAACTGGGTGTCGGTTCTGATTTCCCTGAGTTCAATTCTGAGCTCCGCTCCCCAGGAGAGACCGGTGATGCTTAGCTCTTTCCGGGGGGTACAAAGATCACTCTTGTCTCCCTGCTTCGCATAGGAGATTTCAGCAAGGGTTTCACCTTTTGAATCAAGCAATAAATATCCCAGGATCTGTCTCTTTACCGGGTCAAGATGGACATAGACCTTCTCTGCTTCACTTGAGGAAGTAGGGTTGGGGAGATGCAGCCAGATGGTTTCACTGCTTGAATCTCGATTTACCTCCACTATCTCCACAGATCGCTCGGGAAGGCGTCCGGTAAGATAAGCAAACCAGTTGTCACCTACAAGAACGGGCGGCAAATCATTTCGGAGGACAAGGGAGCGCATATTACCTCGAATATGTTTTTGTTGCGCTATATGAAGAGATTGGAATGTCTTTCCGTTACTGGAAATGGCATAAAGGGGTTGACCCAGGGGGTTATTGATTACGAATTTAAAAAAAGAGGGAGAAAGCAGTTGCAGGTAGCCTTCAATAGCGAACTCTTCAAGCGGACCCTTCCAGAAGATCAGGACATTTGCGTCAAGACTGTTGGAGCAGGATCTGCTTTCTTCCTGCATGAAATGGACGATTTTTTCTACCTCTACGATCTCTTCTTCCTCAAGTCTTTCGCTCCAAGGCTGTCTGGCGCACCCTCCAAAAAATAGACTGAGAAGAACGGCTGCTAAAAGAAGAGATGCTCTGCTCCGTCCTCTTTTAGTTTTCCTGGAGTCCATTGATTTTTTCCTGCACGCGGATTTTTTTATCTTGAGTATCGAAGAGTTCTGCAGCTCGCAGGTAAGCTTCCCCGGCCTTGTTGTTTTTGCCCTGTTCTCGATAGATATCACCAAGGTGTTCAAAAATATGGGGGTCATCCGGTTCCAGCTCCAGAGCACCAAGAATTTCTTCAATGGCCTTGTCCAGTTTTCCTAAACGAAAATAGACCCAGCCCAGGCTGTCACGGATATATCCATTGTCAGGTTTCAAGGCAATAGATTTTTGAATATATTCCAGGGCCTTTTTCAGATTGATATTATTGTCTGCCCAGGTGTATCCGATATAATTCAGGGCCTCTGCATGATTAGGCTGCAGTTCCAGGACTTTTTCCATACTGACTATTGCCTGCTGCTGTTTGCCGTCCTGTTCGAGAAGGAGGCCATATTCAAAGTAGAGTTGTTCGTTATCCGGATATCTCTCAAGAGCGTTCTGCAGGATCTCGTAGCCTTCTTTCATCAGGTTTTGCTCCATGTAGAGAGAGGCCAGAAGGGCATAAAGGGCTGGGGTGTTGCCTATCTCATTACTCAATACCTGTTCGAGCAGCGCAATGGCTTGATGCTCCTGTTTTTTCTCCATAAAAATACGTACTTGCAGGGAGACACTGTCTTGATAAGGGCCTGAATCAGGAACTATTTTGCCAAGAATGTCCAAGGCTTCCTGAAAGGATTTTTCCTCATAACGAATGACAGCGAGCATATAGGCCGCTTCAGATGATTCTTCATTCTGGACAATGGTTTCCAGGATCTTGGCTGCCTCGTCAAGTCTTCCGGCGCGCAGAAAGATACGGCTGGTGAGCATGTCTATCTGTTCCGGCTCTTCACTGAGTTCCCGTAGTCGTCGCAATTCCTCAAGGGCTTCTTCTTCACGTTCCTGAAGGAGCAGGGTGTGGACCAAACCAAGGCTGGCCTGTTCGTCATTGGGGGTTATCTCCAGAACAGATCGATACAGGGATTCCACGTGGTCATATTTTTTAAGTACTCCATAAAATTCGGCAAGTTCGAGGGCCAGTTCGGAAGACCAGTTGAGATCCAGTGCCTTTTCGTACCATGTCGCCGCCTCTGTATAATCTCCTGTCTGGGTAGCAAGGCGTGCCAGATAAAGATGAGCAAAGAGGGAGTCCTGATTCAGGGACAGGGCCTGCTTGAAGGTTTTTTCGGCATCACTATAGCGATTTTGTTGTGAGTAAAGAAATCCCAGGCGCAGGAGAACGGTTTCATCTTCAGGATTTAATCGAAGTACATCTTTATAGAGTTGAGCAGCTTCTTCGATTTCGCCGTTGCGCAAATCAATTCGGGCGAGAAGCAGTCTGTCTGTAATGTCATCAGGATTGTCTTCAATTATCTTACGCAGCCACTGGGCAGCACCCTTGTATTTTCCCATCTTGATGAGCAGAAGAGGAAGCTTACGCAGGACGTAGCGAGAGTCAGGGTCGCAGATCAGTGCCTTTTCATACGCTTCCTGGGCTTCACTGTACTGTTTGTTGTTTTCGGCATGGCTCGCCCAGAGAAAATAGAAATAGGAACAGGATATATCTATCTGTTCTTCCCCGGTTCCTGTTTCCTCATCATCAAGGATAATGTTCTGCTGGATTGATTGGGTGGGCAGAGGATGAGTGGTACATCCTGTGAAGAGTAGGAGCAGGGCGCAGGGAAGGAAAAGTAAGGAGCTGATAAGGCGAGATACTGATGTCATTGCAGTTTCTCAAGAAGAGGTTGAACAAGACCAAGGACATCAGAGTGAATGGCCTCGATAGTACGAGCCGCATCGATTCTACGAATGAAGGGAAGTTTCATTTGTGCAAACATTGAGGCTACCTGGTGGAGATAGTCCTCTTTTTCAAAGTCATTTAGTTCTTCTCCGCGTCCCTGGGTAATACGATTGACACCGGTTTGAATGGGAGCATGAAAGAGCAGGGCAAGATCCGGTTCCGGGGCAAAGTCATTACGGGTGAGGATGAGTTGCGGATCGAGTCCGGCAGCACCCTGGTAGGCAACGGTGGAAAGATAATAACGGTCACAGAGTATGACCTTTCCGCTCTCCAGAGCGGGGGAAAGGAGTTGCTCCACATGTTCTTTTCGATCTGCAAGAAAAAGGTCGAGTTCTTTCTCAAGGCTGACTGTGTGGCGATGGGCATAGAGCTGTCGAATCTTTTGGCCGTATTCGCCTTCGGTGGGTTCCCGGGTGGTCACCACAGGTAGACCTTTTTCTTTGAGCGCCTTGGCCAGAAGTTGGAGCTGGGTGGACTTACCAGTTCCATCAGTTCCTTCAAAGACGATGAGCAGGCCTGTTCTGTTTGCTGGCATGTGAAATCCTTAAATGACTGGAGGTTGACTATTGTGTCGGGCGCGGTTTGCTGCAATTATGGTTGCCAGCTCCGCTGCAGCCATGAGGCTTGCCGGGTCGGCAAGGAATTTACCGGCAATGTCATAGGCAGTGCCATGGTCAACGGAAGTACGAACAATGGGGAGGCCGAGAGTGACATTCACTCCGTCCTTGAAGTGGAGGAGTTTGAATGGAATCAGTCCCTGGTCATGGTACATGCAGACCACCGCATCATATTGCCCCTGGGCAGCTTTAAAAAAAATGGTATCAGGAGGGAAGGGGCCATGCAAGTCTATTCCCCTTTCTTTTGCTTTTTTCATTGCCGGAACAATGATCCGTTCCTCTTCATCACCAAACATACCCTCTTCACCGGCGTGTGGGTTGAGGGCGGCCACGGCAATCTTGGGTGTGGTTATGTCAAAGTCGATTTTCAGGCTCTGATGGGTTGTGTTGAAGAGGTCGATCAGTGATTCTTCCTGAAGGAGTTCCGGGACCTGGGTAAGGGCGCAGTGGATGGTGGCCAGGGTAATTCGCAGGGAACTGCCTGCCATCATCATTACCTGTGTGGAAGACGCAGTAAGGGCAGCCAGCATCTCCGTATGCCCGGGATAGTGATGACCGCTTTCCTGGAGACTTTTTTTAGATATAGGACAGGTGCAGAGCGCAGAAAAAACAGATTCCTGGATTCCATTGACTGCTCCAATAATGGCATCGGCCATGGCTATAGCTGTCTTTTTTGAGGGTCTACCCGGATAGATATCCTGATGTGCAAGATGGGAAGTCTCATACACCGGAATAACTCCGCTGTCTCGAGTAACCGGATCACCCGGACTCCATGGAAGGATGGAAAGAGGAGAGTCAAATCTGTCTGCATAATAGCTCAGAACGGCGCAATCGCCGATGACGACAGCATCAGGTCGCTCATGATCAGGGGGGAGACTGAAATATTTGAGAATGATCTCAGGGCCAATGCCGGCAGGGCAGCCCATAGTTATGGCAAGAGGAGGCATGGAAGACACTATTTGTTTACAAGGTGGACATGGAAGAACGAGCGTTCAGGGACGTGAAGACTTTACGTTTCACTCTACGATGAAGAAATGAATCATGAGTGCACCTACATATAATTGAAGAACATTTTCCGATATCCATTTGTCGTTTTTATGTTTTTTTAGTCAAAACCTGACGTTATTAGAACCATTAAAAGTAGGAGACAGGTTCAAAACAGTTGGGGAGATGTTCAATGGCAACTTTGCCGTTATCCGGAAGCAGTATGGAAATAACATCAAAACGGGCTGACTGGTCAAGGAGTTTATTGCGACTGAGGTAGTCAAGGGCCACCTTTGAGAGCTGGGCCTGTTTTTTTTGAGTTACCGCCTCAAAAGGTTGACCAAAGCGCAGGCTCTTCCGTGTTTTAACCTCGACAAAGACAAGGCAATTTTTATCACGAGCTATGATATCAATTTCTCCTGTTTTTTGCCTGTAATTTCGTGCAAGGATAGTAAGACCCATTTTCTTGAGATGCTGGGCCGCAAGATCTTCACCCTGTTTACCCAGATTGATGCGTGCATCAGACAAACTCTTTCACCCCTTTAAAGCTCAGGC
This sequence comes from Desulfocapsa sp., assembly GCA_030145625.1. Lineage (GTDB taxonomy): Bacteria > Desulfobacterota > Desulfobulbia > Desulfobulbales > Desulfocapsaceae > Desulfocapsa. Next base: position 32,307 of record JAQYVF010000016.1, on the reverse strand, counting down.
GATGATGGGGACAAATTCCATGATCTTTCACGGCCTGTCGATGCTCCTTGGTCGGGTAGCCTTTGTTGCATTTAAAATTATAGCAGGGAAATTGTTCATGGAGATCAGCCATCAGGCGATCTCGGGTTACCTTGGCAACAATGGAGGCTGCGGCAATGGATGCAGAACGGTTTTCTCCTTTTATCATCGGCTGTTGTGGGATTACTGACGGGATAGGAAATTTCCCGTCTACCAGAAGGAAGTCAGGAGGATAACATTGTTCTATCAAGTCCTCAACAGCACGTTGCATGGCCAATAGTGAGGCCTGAAGGATATTAATCCTGTCTATGGTCTGATGGGAGACTGAGCCAATGCCAATACGGGCCGGTATTTCGTGGAGGTGGGTAAAGAGTAGTTCTCTCTTTTTGGCAGAGAGTTTCTTTGAGTCGAGAAAAAGGGAGTGCTGGCATTCTTCGGGCAGGATGACGGCGGCAGCAACCACAGGCCCGGCTAGAGGTCCTCTGCCAACTTCGTCGAGACCTGCAACAACAGAGTATGCCTGTTGCTTCAGGTTACGTTCAAGCTCAAAATTGTCTTCTTGAGAAGAGGCAGGCACGGAGAGAATTTCTTCTATCCGTGCCTGGGATAAAGCAGTGTGCTGTTGATCAGCGGACAAGACCGCGCTCGCGGATACGTGCAGCTTTACCACGTCTGTCGCGCAGGTAGTAGAGGCGTGAGCGACGGACTCGACCGCGACTGATGACCTCGATCTTCTCAATACGTGGATTGTGCAGGGCAAAGGTCTTTTCTACGCCAACGCCATGGGAAATTTTACGAACGCTATAAGAAGCGCCCATTAGACCTTTTTTGCGTTTGATAACCACGCCCTGAAAAATCTGGACACGTTCTTTACTTCCCTCAATGATACGAATGTAAACCTTTACGGAGTCACCCGGGCGAAAATCCGGATGATCCTGACGCATCTGTTCCATTTCTATTCTGTCGATAATTGTGCTCATGGTATTTTCCGTTGTTTGTCGGTTATGGTGCTTATTTATTCCTGATGGTGTTGTAAAACACGTCATCTGCTTGCAGGTGGAGCGTTTTATTAAACCAACTGAGATTTTAAGTCGTTAACGACCTGGTTATTCTTTTACTTATTTAAATTAAATTTCTTCCCGGTTGCCTAGCAGTCGATCAAGTATGATCGAAACGGCTGAGCGTACGGAGAGATGATTATATCCTGTGTTGCCTCCCACAGGCGGCAGGGTGTAATCTGCCATTTCCATGACCTGCGGGGCCATGCCGTGTGCTGTACCAAAGAGGAGAAGAATTGCTTCTCTTTCCTTGATTTTGCCTCGGACTTCCTCGTAACTCAAGCTTTTATTTTGTTTCTGGGCACTGGTAGTAAGCAGCAGAGGTTTGCTTCCGCGCCTGGTAGTGATCCTGTCGATGACAGTTTCCAGGCTGTCTGCTACGCTTACCAGTTCCAGCGCCTCTTTTCGGGCAGGGTTGTAGCTTGCCCCATGACCGTTTTTCCAATGTTCCAGTATTTCATCGACCAGTCCCTGCTGGTCTGTGTATGGTGTGACAATGTAGTAGTTGTCGATACCAAAAGTCTTTGCAGCCCGGGCAATATCATGGAGATCAAGATTAGTGACGGCTGAGCCGATAGTCTCTCCAACTTTATTGATCACCGGGTGGTGAACAAGAACAATGTCTATACCACTCTTGCTCAAGCTCATTGTTCCTTCTGCAACATTTTTATCTTGTCGTAGAGTTGATGTTTTTTGAGAAATTTAATCTCAGTCTTGCTGAACAACTCTTTTTGCAGGAGGTCTGGACGGCGCTCCATGGTTCTGCAAACAGACTCAAGAAAACGATATTGATCGATTCGTTCGTGGTCTCCGGAAAGCAGTATCTCCGGAACCTCCTGGCCTGCAAATTCTCTCGGCCTGGTGTACTGCGGATGTTTAAGCAGCTGTCTGCTGAATGTATCTTTTTCAGCAGAGTCAGCACATCCGAGAACTCCTGGCAACAGTCTGGTGATGGAATCGATGATGACCATGGCTGCCAGTTCTCCACCAGTGAGAATGTAGTCGCCAATTGATATTTCGTCTTCCACTTCGGCTGCTCTAAATCTTTCGTCTACTCCCTCATAGCGTCCGCAGACAAAAATGAGGTGCTCTTCTTTGCTCAGCTCTCTAGCAACTTCCTGACTGTATTGCCGTCCCTGGGGACTCAGCAGGATTACGCGGCCGACGCCGTTTTCTGCTCTGACCGATTGCAATGCTGCAGTCAGCGGTTCCGGCTTCATGACCATTCCCTCACCACCTCCAAAAGGCCTGTCGTCGGTCATGGAGTGCTTATCTTCAGCAAAATCACGGATATTGGTAACCTCTATCCGAACCTGTCCCGCTTGTCTCGCCCGGCGAATGATGGATTCATTCAAAGGTGACTCAAGCAAATCAGGGAAGATGGTCAGTATGTCAAAAATCACAGGGTAATCTGTTCCTATCCCTTCTCGCCACTGTTCATGTCAATTAATCCAGGCGGCGGTGCAATTATCATCCCTTCTTTATTACGCTCAACAATCATGCTGGGAATGAGAGGGATCAAAAACTCGTTTTTTCCTTCCCTGACAACAAGAATGTCCTGAGCTCCATTGTCGAGAAAGGAGTGGACTCTGCCCAGATAATGCCCGTCTTCACAGGTGACACGCAGTCCTTCCAGTTCATGGAGATAGAATTCATCTCCATGGAGCTGCGGAAGTTCGTCTTTACGTACAAGGACACCATATCCGCAGAGATCCTCTGCATGGTTGCGGTCAGTAATACCCTCAATAACGACAATGGCCTCCTTGTTTCCAGCCCGTGAACTTGCGACGGTGAAAGGTGCCGTTATTTCCCCCTGTTCTGAGATCAGAACAAGCTGCCTGTACTGTTTAATATTTTGCGGCTGACCGGAAAAGCTCGAAATCTTCACTTCACCCTTTAATCCATGGGCTTTGGTGATTTTTCCGATCAGTACATATTTATCTGTCGGAAAGGAAAATCTGTCTGTCATTTTTCTGAATCTTATTCCAAGATATTGAGACGAGACTTTTTGTTATCCTTTCCGGCAGTAGCAGAGAGAAGGGACCGCATGGCCCGTGCTGTTCTGCCCTGCTTTCCGATCACTTTTCCAAGGTCATCCTTGTCGACAGCCAAGTCAACAATTACAGTATCATCTTCTTCAGTGACAGTTACCTGCACACCATCAGGATTGTCAACCAGTGATCGGGCAATAAAAGTGATCAGTTCCTGCATAGTCTATTACTCGGTAACCGGAGCTTTTTTCAAAATGCTCTTCACCGTTGTAGTAGGCAGGGCACCTCTTCCCAGCCAATCCTGGAGTTTTTCGTCATTAATAACAACAACGACTGGATCCTGAAGAGGATCGTAAGTGCCGACTACGTCTAGAAATTTACCATCACGCTTGCACTGACTGTCAGCAACAACGATACGATAGAATGGTTTTTTCTTCCTGCCAAGTCTGGTTAAACGAATTCGAACTGCCATTCCAGATAAATCCTCCGGGTTATAAGGACCTTATTTTGAGTCCTGTGAATCAGGCTTTATGCCAACTTTTCCAGTCATCAGGACTGGAAAATTATTATTATCTTCTCATGCCCTTAGGCATTTTACGTCGTTTTTTACCGGTGACGAGACCGGGTTTTCCTCGCATCTTTTTCATCATCTTGAGCATGGCCGCGTAACTCTTGATAACGCGGTTCACATCCGAGACCGAGGTTCCGGAGCCGGCAGCGATACGCTGTCTCCGGCTTCCGTTGATGATCTTGTGGTTCTGTCGTTCCTTCCTGGTCATGGAGCGGATGATGGCCTCTGTCTTGGCCAGTTCCTTTTCGTCAGGTTTAGGAGCGTCTTTAAGCTGTTTGAGTTTGTTGATTCCAGGAATCATACCGAGAATCTGGTCCAGAGAGCCCATCTTTTTGATCTGTTGGATCTGCCCCAGAAAATCTTCTAAGGTAAAAGTGGACTGTCTCAGTTTTTTGGCGAGTTTGTCGGCCTCTTGTTTGTCAACGACCGCTTCTGCCTTTTCGATAAGGGTGAGAACGTCACCCATACCGAGAATTCTGGAGGCCATACGGTCGGGGTGGAATACTTCCAGAGCGTCAAGGCCTTCACCGATACCCACAAATTTGATGGGTTTACCTGTTACATTCTTGATAGAGAGTGCTGCGCCGCCCCTGGCATCACCTTCCATCTTGGTGAGGATCACACCACTGATTTCAAGATCTTTGTTAAATTTGTCCGCCACCGTGACCGCATCTTGTCCGGTCATGGAGTCGGCTACAAAGAGGACCTCTGAGAGCTGAATGGAACTCTGTATGTCTTTGAGTTCGCTCATGAGCTCTTCATCTACGTGCAGCCGGCCGGCTGTATCAAAGATCAGGGTGTCATAGCCGTTTTTGTCGGCTGCTTCCATGGCCTGACGACAGATTACCACCGGTTTGATATCCGTGGTAGAAGGATGAACTGGAATTCCCAGTTGATCTCCAAGTACCTGAAGCTGTTCAATGGCTGCAGGACGATAGACATCTGCAGGGACCAGGTAGGGTTTTCTCCCTTTAGCTTTCAGCATTTTTGCAAGCTTACCGGAGGTGGTAGTCTTACCAGATCCCTGGAGTCCTGCCATCATGATTGTTACCGGTTGGCGTCCATCAAGGCGAATCTGTTCAGTGTTTCCACCGAGGAGTTCAACGAGTTCATCGTGAACCACTTTGATGATCTGCTGTCCTGGTGAAAGGGCTTTGCCTACCTCAAGTCCAACTGATTTTTCTGTTATATTGGCGATGAACTGCTTGACGACCTGGAAGTTGACATCTGCCTCGAGAAGGGCCATGCGAACTTCGCGCATGGATTCCTGGATATTCTCTTCGGTTAGTTTTCCGGTGCCACGAAGTTTCTTGAATACTTCTTCCAGCCGGTCTGTCAGATTGTCAAACATATCAGGTGATCGCCATTGTTACCGAATTGGAGGTAACTCTTTGAATTTTAGTTGATAAAAATATTTATTTCTTTCTGTTTGGCAGTTGAGTTTAGATTATTTAGGCCAAAGCAGAAAAAATATTGTCGAAAAATCATTAAAAATACTTAAAAAAAAATATTCTGTCAAGCAACGAACGTCGATGAGATAAAAAAAGTGGAAAAGAATCTGGGGAAGGTGAATAAAGTTTTTGCCCGGAAAGCAGGGGCTTCTTTTCATTTCAGGTACCTGGAAAACCAGTTTAGTCCTTATGCGTTCAGGAGTGACTGTAGACAAATATGAATATTTTTTAAAAAAAAGATACGTGGTTGATGGTCTTGGTGGATTTTTTCTTTCTGATTCAAATAGGTTGATGCTACACTACACTGAGATAATGCAGTGGGCACGTGTCGCAGGTTAAAATGCTGAATTTTAAAAAGTTTGGAAGGTTTTATGGGAAAATTGCGATCAGGCCTTATTTACGGTGGAATTTTTATCCTCTTCCAGGCCATTCTCTTTTTCATGGTCAACAGTGGAAAAAAACAGGATGTGGATTTTTATATCCAGCAGCATCTGGTCAGTCAAGAAAAGGAATTCAGGTTTGTTCTCAGCTCTTTTGCCCGGCAGGCGGAATTTGTTGTCAATGAGGTTTTTGGTGTAGAGGAGGTTGTAAGCCTTTTTGCAGAAGCCAGCAATAATCCTAACCGGCGAGATGAACTAAGGGGGCTGCTTTATAAACGTCTTTTACCTGCTTACCAAAGATTGCTTTCCCTTGGATTTAAGCAGGTTCACTTTCACTTCTCGGACGGGATCAGTTTTTTACGTCTTCATCTCCCTGAAAATTTTGGAGATCAACTCTTTCCTGTCCGTGAATCGGTTCGTTTGGCAAATGTCGAAGAACGATATGTTGAAGGCTTTGAAATCGGACAAAACTATCAGGGTTTTCGCTATGTCTTTCCTTTAACACAAGGCGGTGTTCATCTCGGAACAGTGGAAACCAGTGTTCCCTTTTATTCCATCGAAAATGTTCTGCAAGAGGTCATTAACCTCGAATATTATCTTCTGTTAAGGAAAGACGCCCTGCACAAAAAAATCAAAACTGTATCATCTGACCATGCTATGCACAGTCTCCTGCTTGAAGACTACCTTCATGAACAGGATGATTTGATTCTCAATAAGCGCGACCATGAAGGGCATTTAGATTTTTCTGAACTCGTAAGGATTAACGGACTGTTATCTGGCAGTATTGATGAGAAAATTACGCAACAACAAAGCTTTGCTGTGCCAGTCAAGTTGTCCGGCAAAGACTATCTTGTCACCTTCATGATACTCAACGATATTAGTGGCGCAGAAGTTGGCTATCTCATCAGTTATGGACGTGACACCGTTATTCAGACTATTCGTCAAAAAGGGAATATGATCCATTTCGTTCTCGGTATTATTCTTTGTCTGTCTTTTGGCCTTCATTTCATGGCTAATAAACGGAAAACTGAACTGATTCATTTTCAGCAACAGCTGATGGAGACTATTCCTTCACCAGTCTGGTTTAAAACTCCGGAAGGTAAACTCTCCGGCTGTAACACGGCCTTTAGTGAGATGGTTGGTTTGGAAAGAGACGAGATAGGCCAAGGGAAAGAATCTGCAATTTTGAGAGAACAGTCTGTCGTTGAGCAGCAGATGGATGAAGAAGTTCTGGAAAAAAAGGAGTTGGTCAAACAGGTGGTGACCTTTGATTTTGCAGACGGGAGTCCTCATACTCTGATAGTTCATAAAGCTCCCCTGCTTGATGCTAAGGACAGGGTACTTTTTCTGGTCGGATCAGCCTTTGATATTACAGAGAGAAAAGAAGGAGAAGACCTCCTGTTTGAATCTCATATGAAATTGGATCAGGTCTTTAATACGGCAGCCAACGGTATGCGTATTGTTGACGTCAATCATGTTGTTCTGAGGGTCAACAAGGCCTTTTGCGACATGGTGGGCACAAGTTCTGAAGAGATTGTCGGGAAAAAATGTTATGAAATTCTGCCGGGTCAAAACTGTGGTACCAAGAATTGTCCTTTGGATCGTCTCGCTTCCGCTCCCGGCCATTTCAAAACGGAAATGCAGAAAAAAATGATCTCTGACAGAGATATTGATTGTATTGTAACTGCATCTTCTCTCTGTGACAAAAATGGTGACTTTATCGGGGTTGTCGAGGATTTTCAGGATATTACTCTTTTCAGAAGAATGGAGCAAAAGCTCAGGGATATGGCGATTACTGATAAGCTGACAACTATTTATAATCGCCGTGGATTTCTACTCTTTGCTGAAAAACAGCTTGCCGCTGTCCGGCGTAATGACCAGGATGCCTTTGTCACCTATATTGATATTGATGATCTTAAGACAATCAATGACCTGCAGGGGCATAAAGTGGGAGACTTGGCCATACGATCGACTGCCCAATTGTTAAAACGAATGTTTCGCCAGCCTGATGTGGTAGCTCGTTTGGGTGGTGATGAATTTGCCGTATTCACTTGTTGTCGGTCTGGGACAAACAGTAAAGAAGCAATTGCCAGGCGCATGGTTGAGGCGGTTGAGAAGATAAATGAGACAGGGGAATTGTCTTTTACAATGTCTATCAGTTTTGGAATTGCCAGGTTAGGGGAAAAAGAGAGCCTGGAGCAGTTGATGAACCGGGCAGATTTGCGAATGTATCAGGCAAAGCGAGAGAAGAAGAACCAAGCGTAGCTGGATTCTTCTGGTTTTGCAGGGAAATGTATTTGCAGCTGTGAGTGGGAACAGGCTTGAGGCCACCTTGCAAAATTGCCTTTTCGCCCAATCTCTTCGTTATAAGAAAAACTGTATCCTCGGAATATCAAATATATGCCTGCGGTAAATTTTTTCTCATGCCTCTATTTTGAACGAAAGGTCTAATTTTTCAAGGTACCCTTTAGTTTTTCGTGTCCTTCTGTAGTTCAAAACTCTGCTCCAGAGTATGTGCAGCACCTGCTCTGGAAAGTCTACTGGAGTAGAGATGGTAGGTTGTTACCGTAAACGGAGGGAAGGTCAGCTCTGCATGGGCCTTGCAAAAGGTGGATAGATCCTTTTGAGAACAGTGTTTGATTCTGGCCAAGGTGATATGGGGACGAAACTTTCTTTCTTCCTGTCTGATGCCTGTAGTTAAGAGTTTTTTCTTGAGAAGTTGCTGGAGTTGCAGCAATGGTAGGCAGGGGGGCACTCCGACCCAGAGAATACGTGGGGGACCCTTGGGTGGGAAGGTTCCTATCCCCTGGAGTTGTATAGAAAAGGGAGTTGTTGTGACGGCCATGCATTCTTCACACAGCTTACGGAAGTGCATGGCATTTACTTCGCCGATAAAGTTCAGAGTCAGGTGCAGCTGTGCCTGCGGCGTGACACGTATCCCGGAGAGTTCCTTTGTCAGTCTGTGCAGAAAGTTTCTCTGCTCTCTGGGCAGGTCTATGGCGGTAAAGAGACGCATTAATTTTAGATGTCGCTAATGTCTAGGCCTGATGGTCTTGAAAAGATGTAGTTTTCTGAGTGCGTAAAGAGCACTTAGATCTTCACTCTTCTCCTATTCCTGAGAAACACGGAATACTTCTTCGATGGTGGTGATACCTTGCAGGACTTTGTTGGCGCCGTCGCGACGAAGGGTGATCATCCCATTTTTGACTGCCTGGTCTTTGATATCATTGGCATTGGCTGTGTTCAGAACCAGATGTTTCATGGTCTGATCCATGAGCAGGAGTTCAAAAATACCGCAGCGTCCCTTGAAGCCGGTGTGATGACATTTGCTGCACCCCTTCCCACGGTACACCTGTTTTCCTTCCATTTCTTCCGGTGTGAGGCCGAGTTTTTTGATGGCCATCGGATCCGGTACGTATCCTTCTTTGCAGTGGGGACAGATAATGCGCACCAAACGCTGGGCCAGGATGGCATTGATGGAGGAGGATATAAGGAAGGGTTCGATATCCATGTCAATGAGACGGGTGATGGCGCTGGATGCATCGTTGGTATGCAGGGTGGAAAAGACCAGGTGACCGGTAAGGGCTGATTGTATGGCAATTTTGGCGGTCTCGGTGTCACGAATTTCTCCTACCAGGATCACATCCGGATCCTGACGGACGATGGAACGCAGGCCGGAGGCAAAAGTGAGCTCAATCTTGGGGTTGACCTGGACCTGACCGATACCGCTAATTCGGTATTCAATGGGGTCTTCCACCGTGATGATATTGATGTCGGTATTATTGATGGAGGTGAGTGCTGCATAGAGAGTGGTGGTCTTTCCGCTTCCCGTAGGACCAGTGACCAGGACGATTCCGTTGGCTGCTCTGATCTGTTCTGAGAAGGGGATGAAACGATCATCCGGCATGCCGAGATCGGTAAGGGAGATAAGGACCGAAGACTTGTCGAGAAGGCGAAGCACCACCCGTTCACCAAAGGCAGTAGGCAGAGTGGAAACACGGATGTCCACATCCTTGTTGGCAACTTTGAGTTCGATTCGGCCATCCTGTGGAAGACGTTTCTCAGCAATGTTGAGATTTGCCATAATTTTGATCCTGGAGATCAATGCCGACTGCACATGTTTGGGTGGGTTAAGCATGTCATAGAGAATGCCGTCCAGTCGTTGTCTGATCTTCAGTGAGTTCTGGTAGGGTTCGATATGGATATCCGAGGCATTGTCTCGTACGGACTGAGAAAACATGAGATTGACCAGGCGAATAACCGGGGAGTCGCTGGTGTCATCGAGCAGGTCACCGGTTTCTTGGATTTCGGAGAACAGTGCCTCCGGATCTTCTTCGTCAATGTCCTGCATGACCTCCTCTGCCGTGGTCTGGGTCATGTCATAGGCGAAATTGATGGCCGAGACAATGGCGGCTTGGGGACAGAGTACAGGACGTACTCCTACCCAGCCCAGGAGGCGGCGAAGATCATCCAAGGCCTGGAAGTTGAAGGGGTCATTGATGGCGATAAAGGCGTCATCACCAATAGCCAACGGCACCATGACATGTTTTTTTAAAAAGGCAATGGGGATGGAAGCGGTAAAGTCGGTGTTGATCTCTGGTGGCAGGGAGGTGGTCTGCTCCATCCCCATTTCTTTGCCAAGTTTCTGTAGTAGTTCGATTTCATCCACCATATTCTGGCGCACCAGTGTGCGTACCAGTGTCCCTCCCTTTTCCTTTTGGAGTTCCAGTGCCTGATGGACAGCTTCGCTGGGGATACCCAGCTGCTTTATGAAAAAGTCTGTTGCGTGTTGCATGATATTAATTTGTAGTTAATGGCTGTGGGCCACCTTGCGAAATTGCCTTTTCGCCCAAACTCTTCGTTATGAAATAAATCTTATCCTCGGAATATCAGGTGGATGCACCCCAAGGGTACTTGTACCCGTAGTTAGGGTGATTCTTGCAGGGCACCTGAGGTAAATCTTTTCTCATGCCTCGATTTTGAACGAAAATTCTAATTTTTCAAGGTACCCTGTGGTTACATGTCATTATTTTCCGGATAGGGCCAGCTGTCTTGCTTTTTTAAGAGCCGATCAATGTTTTCCCGACAGAGTTTGAGTAAATTCATTGTGGTGGGCCCTGCACCTAGAGTTTTACCTGTCTTCTCGTCCACGCCATTATCAATAACCTGTTGGTAGTATTTAATGGCATCTGTGGGGTTCCCCTCCTTCTCGCAAATGACACCAAGATTCAGCAGGGCATATGGATACTTGGGATTGATATCCAGGGCCTCTTGGAAAAAGTTTTTCGCTTCCTCATAGCGCTCAGCCTGCATCCTCTGAAAGCCGATATCAGAGAGGCCCATGGCATGGTCGAGGTTGACTTGTCGATGCAGTTGCTCCCTGACATCAGGCATGACCTTGTCGAGCTGTTCCTCCTTGGTCAGGGTCACCCGGGCAATATCAGCAGGATTTTTGATGATATGGGGGGTGATGAAGATAAACATATTGGTCTTCAAATGTTTGGTGCTGTGGGTCTTGAACAGCCAGCCCAGGAAGGGGATATCGCCGAGCAGGGGAATCTTCCACTCGGCTTCCGTGGCATCGTGGCCGATGATTCCTCCGATAACAATGGTGTCGTTATCCTGGACCAGGACTGTGGTCTCGGTCGTTCGCTTGAAGGTGACCGGGCGGTCAGTCTCGGAGTCAGCAGTATTGAGTTTACTGACCTCGGTAGAGATTTCCAGGCGCAGGGTGTCGGCCTGATTGATCTGGGGAGTGATGATCAGCTTGGTGGCGATATCCTTATATTCATAATTCTGATATCCTGTACCGCTGTCTGCCTCGGAAGTCCTGGTGAGGTAAGGGCGGTTTTCACCGACGCTGATCTCGGCCTTTTTGTTATCCGTGGTCAGCATTTGCGGGGTGGAAATAATGTTGAAATTGGAATCGCTTTTATAGGCCTTCAAAATTGCGGCGATATTGGGGAAGGTGATTCCTCCGATCTCTATTCCCTGTTTCAGGACTCCCAGGGTAAAACCGGTGCCAACGGAGACGGCACCGGCCGTATTGGTGGAGATGGCCCCGTCCATGGAAAATCCGTCACTTCCTCCCCAGCCGCCGACCAAGGCTCCGGTGTTATCGGCAAAGGCCCCTGCGCCGAGCCAATTGACCCCTACATCGAAGCTGGTGTCTGTATTGACCTCTAAAATGAGTGCCTCAATGTAGACCATGCGGCGGGGGATATCCAGCTTCTTGATCACGTTTTCCAGGACCTTGAATTCGGAACGGGAGGCGGTGATGATGAGAGAGTTGGTCTCCTCGTCCGGCATGATTTTGACATTTTTGGAGATAGTCGGTGCCTTTTGAGGGGCTTTAGGATCACTCTGTTGGCCCGGAAGGTTGTTGAGGACAGCAGCCAACTCCTTGGCTGTTGCGTGCTGGAGATAGACCACCTGGATATTGCCCTCGTTTCTTTCAGGCTCCGGGTCGAGCAAGGTAATCAGTCGTTTAACGCGAATGATGTCACCTGGGCCTGCCAGAATAATCAGGGCATTGATCCGGTCATAAGGAACCACTTTAATCCCGGAGGAGGTGCTGCCCCCTTTTTTTGGTATACTTGAGCGTTGGAAGATGGCGTTGATGGTGGTGGCCAGGGTGGTGGCAGTGGCATTTTCCAGGGTCACAACTTCCAGCTCATCGCTGCTGTAAGCGACGTCTATGGTCTCAATGATGGACAGCAGTTTCTGGATATTGGAGAGGGTGTCAGTGACAATTAGCATGCCGGACTGGGTATGGGCGATGACCACCGAGGTCTTGGAAACCAGGGGGGCCAACACCTTTTTCATCTCGCCTGGAGTGATGTGGGTGAGAGGGATGAGCTGGGTAACAATCCTGTCTTCCGGGTCTGAAGGGAGACCATGGCTCAGGGTATCGATGTTTTCGGTACGGGCTCTGACCGAAGGCATGATTTTGACCATGGAACCGGCCTTGACCGTGGTAAAGCCGTTGACGGCGAGTACCGATTCAAAGACCCGGTAGGCCTCTTCCTCGGAAATCTTGGTGGGGGAGATGATGGAAACGGTTCCTTTCACCGTTTTGTCGATGATAAAGTTTTTCCCCGTGAGTTCACTGATATATTTAATAAAGAGGAGGATATCCACATTATCGAAGTCTATGGTGATAAAACGCTGGGATTCGGCCTGTGGCTTGGGTATGGAAATGTCCTGCTGTGCACTGCTTGCCATACAGGGGATGAGGGTCAGGGTAAAATAGAGAAGAAACAGGGACAGGGGCCTGATTCTCTGGGAAAGAGTTTTGCTGGCTATATAGATCATGGTTCAGCTACCTGATTGTTTTTCTTTTTAAAAGAGACTTTTCGCGGAGGGGCAGAGCGATTGGGGCCTTGATTTCGTCCTCCGGGTCTGCCATTGACATCATCTCTGACAGCAGGGGGAGGTGTCTCGGGATCCATCATATCTACGATGTCTTCAGAATCGATGACTTCTTCAGTGATGGGTTCTGGCTCTTCCACCACAAACTCATTAACAAGAAGCGGTGTACGAGTTGCATTTCTTCTTGAGGGAGAACTCTTTGGTTCTTTCATGAGCAGGACTTCATCCTTGCCTCTCACGGTGAGGATGACCTTGCCACGGAGTATTTCCTTGATCAAGGCCGGTCCTATGGCATCACCTTTGTAATAGATGTCCTGTGTTTTTTTTCTTTTGTCCTGGATGATTGCACGTTGATTGTTAGCGCCGCCACTGATGGTTCCAAGAAGAATGAGATCCAGAGAGGTCGCTTCCAGGACAGGGGTTGGTGCAGGAGCGGCCTCGTTGGTCACCTTTTTCTGGGCCTTGCCAAAGAGGCTTCGTTTGATGATGATTGAGTAATCTTTGCCGGCAGTTCCTGGTCTTGAGGCCATGCCGGGAGCCGGAGGTTTTGCACCGGTATTTGTCCAGGCAGGACCCGAGGCCTTCGTTACTGATGGCAGGGGCTCAACGATAAGGGTCTGGTCGAGAAATCGACAAAACAGCTCGACACCACCTGTGGCCAGAAGGGTTGCCAGGACAAAGAGACCTATGATAGAGAGACGGTTAGTCATGCTATTTGAATGAATCAGGAGTCAAAACGGAAGCTCGGTTTCTGTACTACCCCATTCAGACGAAAGGGCAGACCATTTTGATTATGTCGTTTTTTAAGTTGATTTACCATGTTTTTCGCATGCTTGCTCTTTTTTAACAGGGGCGGCAGAGGGTCAAGTTTTCCTCGAAAGGAGAGGGTGGAAGTTTTGAATGCTGACTGTAGTCCCAGCATACCGGAAAAATCTCCTTTCAGTTCCTGTCCGTTAAAGGTTCCTTTTTTGAATTCCAGACTGTTCTCTTGAAAAGAGAGATCGGCTGCAAGGTGCTGGAGATCGATCTTTTTTAGAGAGAGAATGGGATAGAGGAGACCGAAGCTCCCTTTACTCAATACTATTGTCCCCTGGCCTTCGGCCACGTATTTACCTTCATCCCAGCTACCATGGTAGCTCCCATTTCCTTCAAGCTTTCCACTGATTTCCCTTGTTGTGGACTGTCGGAGAAAGGGGAGTTGGGACAGGTCGAGATCCGTCAGGTGAATATCTTTGAGGGTGAATTTTTTATCAGTACGGTTCAGGAGCAGTGTGAAATCGTGTTTGCCCCCACATGCATTGAGGGTGACCAGAAAACGTGAAGTCGGGGCTGTCAGGGTTGGGGTAAGAGTTGCCTGATCTATGGTGAAGAGTTGTTTGCCTTCTCCTTCCCTGTTGCTGAATGTTACCTCGCTGGCTGCCATACTGAAGGGGAAGCGGTAGCTGAGCTGGCCAATGGAGCAATGCTTGACGGACAGCAGCTGTTCCAGTCCGTATTGACAGGAGAGCTTCAGCTTTTCTGCAGGAAAACGAAAGTAGAGCAGGGTCGCTGACAGGAGCAGGGTGTAAATGATCAGGCTGATAAAGAGAACAAGTCTGTTGCTGAAAAAGTTCATCATGCTTCCCTAAAGGTGATGATTTGGATCACGGCATTCACGTATCCCTCGTCCTTACCATGTTCCTGGATAGAGATCCGGTTGATGAAGACCACATCCTTTGGTGACTCAAGTCCTTTGAGGAAATTGACAAGATCACGAAGATTGATCCTCTGCAGTTTCATATCCACCCTTGATTCGTTCAGCGGACCATCTCCTTCTATCTCACTGGGTTTGAGATAGCTGATTTGCTCTTTTATTTTGGCGGCAGCTGCCTGTTGCTCAATAAAGGAAAAGAGGGTGAAGGTCTTGGGTCTTTTTGTTATTCGTTCTTGAATGTTTCCTGTTTGATGTTGAAGGGATTGATATTCTTTTTGCAGGTTACGAATGTCCTGGAGTTCCACTTTCTTATTGCTCAATGATTTATGTAGTCGCTGTCTGGAATCGAGGAGGGGAGAAAAAAGAAAATGAAAGAGGAAAATAGACCCGGTAAAGACAAGCAGAGCTCCAATCATGAGCTTTTCGCGTTTTGCCATGCGGTTCCACCCTGTTTTTTCGATCAGAGGCTCGATGAGAGTGGGAAGAGAAGATGGGGTCATGGTGTGGTGTCTCCACATTCGATTTTCAGCTCAAAACGAATCTTGTTGTTCTTGGAGGCCAGGTTGGCGGAGCTGATGGTTACGCCGGTAAAATTTGGAGATTGTTCCAGATTTTTCTTGAGATTGTCCACGGTATTAAAGGTGTCGGTGATGCCCATGAGGCGTAAGCCTTTGCTTTCGTAGACCATGCGGGTGAGGCGGACGTCCAAAGATGCTGGGATTCGTGTGGAGATCTCGTAGAGGACATTGAGGACAGTGTATGGGAGAGTGGTTCCTTCACCTTCTGTGGAAGAGAGTCTGGATTTGTTGATGGCAACCTGGAGCTGTTGCAGGGGGTCTACCACCCGGCTTACTCCCGGTAAGGTCTCTGTGAAGACTTCCCGAATTTCTGCCACCAGAGCAGCCTGCTCTTTTTTGAGGACGCCGGTACTGTACCAGAGGTAACCAAAACCAAGGAGCAGGAAAGCAATGAGCGGAAAGGCGATCAATCTCTGTAGATTGCGATCGCTGGTAAATCCTTTGTGAGGGGCAAACTCTTCCTTGCTGAAATTAAAGCCGGTTTTTGATTTTCCTCCCTGCATGCCTAAGCTGAGGCAGGAGGTGAGCAGACGGGCGTGTTGGTCGCTCTGTGCGGGAAGAGGGGAAGGGAGAGGGAGCAGTCCTGCACGGCCGCAGATGAGGCAGGGTCTGTTAAAGGCTGCTTCCAGCCATGAGGTTGCCGATTGTGCCAATCCTGCACAGCCGTCTATGTATATGGGAAGGGTCTCCTTTGGCGTAGAAAGGGAAAGCGGCATAAGGGTCTGTTTTGTGGCCAGGGCGAGTTCGTCAAACGCCTCGGCTCCATGTTCAGGTCTCTGAATATGGATTTCTCCGCTTTCTTCGTCAAAGGTGAAGCCTGCTTTTCGTCCGGCATCAAAGACCAGGGGTCTTACCAGTTGCAGTCTGTCCGAGGAGATCAGGAAAAGTGCTGCGTTTTCCGTTCTTATGTCAAGGAAGATGAATTCCTCGGGAGGTTTACCGTTTTCCTGTATACTGGAAATCGTGGGAAGGCCGGATAGTGTGATGAACTCGGGAGAAATCCCTGCATGTTGCAGTGCCGCATACCATTCGGCCAGGAATTTCCGTTCGATCATGGCGGCAATAATTTCCGCTTCTTCTCCCTCCGTGCTGTTGATCATGGAATCAATGAGCATGGTGGCAATGGAGTTTGCCGTGGACTCTTCAAGTTCAAAGGGAAGTATCTTGTTGATGGACTTGCGGTCGGAAAAGGGCAGGTTGAGATTTCTAAAAGAGAAGAACGAGGCTCCCAGCGAGAGGAAACATCGACAATCAGTGCAGTCCAGTTTTGTCGCGAATTCTCCGACTATCTCCTCGGGGAGTTTGTTTGTTGTGTCCACAACAACAGAGGCGAGGATTTCCTGACTTCTTTCATCGTCCAGAATTACCGCTGTTAGCAGATCACTCTGCCGGTCTATGGAAAGGATTTGATGTGCCATGACGTTAAATAGTGTCCCATCTTAGGAGAAAGATTGCCTTATCTTGACGCTCAACTATTGCTGAAACCTTTTTTTTCTGTGTGCCAAGCCCGGCTGTGGCCTCGATTCTGAAAAAATTACTTCCAATTTTAATCAGATCCTTTTGTAACTCAATATCACCTGGAAAAGAAGGGACATTTTTATACCACCCTGTGTTGGCAAGTAAATCCCTGTTGTTTTCATCTTCCCGATAGGCGAGCATGGCCTCTGCCGTTTCCTTGTCCATACCTCGGTGCAGTGATTGGAGAAGAAGAGGGTCTGCGCTATTGATATTGATTTTCCCATCACTTTCCCAGGCCGTGAGGAGGGGGGCCAAGGGGGGGCGTTCTTCTGTGCCGTAGAGGAGTTCGGGGGTGATGCCCTTGACCAGAAGGAGTTCAGCAATGGATTCTACCGCACCGTTTTTACAGGAATAGGGAGGGTCCAGAGACCGATAATAGCTGTCTTCTGCGCCATATTCTTCTTCTCCGTCTCCATCTCCACTGTCCATCCAGTCTATCAGGGCATCGATGATGGCTCTGGCATCGCCGTCTTCAACAAGGTAGGGTTCTGCCCGTAGCAGTCGCCAGAGGATGTTGCGCACATCAATCTCATGCTGTATCTGTTGCTTTTCATTCTCCTTTTCCTTGTCCCTGTCATTGCTGTTTGCGACCCGACCCTCTTTTTTGCGAGTGACCATAGCATTTATCTGGAATTTTCCGCCTTCATCGATAATTGCCAGCTCCAGAGTTTCCTGGTCGAAGAGCAGAGAAAGGTCTTCTTCACTGAGAAGGGCCCAGGAGTCGTGGAGGGAATCAAAATTATTCTCTTCCTGGTCTTTGAGGAGAATCATTTCAGCAAGGGTGACGCCGGATCTGGTAATCGCACCGAGCTTGACACTGTTGCGCAGACTGGCAGAGACAACATACTCCTGCCGCATCTCTCTGTTGAATTGTAAGGTGATAATGGCCAGCACGCTCACCAGACTGATCACAAGGAGCAGGGCCATGCCTCTATTGTTGCAAAGGATCTGTTTCATTCGATCTTTTTGACTCCGGGAAGAATCAGAGCGGTCTTGAACAGGGTTCCATTTGTCTCTTCCTGGCCATCTGAAAAACGGAGGGTGATGCTAATCTGCTCCGGCAGGGAGGAGGGCGCTGTCGTTTCATCAGTATCCCCCCACTCTTCCACATTCTCACCATCTGCATTCTGATAGTCAAAGGCTACTTCAAGTAACTGGTCGCAGAGCAGGAGTCCCGGATTATCGTCGTCTTCCTCCGTGTCGCTAGTACCCGGCAGGGCAGGAATCTCCGAGCGGTAGAGGAGGAGAGTGTTTGTCTCAGGGTCTGTCTGAACCTGATAGTGGATGATGGTATGGCCAATGGGCGCTTGGTCGGCATGCAGGCGTACATGGGCAGTGGAGGTGAACTGCAGGGTGTCGGCTCGGTATTTCCCTGTTGACTCACTTGTTCCTGTGAATATCATGCCTTCTCCAGGGAAAAAGGATTCCAGATCTTCCTGGATTCTTACCATGGTAGTTCTGGCTTTAGAGTAGATTTCCGCCTGGGCACCGGCTCCATTGATAATGTGAAAGGTGGCATTGTAGGAGCCGTAAGCCAGGCTGATGACAAGAGCAAAAATGGCAATGGCCATCAGGATTTCGAGCAGGGTGAAACCCTGGTTTGAAAAGTGGCTGTTACACCTGGGATTCATGGCTTACTCGCTTGATAACTGTCAAGACGATAACTGTAGACACTGTCTCCCCAGGAGACTACCAGGCTGAGGTGTTGCAGCTCACCATCAAGCTCTTGTAGGATCTCGGATTCTCCGAAGGTGGCATCTTCAACGCTCAATTCCCAGCGGAACCCGGGAAACTCATCGCCGAAATCGCCTTCTCCGGGAACGATCTCTTCGTTGGCTAGGATTTCCGTCAGTTGCAGTTGAGCCAGGAGAGGTGCCTGGGTGTTGAAACGGGTCTCGGTGGCCAGGGCGACACTTTTGGACTGGGAACCAAAGAGACTGGTCAGGGCTATGGCTAAAATAGCCACTGCAATCATGACTTCCAGCAGGGTGAAGCCTGATGCATTGGTGGAGGGAGGCCTAGTTGGAAGATTCATAGGGTAAGGGCTGCCTCATTCAAACTGCACCGGCTCGTCAAGGACCTGGATGGTATGGAGGAAGGGAGATATGAGCAAACTGACACTTCTGTTGCTCCCATCACTGATATGAATGGCGGTTTTGTCCATATATCCTTGTTTAGTGATCCATAACCCATCCTTGGCAGGATTCTGATCGTTGGCGCCGCCTGCCTGTTTGATGTCCAGAATATGAACATCGGCAGGAAGGGTGATAGAGTGACGTTTTACATCGGTTGATTCTTCACGTTCTGCCGATGCCTCCTGGTACCAGAGTTTCTGCTCTGCAGGATTATGGAAAATCAGGTAGGGCTGCTGGGTCATCACTGCCTTGCTGCGAGCACTTTTGATCAGCGAGATAACCTTTCGTGATCCAGTTGCCAGTTGATCCGTTACCAGGGTATTTCGAATAGCGGGAATGGCCAGGGCAAGACTGATGGAAATCAGGAAGCAGACCATGAGGAGTTCCAGGAGGGTAAAGCCCTGTCGCCTAACAACACTATGCAACGGTCTGTCCTGCAAGGATTATTCTATTTCCCAGTTGTTGACATCCGCATCGGCACCTTCACCACCCGATTCCCCGTCACCACCATAAGAGATGATGTCAAAATCAGTGTGGCTGCCTGGACTGAGGTAGATATACTCGTTTCCCCAGGGATCTTTGGGAACCTTTCCTTTTTTCATGTATCCGCCCTCGCGCCATTTGGGGGGAAGTTTTCCTGCAGCTGGTGCTTCGATTAGGGCCTGCAATCCCTGTTCAGTACTAGGGTAGCTGCCATTGTCGAGTCTGTAGGTCTCAAGGGCTGTTTCAAGGCCGCTGATCTGCGCTGCAGCCATGGTTCGTTTGGCCTCTTCAGGATGGCCCATGATGCGGGGCCCTACATATCCAGCAAGGATACCGATGATGACGAGAACGACCAGCAGTTCGATGAGGGTGAATCCCTTTTCTGTGAGTGATGAAACTTCTTTTGAAATAATACTTCGCTGTTGCATGATAAAATTTGACCTTTTATAAATCTGTTATTAAAAAAAATGGTACGCGCATGGAAAGCAGGATTGAATTTGAATCCATTTGACCGCAGAGCCATACCCAGGAGTCAGTTTCCTGCAGTTGCAGCTGTTTGTTTCCGTCTGCCGGCAACAAACTGGAGCAGTCCGAGGACCAGAAAGAGTAGACCAAAAAGTTGTGCAGCAAAAACAGGGTGCAGGCTCAGGTAGCTGACCGTTGTCACCGGGGCAATGGCCAGACGGACGGCTGCTTGTGCGGCTGGGTACTCAGAAATTAGTTGTGCAAGAGGGGGAGAAAGTAAGTAGTAGTTACTAATCAGTCTTCTTCCCAGTGATGACGATTTTAGATAGGTGTCGCGGAATTGACGGAGGATGAGAACATGGTTGTTATCTGGGCTGCCATAGGCTGCCGTGGCGATGAAGCAAGCATCCTTGGTCGTAAACTGGAGTTCATTGCCGTAGATCACAGTACCTTCAGAGAGTTTTGCATAGGCCCTGATGTAGTAAAGGGTGTCTGGGGTAATATCCAGGATGTCGCTGCGAAACTGGCCCATTCCGGAACCGTCTGAGGTACATCCTTCGTGAACTGTTTTTACAGTGATAGGCAGTAGCGTTTGTACATTATCATTGTCTCCACCTATTGTAACGCTTCCATCGCCAAAATTTTTAAGACCGGGAGCAGGAGTTATGCCATAGCAGACTCCTCGTGCAGTGATGGGCAGGGGATTTGCTGCGATACTGTCAAGAAAACCACCGCTGGCGGCACTGTTGCGGGTTACGCGCGTTGGCGGGGTCGTGGCGATGTAGTATCCTTCTGAGGTGTCAAGGCCGTTTGCCACACGCTGCTTGGAAAGGTCTGCGGTGCTGAAACTGAGCAGGCCGAAATCCGTATCTTTGCCGTTTTCTACTGATCCGGCAAGGAGGATGTTGCCGTTTTTCTGGATGGAAATGGCGCGGGCAATATCGTTATATTGCTCAAAGTCGGTGAGGATAAAGGTCGGGGGGACTGCTGAATCAACTTCTTCGCTGCTGTCAATGACAAGCAGGGAGGAGATGGCAACGGTTTCGCCGCTGGATGATTTTGTTGTTGCACTCTGCTTTTGTTCTTCTGTGATGTCGATTACCGGTTGCCCGGAGGCGGTATAGTGCAGGAGGATGAAATCCATATCCTGCCTACTGCTGCTGGATCCAGAAAGATAGATGCTGTTATCTTCGGCTACGGCAAGACTGTATGCCACACTGTCCGTATTCATATCGGCTTGGACTGTACCTCCAGCGTTGAAGTCCTGGTCCACGATGCCGGCGGAGCTGAAACGGGCGAGCAGGATTGATCGATAAGACTCCTCTTGAATTGCACCTGCTGCCAGAATATTCCCATCTTCAATGAGGGCGAGGTCATAAAATACGGAGTTTGTGTTTTCTGAACCTAAGAGGCCGATGCCCTGATCGCCAAATTCCTGGTCAATTTGTCCATTACTCTGAAAAGAAAAGAGTGCCGCCTGCTTCTCACCATCGCTTTTTCCTGAACCGGCAAGGAGAATGCGGCCATCATCCTGTAAGACCGCAGCGTAGGCTGCGGAGTCGTTCTTGTTTGTATCTGTGACTATGCCAGTGTTGTTGAAGGTAGTGTCCGGAGAACCGTTACTATTCAGGCGGGCCAAAAAGAGGTGTGTCGCATCGCTTCCTTCACTGTTACCAGCAAGGACAATTTTACCATCTTTTTGCAGGAATATGGCATGGGTGGTGTCATTGGTGTCGGGCAGGGGGATGCTTATCTGCCCATCCTGGTCAAAATCCATGTCGGGTAGGCCATCAGCTGTTAGACGGACCACGGCAATGTCCATGTCATTCCCATTGTCTGTTGTGCCGGCCACCAGGATCTTGCCGTCTTCCTGGACAGTCAGGGCCAATCCTCTGTCATTCCCGGATCCCACTGCCACGGTTACCTGACCATTTGTGTTAAAGTCGGTGTCCAGAGTGCCGTCGGCATGGTAACGAGCAAGGGCAATGTCCGTATCTGCACCATTTTCACTCTGCCCGGCCACCAGGATTTTGCCGTCGCTTTGCACAGCGATGGCGTAGGCTTCATCGTCATAAATAGAGAAGTCTGTTGTTAGCTGTCCATTGTTGCCGAAATTTGGATCAAGGCTTTCCTGGGCTGAAGAAAGAGCAGGGATAGCCATGGTGAGAAGAAGCAGAGAAAAAGTTCGTAAGAATAATTTCATAGCTGGGATCCTGGGGTGATGGATTGAAGATTTAATATATAGTTTTTAAGTATATCAAATTAATAATGGCTGTTCAAGTGTTTAGGTAAAGGCGTGAGGGAGACTGTTTTTCTGCGTAATGTGTTTATATTTAAAGGCATTTTCTATATCATCTGGTTCATTTCGAAGATAGGGAGGAGAATAGAGAGTACCACAAACCCTACGGCTGCACCCATGGCAGTGATCATGACCGGTTCGATGAGAGAAGTCATTCCCAGGATTGCGGTCTCTACTTCTCGTTCATAGGTCTGGGCAACCTTCTCCAGCATAGATTCGAGTTGGCCGCTTTGTTCGCCGACCCCTATCATCTGAATAAAAATAGGAGGGAACCAGGGAGAGGACTCAAGGGCGCCGCTCATACTTTTGCCTTTTTTGATCTGCTCCATGGCCTCTTCAATGACCTCGCCGATCGGTCGGTTATTGACAATACTGTTGACGATCTGCAGAGAGGTGATGAGGGGAACACCGCTGTTGAGGAGACTGCCAAGGGTGGAGGCAAAGCGGGTCAGAATGATCTTTCTGGTTACCGGTCCGGTAATAGGGAGGGAGAGTTTGATTCTGTCCCATATTCTGCGGCCTTGTTCTTGTGCCAGGAAAAGACGAATGCAAAAAATGAAAACAAAGAGCACCAGTATACCCAGCCACCAGTAATTCAGCAGGGCATCGCTGATAAAAATGAGCATTCGTGTGGGCAGGGGCAATACCCGTTCCATATCGGTAAAAACGCGGGTGATGTTAGGCACGATATAACTGATAAGAAAGAAGAGAATACCGGTTCCGATAACTGCCATAAAGATCGGATAGATCAAGGCTGCTTTCAGTCTGCCCTGTAAGGCCTTCTGTTTTTCTCCAAAGTCGGCCAATCGTTCCAGGACAATATCCAGGGAACCGGAGGCCTCACCGGAACGAACCATATTGGTATAAATATTTGAGAAAAGTTTGGGGTGCCGGGCCAGGGCATTGGTCAGGGTGGAGCCTTCGTTTACCGAATCCCTGATCTGGGCCAGGACTCGTTTCAGGGCAGGATTGCTGCTCTGCTCAATGATAGAGGCCAGGGCGTTAATGAGAGGGATGCCTGCACCCAGGAGGGTGGCAAGTTGTCTGGTGAAAACATAGGTCTCTTCTGATTTGATTCGATCAAAGACGAATCCGTTGGCAAAAAACTGTTTTTTGCCTTTTTCTCCCTTGTTCAGGCTCTCTCGCACACTGACTGGATATTTACCTGCACCCCTCAGTTTGCTGCGGGCATTGCTTTCACTGTCCGCGTCAATAAGTCCTTTGCAGGACTTTCCTTTCTGGTCCAGAGCTTTGTACTCGTATACCGGCATATTTTGCTGCTTTTTGGCAAAAAATTGAAAAAACTTTGTCCCATTTCTTTTCTATGGTAGTAATACTGTAAATAATATCAACATGAAATAGGAAAAAAACAGACGGATCAGATTCGTCTTAAGTATGGACACCGGTTACCAGCAATTTTTGAAAAATTTACTGCAAGGTCATCTGCTTCCCTGTCGATTCTTTTACCTTGATAGCGATGTATACAACGTACTTTGGATTTAAAGAAAAACCTTTCTCCATTGCCCCGGACCCTCGCTATCTGTATATGAGTGAGTTGCATCGGGAGGCCTTGGCCCATCTCCTCTATGGAATCAGCAGTGACGGCTGTTTCATTCTTTTGACCGGAGATGTCGGTACCGGTAAGACCACGGTGTGTCGCTGTCTTCTGGAACAGCTTCCGGACAACACCGATGTCGCCCTGATTGTCAATCCTCGCCTGACGGATCTCGAACTCCTGGAAACCATCTGTGATGAATTGGAGATTCCCATGGGTGATGGTGAGAGAAGTGCGAAGTTTTATATCGACAATCTCAATCGTTATCTCCTCAATGCCCATGCCAGAGGAAGAAATACGGCTCTGCTCATTGATGAGGCGCAGAATCTAAGTCTTGATCTCCTGGAGCTGCTTCGTCTTCTGACTAACCTTGAGACGCACAAGAAGAAACTCTTGAAGATCGTCCTGCTGGGGCAGAGTGAATTGAGGCAGCTGCTGGAAAATTCAGGAGCCGATCAGATCAGTCAGCGTATCACCTCCCGCTATCACCTGTTGCCTCTGGAGCGGGACGACGTTTTTGCCTACGTTCGTCACCGTCTGGCGGTGGCCGGGGAGAGAAAAAAGATCTTTTCCGAATCAGCGCTGATCAGGATCTACGAATTGACCAATGGTATTCCCCGCCTGACCAATGTTGTCTGTGATCGCGCACTGCTCGGGGCCTATGTGGAAGGTAAGTATCTCGTCAATGAAAATATCGTTGAGCAGGCTGCCAGGGAAGTGCTGGGCAATGTGGGAGAGCGGGGAGGAAGAAGAGAAAACAAACATCTGTTGCGCACTGTTTTGCTGGCTTTGCTTCTTTTTATCCTTGGCGTTGGTGTGGCCACGTTCTATATGTCCAGGCAAGTTCCTTCCGAATCTGTGAACTCATCCCAAGGGGGGCAGGTGGAAAGAATGAAGCATAAATTGAAAGAGCTAACTGGCTTTGCTGCCTCCTCTTATTTCTCTGCTTCATCCTGGTCTTGGTGTGGCATAGAAAAAAGAACCAGGAGCTTGTCCGAGGATAGGGATTTCTTTTCAAATCGAGGAATTCTCAAAAAATAAGCACAGCCATATGTTTGATATCGCGAGCATTATATTTTGAGAATTCTGAAGAGTTGGGGAGAAAGGGCATTCTCTGACAGGCTCCTAGTAACTTGGAGCGGTCTGAGGATATAACAGCCCAAAACAGCGCCACCAGTGAAAGCACAACCTGAGGTGGAGGTGCGGCTCTTTTGAGACTTTTTGCTGAGTTTCAAGAGAGATGAGCGAATTTTACAGGAAAAAGATTCCGGGAAAAAATACGTTATGTCCTATATTCTGGAAGCACTGAAAAAGTCCGAGAAAGAACGAAAGAAGGAGGGAGTACCCGATCTCCAGGCTGATCATTCTTCACCTCGTCCTTTCACACCGGAACGTAAACCGCCTGCTGCATGGCTGGCGGGCAGTGTGATTTTGCTTTTTCTCGGTGGAGGCGGCTGGTTTTGGTGGCAGGGACAGCAAAGGGATTTGCCTCAGCCTGCAGAGGAGTTGCAGCTTCACTCGCCTCCTCCTCTTCCAGCCTCTCCCGAAATATCTCAGGCACCCAAGGTATCGACTGCAGTCCCCGAGGTATCTGCTGCCTCTCAAGATCCTGTCGACCTTTTACAGGATAATATGGCACAGATCCCACTGGAGAAAAAGCAGGAGGTGTCAGAGGTCAGGGTACAGAACAGGCTGATATCTTCTGAAGGTGCTGCTGATATCGAACCTGATACAATTCCGCAAGTGAAAGAAGAGCTTGAGCTTCCTGTAGCCGAGTCAGTGGTTCAGGATAATCCGGATTCCGTCTTTCCTCTACTGGATGAGTTACCGGCTGAGCTCAGGAAAAAGATCCCTGAACTCTCCTTTGCCGGTCATGTCTATGCTGATAACGCAGAAAAACGATTGATTATGATTAATAATCGAATCGTCCGTGAAGGTGATTTGGTAAGCAAAGGGCTTTTCCTGCAGGAGATTACCTATGATGGTGTGATCGTACGCTATGAATCTTTTGTCTTTCGGGTGAAGTTGTTTTGATTGTACCTGGTTTTCATCGGTAAGTCGTGTTGCCAGGCGAACTGTTATTTTACTCTGCCATGCCCGGGGATTTGTAACTCTCTCTCTTTTCTCTACAGGTGCTTGTTCTTAACTGCCTAATTCTAGGTTGCAAAACATGCCACGATGTGATACTCTGGAAGATCCTGCTTTGCTATTCGGCTGCGGCCATCTTATGTCAACCGGGAAAACTGTAGGGTACCTTGAAAAATTAGAATTTTCGTTCAAAATCGAGGCATGAGGGAAATTTTACCGCAGGAAATATATTTGATATTCCGAGGATAATATTTTTCTTATAACGAAGAGTTTGGGGGGAAAAGCAATTTTGCAAGGTAGCCTGTAGTGGGTGGAGTTCTTCTTGCTGTTTTGAAATGTTTTCCTTTTTCTATCGGACAGGTCAGTAGCAGGAGAGGATCAGTTAAAAAGGAAAATCATATCGTAATGATTTTTATAGAGCGCTAAAAGGAGTTGTTTTTTGAATAAGAAAAGTAGAGTAAGAAAAATTTTTTCAGTATTTTGTATGGCCTTGTTGGTGTCGTGTGTGATGGCAAAGAGTTCAATTGCTGCAGCTCTTACGGCTTCCACATCGTTAACCGTTGTTCATGTAACGGAATTTGCCTTCAACAGTGTTGATATTACGCAGTGGGGCGGTGATTGGCCTAATGATCCCGAAGATCTTCTGAACCCGGAAGGTCAGGAAGTGTATCTTAATAATGTCAACTTCACGCCAACTTCCATGTCGTGGGAAACCATTCCTTATCAACTTCCCTATCCCGTCTTTCCCAATTATATGACTGGAATGATTGCTGCTGTCTGGTCCGATGATAATGGAAAAACGTTTACCCTTGGGTCATGGGATTACCTCAGAGCTACTGCCCATGCTAAAGGTATAGATGGGGGAATGCCAAACTGCTGGATGGGGACTATGGTGCATTCTATATGTGACAGAAAGGTTGGTGAGTGTAATGGGCGAAACAAGAGCAATCTCTATTTTACCGAATATCCTTCTGGAAATAGTTCATGTTGGGGGACCTTGTAGAGTTACAGATCCGGCTGATGGGTGTTCCAATTGGTAGAAGGGCATCAAGTGGTAGGAAAGCTGAACCGCTGCCTTTTTTCTGATTGTAATGAGTGATTGTTCTTTAAAAATTCTCCTGTGAGAATTTGAGCAGAGAGAGGTGCGACCATGGCCCGGTGCACCTGGCTTGCTGGATCTCCTTCCTCCTGTTGCGAGAAAGGAGTTCGTATATTACCTTGTTACTTGCTTTTCTCAATCAGTAACTTTCTTTTATCTTCTTCGTATTTCTTTCGGCTCTTCTTGGTCCAGGTTCCTGCCAGTACTTCTTGGAAACAAGATTCTTCCAGCATTTGAGCGGCGTATTCTGTTTGAACATCGGGAAGCTTGGCAGACACACAATCCTTGGTGAGTCGTTTCAACATATTTTTATTCCAACCTCTGCCTAATTCCCAGTTGGGTTCTGCATGTGCAGTGGCAGCAATTGTTACCAGAAGAATGGCTACGAGAGTTTTCATGGCTTCTCACATAAGAAAAATTGTGCATTTTTTTTGAGATAAATTTGTGGGGACAAATTTATCTCAATTCGGATCAATTGTGCGTTTTCCAAGTTTCTCTGTCGATTATAGTATCTGTCGGTCCAATTTGTCAAAACCCAATTAACAAAGGCCGTAACAGCTTGTTTTTGCCGTTACGGCCTTTGTCTATTGCTGGTCGGAACGAGAAGATTCGAACCTCCAACCACTTGCCCCCCCCCAGGAAATTGTAGCTACTTTATGGGGTTTTTTATTTTCAGTAGCTTGTCGATTTAATAATGTAAAACATAAAGTATTCATTGGACGCTTTTCCCCACTTTTGCCTATTGCAGAAACCCTGGATCGCTTCGTAGTGAACTTGAACAAGCTTGGCTGGCCCAAGAGGCAGATCATAAGCCGCTTGAATCAGCTTTCGATTTTCACCAGCCTTTGACTCACAATGAGAACAACGAAGGATTAATCGTCTATCTCGATGAAGCGTGATGACTGTTATATTAGAAATGAGTTTTATTCCCTGGATAATCCACCTAGGAAAGTTATATAATGGGCGCAATGAGGGGTTGTTGGACATGATTGACTTCTCCGTTTCAAGATTAGTGTGGTAACTACTTGATACGGAATGTATTTCATCCAGTAACTCCCTGATTATTTTCTGCAAAGATGACAAAGAGCCCTGTTTTGTATGAAATTGATAAGATGAAGTTGTCTATAGTTACTACTATTAGTTAAGGAAAAATTATGACACTTTCTAAAGTGATGTTTTACAGTGTGCTGACTATAGCATTTCTTGCAGTATGTGGTGGAAGTTCAAGCTCATATGGGATAACTTCATCTAGTACCAATGCAACAATTGAACTGGAATCTTCCAGTATCATAACGACAAATTTTGACACATTAAATGAGAATAGTGCAACAGTTACGTTTTCAGTTGATGATGAATCTATTCTACTGCCCCAAAATCGTATAGAAAACGTCATTACAGATAGTTCTTTAAATCCAGGTGAGAACACAACGACAGGGGCGGGGGGGCAAGACAGTAAAATACTCTCTTCAACCTTCCTGCTGTTAAGGCAGACCAAAAACTATTGGGTATCAACGACCGGCGATAATGACAATAACGGAAGCCAGGAAGCACCCTTTAGAACACCTGATGCTGCGCGTGAAGCGATCAGAAAAAACGACACGGATTATCATGGAAATATCGTTGTCAACATCGAAGCAGGAACGTATCGACTCAAAAACGAATTAATACTTGATGCAAGGGACTCCGGGAAAAACGGTCACACCATCACCTACAGGGGTGCCGGAGGCGGTACAACCCGTTTATACGGCTCAGAAGAAATCAATTCATCAAAATGGGCCCCTTGTGGACATGACTCTTCCATCTACTGTGCCGACATCAGCGATAAGGATTCGAGGGTCTTGAAGTCCCGGCAGCTGTATGTCAATCACCAACGAGCCGTCCGCGCCAAGACTGATGATTATCCTGGCGGTATTATGCCGTATTATCATTACGACAAGACAGAGATCACGAACAGCGATCCTGTCGGTATCATGTTTATGCCTGTGTTGGACAATGATGGCGCAACAGACCCCAGCTGGATAGATCCATCAACCTGGGACAATGACACTTTTCAAGAAATTGAGGCTGTGGCCTTGCCCCAGTGGAGAATGCTGAGAGTACGACTTGATCAATTGATACACTATCCGGATTGCACTACTGGTATTCGTTGTCAGGATCTCGACGCCCATTACGTCTCTGCAACAGAGTATTTCGATATACTACATTTTCCTACAACGATTACAATTGACCCAAATCAGACCGGCCTGATCACGTTGCAGGACCCGGGATGGAAAAATGCAAATCTGTCTTACACTACGGATTTGGAAGGAAAATATACCTCTCAGGTTTGGGGGTTTACCCGTGTCGCCTATTTTGAAAATGCATTGCAGTTTTTGGATGAACCAGGTGAATGGTATCTGGATAAGAAAAACAAGATGCTTTATTACAAGCCGAGAACAGGTGAAACTATGTCAACAGCAGTCGTTGAACTGCCGAAGCTTGAAACCCTGCTTGAGGTCAATGGCGCCGAGAACGTTCACTTTGAAAACCTGACCTTTGCCTATGCGACCTGGACAGACCCCAGCAGCGGCACAGGCTATGTCACTGATCAAAGTGGCTACCTGATAACGGGGATAGATAATGAATACAACACCGTCGGACATGTGCAGAAGGTGACGGGAACCCCTGGGAATATAAGCCTGCAATATGTCAACCACATTGAATTCAGGGGGAATATCTTTGAACATCTGGGTGCTGTGGCACTGAATTTTGGCACCGGCACCCAGAACTGTGTCATAGCAGACAACCTGTTTGAGGATATTGCTTCTGCCGCAATCAACTTAGGTGGTGTTTCAGAAAAGGATTACGCCCCCAATGACCTCCAGCTGACCAAAAACAATACGATTCGTAACAACCTGATCCGTTATACGGCACAGGATTATTATGATGCCGCAGCAATTTTTGTCGGTTTTTCGACCCATACACGCATTGATCACAACACGATTGCCCATACCAATTGGTCGGGTATTGCCATGGGGTGGGGATGGGGATTGCTCGATCCTGGCGAAAATCTCGGACTTGACGGTGCTACAGCAGGCATGTGGGGGCCACATACCGAGTATACACCCAACAGTTTCAATGAAATTACCAATAATCGCATTTATAAAACAGTGAAGCAGGTCTGGGATGCGGGTGCCGTATATACTACCGGCTATCAGGGAAGCTCAGCCGACAATGGTCTGCTGATCGAAGGCAACGTCTTTTCAGACAGAAACCCTGACAGGGCAGGTAATACCGTCTATTCGGATGGCATGTCACGTTTTATCAATGTCAGAAACAATGTAATGTACAACAATCCCATTGGTAATGTGTTTTTTGGTAAAACTGTGTCCAAACATGATCCGTTTTATATTCAATACGGGTTGGATCCCATCCTCAATACTTTGATTAGTTACGGGGCGGATCATGGAGGCTGCAGAACGTACGGGGATATTAACTATGACACCAACTACTGGCAGTATGCTATCTTTTTTGATATTTGCCCCTACACGGATGACAATGGTATCAGCTACCCTATCAGCCTGAATTACAGTGACAACAAGAGCATCGCTTCTCATGTTAGTGAAGCGCAAATTATTGCAGACAGTGCAGGTGTATTGTACAGACCAGACTCTATTCCTGAAAGCCGGTGGATAGTGCCAACAAGCACCATAGAGCTAAAATAGGTTTTCCCCAAAAGACTATCGGATTCACCAAACTCAATATTGCTCGCGGCTGAAGCCGCTCCTATAAATCAGGGGACAAACAAAGATACCGGACATGAAATAGAGGTGTTTTCGTTGTCTCAGTATGCTCATTGCCTCCTTGGCTATCCGTTCAAAATATATCTGCAATATGAGGATCTGAATTGTGATTATCCTTCAATCTAGATGTATGGTTGCAATATTGTATCAAACTCTAACTAAATTACCAATGCTCAACCTGATTTTCTCTGTAGGACAAGTGGTTAATCTTTTAGTAAATAGGGGAGTAACTAAAGGACAAATCACGATTTTCGGTTTTTGGTCGCTACGTAAACTGCCCGAGGTTGGATACTACCACTGTGAATGTCAGATTTGGTCGGGTTACGTTTTTGTGGCTGTTAGGTCAAGTATGGACCACTACAAGTAAGCTGCCCCCTGAATTCCTGAACATCTGCAATTTAATCCGTAGAATGTTCTTTGTTCATCGATTCAGTGTTTTTTCTTTTGTGGAGGAGTTGGAGTTCCGCCACACAACTTGATTGCTTTCTCTAATTCATATTGACACAAGTTCTTGTCGTGGTCACACGACTCGCCTGTGTATGCAGACTCTAGAGCGACGAGCGCTCTTGGTTCTCTCAGTTGTCCCAATGTCCAGATTCCACGATGGGTGCGATCCCAAAGAGAATGGGATTCTGAGTTCATAAAGTCGATGAGGGCGGCGACATCGTCTCCGGGGTGTGGATGCGCATGTTGTGCACTCTGGCAGTTTCCTTGAACAGACTGGTGAATGTGCCACATGATGGCGCTGAACCCCACAGCGCAGAGCAGGATGCCTACGGCAACGATTCCGACGACAACCTTTAGAACTCGTTTTTTCATTCTCATCCTCTCGTCGAACGTTGCAAATCACAGGCGACAAAAAGCAGAGCGAAGGGGCGCTTTTTGCCGTTCGAGTGCATTTGCAACGTTAGGCCGTGTCTCGTTTTGCGCATTCCTTTGTGTTGTCTTTAGGCCCCAACTCCGAGATCACACAAATCCATCCTTTTCGGGGCTCCACAGTGACAGCTACATTGGGGAATCCGGCATCCTGGAGGGTGTCTTCGAACTCCTGTACAGAGAAGCACTTCATGCCACCAACTCTGATCAGCTTCATGTTTCGCTTGTCAAACTTCGATCCAAGGTACATACCAGCGATGATCACCAACTGACCATTCGGCTTCATCACTCGCCGTATTTCGGCAAGGTCTGCGGTAATATCAGGCCAGAAGTAATAGGTTTCCACTGCTGTAACACAGTCAAATGTTGCATCCGAGAATGGCATCGATGATACCGACCCATGGAGAACTTCAACGCGACCGCTGACAATCAGTTTTTGGTTCCTTTTCCGTGCGACGGCAACAGAGTCCTCTGAGTAGTCAATGCCGACTGCTTTGCCAAGTCTAACTAGGGATGCGAGATACTCGAGGGTTCGACCGCCACCGCACCCGATATCGAGTACGTTCGCGTGTTCAGGTATCTCCACCTTAGAAAGACCCCAACGCGTTAGACCAGAATGCCCTAAGTTCATACCAAGAACAAGGATCCGGCCAAACCATCCGCGAGGCCTTCCGCTTTGTGAGAGTAGTCTGCCAAGCAGATTCACTTTTCCTCCTAGCTCAAGATTCTATCGTTTGTGAGTCTAACGTGAAAATCACCGGTTCATGTCGGGTAGGGACAGGACCTTGCGATCCCATCCCCCCCTAAGAACCCTGCGTGAGACTTTCACCTCACAGGGCTCAAGCATTGATAAGGCACAGTTAAGCACCCGACAGTAATCGTTGTGAACGTTTGAT
>JAQYVF010000114.1 GCA_030145625.1 Desulfocapsa sp. | reverse complement strand
CAGGCAGTGCAGGATAAGCTCTTTGAACCATTTTTTACCACCAAACCCGTAGGTAAAGGCGTCGGTATCGGACTTTCAACCTGCTACTCGATAGTGAAAAATCATAATGGAGAGATCAGTGTGACCAGTGAAGAGGGGAAAGGCTCCTCTTTCTGCGTCCGCATCCCTGGTATAAGTAACTAGTGAATAATATAAAATATCCAATACTTGTCATTGATGACGAGGAGTCTATCAGAAGGCTCCTGGAAAAGGAACTTGGCAACTCTGATCGTGAGATATTTACAGCTGCCGACGCAGCTCACGCTCTGGAGATGGTGCGCCAGCATTGGTTCGACGTTGTTGTTATGGATTTGCTTTTACCGGATAGTTCCGATCTTGATCTGCTCATAAAGGTGAGAGAATCAAGCCCAGGCACAGAGGTGGTTATGATCACCGGGCATGGAGATATTGATAGTGCGGTGGAGGCAATGAAACTCGGTGCCTGTGATTTTATCCCTAAACCCTTCAACCTTGATCGACTTGATCTCATCGTGGAAAAAGCGCATCAGCGGGCAAGACTCTTCAGAGAAAACAGGAGCCTCAGGCATCATTCAGGCTTTGCTGAGGGGCCGACGAAATTTATCGGCAATTCAAAGGGAGTTCGCAACATTCATTATCTGGTTGATAAGGTGGCGCCTGCAAATATTCCGGTGCTTATAACCGGTGAATCAGGAGTAGGGAAGGACGTGGTGGCCCATGCTATCCATGATCGCTCGCCTCGGTCCAATAATCCGCTCATAATCAAAAATTGTGCGTCCCTGCAAAAAGAACTGGCCCGCAGTGAACTTTTCGGTCATGTGAAAGGCTCCTTTACCGGGGCAAGTCAAACTCAGGAAGGACTCATGTCATATGCCCATGAGTCCACCCTGTTTCTTGATGAGATTGGCGAGTTGTCGCTGGGGGTGCAGGCTTCGCTGCTGCGAGTTCTTGAGACCCAAAGATACCGCCGGATGGGGGAGAAGGAGGAACGTCAGGTGGATATCCGTTTCTTGTTTGCTACCAACCGTAACCTGGCCGAGGAAGTTCAGGCCGGACGTTTTAACGAAGCATTTTTTCATCGTATTAACGCCTTTAATATTCATATTCCAGTGTTGAATGAAAGAAAGGAAGATTTGCCTCTACTGGTTGATTACTTCCTCACGGCCTTGAGTCCTGATGGAGGAACTTACCGTATGGTAGAAAAGGCCATGGACTGTATGCTCAACTATGATTGGCCGGGTAACGTCAGGGAGCTTCGTAATGTTATAGAGCGTTCAATTATTCTTTCCGAAAATGGGATTATAACGGAAAGATGTCTGCCCCTGGAACTTGTAAAGGCCTCGGAAAGTTCTGAGGCGAGCATCACCTTGGAGTCTGTGGAAAAACAGCATATCCTGAAAATACTCGATTTTTATGATGATAATCGTAGCAAGACAGCGGATGCTCTGGGGATCAGTCGTAAGACTCTGTACAGAAAAATGAAGCACTACTGGGAAAATTGATAGCTCTCGGTCCATTGTGATGCAGAAAGATCTGCGTCGTGAACTGGCTACCACTAATCTTCAGCTCATCTCGGTGTCATTCCCGCGGGAATCTAGGAGATCTTGACCAATACTCTTGGGTTCCCGTCTTGCGGGAATGACTTTGTGGCAAAGGAATAATTGTGAGATATCAAGGTGCCACCTGGATTGCTTCTTGTCTGGCTGGGTTTGAATGGTAATCATGAACTACGTTATAGCGGTTCTATTATTTGCCGCATAACAAAGCTGTCTCTGAATGTCTTTGTCATAATTCAACACCGCATCTGGTGTGAGTAGTTTTAACTTGTATTATGTCCAAGGCAAGTGCCGAGGTTTGTCGTGGTTAGCTGCTGTCGCTTTTGGTTGGTATATTCCTGTGTCAAATGTTTCTCTGGAAAAGGTTGACAGATACTTACTTTGTCGACATGATAGTTTTAGGAATTATTCGTAAACGATTTGGAGTAAGTGATGAGCAGAGATTTACTCAGTACACGTGAAGTTGCAGGTTTTCTCAAAGTGAATGAGAAAATGGTTTACTCACTGGTCGCAGAAAAAGGGCTTCCGGCCACCAAGGTGACTGGGAAATGGCTTTTCCCAAAGCATCTGGTTGAGCAATGGATTGAAAATAACACCACAAATTATCCGCAGAGTATTGATCGTCTTTCTACATATGATGATCTTATTATTTTTGCCGGCAGCAATGACATTCTTCTCGATAAATTGATTTCCATGTACAACAGCAATTCCGGTCGGCTGGCAGTATTCGGTAACCTTGGTTCCATGGGAGGCATACACGCCCTGCGCAGAAATCTCTGCCACATTGCTGCCAGTCATCTGATGCAGGAAGATGAGGCGGATTATAATTTCGATATTGTGCGCCAGGAGTTGGATACGATGCCGGTTGTTGTAAATTTCTGCAGGCGGCAGCAGGGCTTGCTGCTTGCTAAGGGAAATCCGAAAGGTCTGAGAGGCGTGGATGATTTGGGCAGAGATGATATTAACATTGTCAATCGACCCCTTGGAACCGGTACCCGTTTATTACTCGATAATGAGTTAAAAAAGGTAGGTCTCGGTGGCGCTCAGATAAAAGGGTATGAGAGGGAAGTCGGCAAACACCTTGACATCGGTTTGGAAATTCTTTCGGGTCGGGCTGATGTCGGACCTGGTATTGAGGCGGTGGCCTGCCTTTTAGGTCTGGAGTTTCTGCCAATATGCTGGGAACGTTTTGATCTGTTGGTGCATAAAGATCATTTTTTTGACAAATCCATCCAGCAATTTTTTAGTCTGTTACATGACCGAGAATTCAGGACTTTGGTTGATGAAACAGACGGCTACGATCATAATTTGTCTGGGAAAATTGTCTTTCCCGGACAGGAAAAATAACGCCGCTATGAGTAGTTGTCTGGCGGTGATCATTTAATTTTTAAAGGAGAACAAAGGTGAACATGATGAAGAGATTACTGCTTGCAGTGTCGGTTATGCTGTTGTGCTGTACATTGCCAGGGCTTGCCGTTTCAGGAGATAAGGTCTTAAAGATGTCGACCACAACCTCGACCCAGGCCTCGGGCTTACTCGATATCCTCCTTCCTGAATTTGCAAAAGACTCGGGTATTGTAGTTAAAGTGATTGCTAAAGGTACTGGTGCCGCAATTCGTGACGGTATAGATGGTAACGTTGATATTATTTTCGTCCATGCCAAGGGTCGGGAAGAGAAGTTTGTCAGTGATGGCTATGGGACCAAGCGTTATCCTGTAATGCATAATGATTTTGTCATCTTGGGTCCAAAAACTGATCCGGCAGGTATCAAAGGCTGTACTGCTGCCGATGAAGCAATGCGTAAAATAGCTGCTGCTTCAGCTGTTTTTGTTTCACGCGGCGACGATTCCGGAACACATACCAAAGAACAGGCCTTGTGGAAGGCGAGTGGACTTCCCTTGGAAAAAGGATCGCAGACTATCGTCAAAAAAGGGGTGGAAAAACAGGTGAGCTACGAAAGGCCCTCTGGCGACTGGTATCTCTCAATTGGTCAGGGTATGGGAAAAGCGCTTACCTTTGCCGACGAAAAACAGGGATATATCCTGGCTGACCGCGGTACCTACATCAAATATAAATTCGGTCGCGATATCCCACTGGAGTTGGATGTCCTCTGTGAAGGCGATGCTGCCTTGGCCAACCCGTATGGAATTATACCGGTTAATCCGGCAAAGCATCCTCACGTAAAAAATGATCTGGCAGTTCAGTTTGCCACCTGGATCACCTCTGCCCGTGGTCAGAAGTTGATTGGTGACTATCGCCTGCTTGGAAAACAGTTGTTCTATCCTGATGCCGTACAGTAGAGACAGGATACCCAATTCTCAGTATATATTAGGATAAGACGTAGTGGATATTTTTGTTGATAGCCTTTTGTCAGCCATTTCTCTTGTTTTTTCTCTCGACAGTGAAATGCTGGCCATAGTGATGGTTTCATTGCAGGTGAGCTGCGTTTCAACTATCCTTGCCGGACTTGTCGGGGTGCCGACCGGATTCTTCATTGCCTTACGGCGGTTTCCCGGCAAGGCCATGCTTATTACTGTATTAAACACCTTATTGGCATTGCCCACTGTTGTTATCGGTCTGTTTGTCTATGCCTTTATTTCACGGCGAGGTGTTTTTGGGCCCCTTGACCTGCTGTACACGCAAAAGGCCATAGTCATAGGGCAGGTAATGTTAATTATCCCTTTGGTAAGTGCCTTGACAATTGCGGCGATCAGCCGGATAGATGATCGTTATCGTCGGACAGCCATGACATTGGGTGCCAATCGGATGCAGACTGCCAAGGTCATATTGTTTGAGGCCCGCTTCGGGATAACAGCCGCCATCGTGGCAGCTTTTGGCCGGGTGATTTCCGAGATAGGTATCTCGATGATGCTGGGCGGTAACATCAAGGGGTTTACCCGGACCATGACCACTGCCATGGCACTTGAATATGACAAAGGTGCCTTTTCCCTTGCAGTGGCTCTGGGGATTGTATTAATGGCCCTGAGTTTTGGTATGAATATCCTTTTTCACTTTTTTCAGGGCAAGTATAGAACATGAAAGCGTATTCGATCCATAATTTGAGAAAATCATTCAATGGTCGATCCATTTTAGATGTTGATTGTCTGGAGATTGAGGCCGGGCGGATCTATGGTTTGCTTGGCCCCAATGGTGCAGGCAAGACTACTCTTTTAAATATCCTTGGGTTTCTGGATCAACCGACCTCAGGCCGCTTTGATTTTCTTGGTAAGGCTGTGCAGTTTCATGAAAAGGATTTGCTGCCCCTGCGCAAGGAGGTTGTTGTTCTCGATCAATACCCGGTCCTTTTCACCACCTCTGTGTATAAAAATCTTGAGTTTGGGTTAAAATTAAGAAAGGTGGAGAGGGCGGAGAGGGAGCGTGTCATTGATGAAGTACTCGATCTGGTTGATATGACTTCTTTTAAGCATTCTCCGGCTCATAATCTGTCGGGTGGCGAAACCCAGCGCATAGCATTGGCTCGGGCACTGGCTCTTTCACCAAAGGTATTCCTCTGCGATGAACCCACTGCCAGTGTTGATGTTGAAAATCAGGCCGCCATCGTTGCCTTATTGAAACAGATCAATGAAAATAAAAATATCAGCATCGTTTTTACTACCCATGATCGTCTTCTTGCAGCAGGGCTGGCCCACCATACCCTTGTCTTAAATGAAGGGCGTCTTGTGTCGACAAGTTATGAGAACACCTTCCCGTGCAGAATAGAGCCTGAGAATGACAAACAGATTCGCTGCCGCATTACTGAAGAGACAGGGATTCTTCTTTCCTCCACCAAAGTGAAATCTCCTGTGGCTAAGTCACGTCTCTTTATTGATCCTGAAAAAATTGACCTGCATACTGGTGAAGGGATGCAGGGAGGGGGGAATTGTCTGCAGGGTAAGATCTTACAGCTTATGGAAGAATCAGGCAGGGTTCGAGTCGTGGTAACCGTTGGGTTTCTTTTGACTGTTCTTCTTACACGGGAAAAATATGATTCCCTCCGTCCCGGTATTGGCGACACGGTAGTTGTGTCAATAGTCGAGGATGCTGTAACCCTGTCTAACTAACAACAATGAAACGGTACAGATTTTTAAAAGGTGTATCTGTTCAGGAAATAATAGGCAGAATGCTGGAGCCCAAACAGTGCAACTGATGTTGGTTGAATCCGCACTGATACAAATCTATAATTATCTCTTCTGTATTTTATTTTAAAATGAAAAACCTGGTCTTTTGGGCCAGGTCAGAGCAAATTGGCTCAGCCATTTTTATACTATATGTACTTCTTCATTTTCTTTGCATGCCCTTTATGCCCGTGGGTAAAAGAAAACGAAGCAAAAGAAAGGGCCCCCGTGTCACTCGGTCCTTTGGACTTCCTGGAGTTTATCCCCCTCAAGGGAGGACAAAAAGAGTACCCCCTTCGGGGTGCTCCTCGAAAATTCCGGGAGTTTGAAAACTCGCTTCGCTCAGACAGTTCAAACTCCTTTTTCGGCATCTTCTGTGGTGCTCAGCGAGTGTCAATGGGTAACAGTGAAATTGCCCCTTTAAGGGGCCATCAAGGCCGGGTCCTCTGGGCCCGGATTTTTACTCTTTCTTCTAACTAACAAAAATATAACAACCTGATTCTAAAAATCTTTTGTCAGTCTTAGAATTTGACCCGGCGTGCCGGATGGTACGCTGATTACCACTACTCTTCAGCTTATTTCGATGTCATTCCCGCGTAGGTGGGAATGACTTTATCGCAATGGAATAATTATTGAATATATAAAATATTGCCTGGGAAGATTCTTGTTTGGCTGAGTTTGAATGGTAATCACATAATTCTCTATTTCCTCTTCTTTGACTCTCGCTGTTCCTCATTTTGACGTTCTTTTTTTCCGCGTTACAGGGCTGTCGGTCATTCTGACCCGTTCCGCTCTTCCGGCTGTTTCCTTTTGTCCCTTTCCTTCCAATGCCCTCTCCACAAAGGATTTACCGGAGGCATTCTTAAAGAAAAATTATCCTTACTGAAGACGACTTGTCATCTCAGAGGGTCCTTTTGCCCCTTTGTCTTTCTTGGATGTGATTGTAACTATTTGTAATCATAGTCTTTGCAAAGTTGGCACACCGATTGCTATAATGAATGTGCGCAGTTTTTGGATCCAAACTGAAACTATGGAAATGTAGTTCAACTCATTATCTCAAAGAAGGATGATACATTATGGCTGTTCAAGAACAAGTTTACGGATTCTTTATCCCCAGTGTAACTCTTATCGGTATTGGCGCTCATAAAGAGATTCCTGCCAAAATCAAATCTCTCGGTGGAAGCAAGCCCCTCGTAGTTACCGATAAAGGTATCACTGGTGCAGGTATCACCAAGCAGATTACTGATCTCCTTGACGAAGCTGGTATGGCATACGTTGTATACGACGACACTATTCCTAACCCAACAGACAAAAACGTTCACGATGGCGTGAAAGTTTATCGCGACAACAAATGTGACAGCCTTATTACCTTGGGCGGCGGAAGTTCTCACGATTGTGGTAAGGGAGTTGGACTGGTAGTTGCCAATGGCGGAACAATCCAGGATTACGAAGGCGTTGACATGTCCAAAAAACCAATGCCTCCCTATGTAGCTGTTAACACTACAGCAGGTACTGCTTCGGAAATGACTCGTTTCTGTATCATCACAGACACCAGCCGCAAAGTAAAAATGGCCATCGTTGACTGGCGTGTAACCCCCGGTATCGCCCTTGATGATCCGCTTCTGATGATGGGTATGCCCCCTGCGCTGACCGCTGCAACCGGTATGGATGCTTTGACCCATGCAGTTGAGGCCTATGTTTCTACCATCGCTACTCCAATGACTGATTCCGCTGCTGAAAAATCCATTGAACTTATCGCTCAGCATCTTCGTCCTGCAGTAGCTAACGGTGGTGATATCGTTGCTCGTGAAGGTATGTGTTTTGCTCAGTATCTTGCCGGTATGGCATTCAACAATGCAAGCCTTGGTCATGTACACGCAATGGCTCATCAGCTTGGTGGTTTTTATGACCTGCCTCATGGCGAGTGTAATGCCATTCTCCTACCTCACGTTGAGAAATTCAACTTGATCGCCAAGATGGATCGTTTCGTAAAAATTGCTCAGCTTCTGGGCGAGAACGTTGAGGGTCTTTCCACTCGCGATGCAGCAGAGCTTGCTCTGAGTGCGATTAAAAAACTGTCTTCCGACGTTGGCATTCCTTCAGGTCTCGTTGAACTTGGAAAACGTTACGGTAAGGATGTTCAGGAAAAAGACATCGAAGTTATGACCGGTAATGCACAGAAGGACGCTTGTGGGTTCACCAACCCAAGGTTGCCTAAAGATATGGATGTTGCCGCTATTTACAAAGCTGCAATGTAAAGAAGCAACTCCTGATCTTTGGGGTGCAGGCTTTTGTTGGCCTGCACCCCAACCCCCCTCCTTATTTTTATGGACATATGCACTAAGTAATTTTATATAGACAGGTTCATTTGGTAACCCTCCGCATGAGAGTTACCGGCATTGCTTGAACTGCACGTGTATTAGAACGAGTGATATCAGGCAAAGATTTTTTACATTTTAAACGCTGCGTCGACAGCGAAAAGGTGGCTCGTAACGAAATGAAAGTTGTCAATATTATCTCGTCTTATAATTCTGAATTTGTCGAACAAGTTGAAGAGGAAAGCGGACAGAAGCTTAACCTCTGCTATCAGTGCGGAAAATGTACCGCAGGATGCCCGTACACCGATGAATACGACATTTCCGTCAGCCAGATCATGCGACTTACTCAGGCTGGCCAGAAGGATAAAGTTCTTCAGGCAAACTCTCTATGGCTCTGTGCGACTTGCGAATCTTGCACTGCCCGTTGTCCCAACCAGATAGATGTGGCCCGGATTATGGATGTGCTTCGTCATATGGCTCGTCGGGAAGGGTATAGCGGATCTGGTAGGGTCAAAACATTTTGGGATTCCTTTCTTGGTTCTGTAAAAAGTAACGGTAGGGTCTTTGAAGTAGGCCTGCTGGTAAATTACATCTCTCACACAGGAAGATTCTGGACCGATATCGGTCTGGGCCCCAAAGTTCTTCCCAAAGGAAAAATTCATTTCAAGCCTACTGAAATGCAGGGCAAGAAAGAGGTCGAGAAAATTTTCATGCGTTTCAAAGAGGAGTCCGCAAAATGAATACGTCTTTGAATTTCGCTTATTACCCTGGATGTTCAAGCACTGGAACCTCCATCGAATATGATATGTCAAGCCGTGCTATTTGTGAGGCCTTGGGTATAAAATTGACCGATGTTCCAGATTGGAACTGTTGCGGTTCCACTCCGGCACACACTGTTGATCATTCTTTGTCATCAGCGCTTTCTGCCAGAAATCTTGATCATGTTGCATCGATGGGTCTGGATTCCTGTGTTACCCCGTGTCCAAGTTGCCTTGCTAACCTGAAAACCGCATCACACAGGATGGAAGATGAGGGCTTTAGGAATAAGGTCAACAAGCTTCTCGATAAGCCTGCAAACACAGACGTTGAAACAAAGTCTGTATTGCAGATACTGGTCGAAGACTACGGCATCGAAAATATACAAAAAAAAGTGGTAAAACCACTGACTGGTCTAGTGGTAGGTGCCTATTACGGATGTATCCTTAACCGGCCTCCTGAATTAATGCAATTTGATGATCGTGAGCATCCCATGGCAATGGACAACATTATGGAAGCACTTGGGGCAACTGTTGTTCCGTTTCCGTTGAAAGTCGAATGTTGCGGGGCATCTTTTGGTATACCACGGAAAGACGTGGTGATGAGATTGTCCGGAAAATTGCTCGATACAGCTGAGGAAATAGGCGCAATGGCACTTGTTACCGCCTGTCCGCTGTGCCAAATGAATCTTGATATGCGTCAGAACCAGATAAACAATGCAAATGGCACAAATCATAATATGCCAATTTTTTACTTCACCCAACTTTTGGGTCTGGCTCTCGGCCTGACGGAAAAAGAACTGGGTATGAATAAACTCTGCGTGAGCCCACGTACACTACTTGATGCCATGGCGAACGGAGAAATTCTCAAGGAGAAGGCAGCATGAAAATAGGCGTCTTTGTCTGCCATTGCGGAAGCAATATTGAGGCTACGGTTGATACCGCTGCGGTGGCTGCTGCTGCCAGAGAATTCCCAGGCGTGGTCTTTGCGACGGATACCATGTACACCTGTTCCGAACCTGGACAGGATGAAATTGTGGATGCCATCAAGGAGCATAATCTTGGCGGTGTTGTCGTTGCTTCCTGTACACCCAGGATGCATGAGCAGACCTTTCGTCGCACTGTTGAACGGGCAGGATTAAATAAATATCTCTTTGAAATGGCCAATATACGGGAACATGTTTCCTGGATTGGTAAGGACCGCGAAGCCAATACCAACAAGTCGGTTGACCTTGTGCGTATGGCAACTGAAAAGTTGATGCGTAACACGGCACTTCAATCCAAAAAGTTTGACATCAATAAAAGAGTTCTGGTTATCGGCGGTGGTGTTGCCGGAATCCAGGCGGCTCTTGACTGTGCTGATGGCGGTCTTGAAGTGGTAATGGTGGAAAAAACGTCTACCATCGGTGGTAAGATGGCT
The DNA here is from genome assembly GCA_030145625.1 of Desulfocapsa sp. Taxonomy (GTDB): domain Bacteria; phylum Desulfobacterota; class Desulfobulbia; order Desulfobulbales; family Desulfocapsaceae; genus Desulfocapsa. Next base: position 1,826 of record JAQYVF010000114.1, on the reverse strand, counting down.
AAACTGGATAAGACATTCCCCACAGTGGACTGTTCCAGTTGTATCCTCGGTCCGAGAATGGTTGATGTGGCCCAGCATCCTAATATTACTCTGTATGCCTATTCGGAAATTGAAGAAATAAACGGTTATGTGGGAAATTTTGAGATCAAGGTCAAAAAGAAAGCAACCTACGTAGATTGGAAAAACTGTACAGGCTGTGGTATCTGCATGGACAAATGCCCCAGTAAAAAAGCCAGGGACACGTTTAATGAAGAGATAGATTTTACAAAAGCCATCAATATCCCTTTCCCCCAGGCCATTCCCAAAAAGGCCAAGATTGACCCTGAATTCTGCACTATGTTGAAAAAAGGCAAATGCGGGGTCTGTGCAAAGGTCTGTCCTTCCGGCTGTATTGATTTTGAAATGAAGGATGAGTTTGTCACCGAAAAGGTGGGAGCCATCGTTACGGCTACAGGGTTTGACCTTTTTGACTGGACTGTCTACGGAGAATACGGTGGTGGACGCTATCCCGATGTCATTACCTCCCTGCAGTATGAACGTATGCTTTCAGCCTCCGGTCCCACCGGGGGACACATCAAGCGCCCATCGGATGGGAAAGAGCCCAAAGACGTTGTCTTTATTCAGTGTGTGGGATCTCGTGATAAATCTGTGGGCAGACCATATTGTACAGGGTTTTGCTGTATGTATACTGCCAAACAGGCGATCTTGACTAAGGATCATCTACCTGAGTCTCAAAGTTATGTCTTTTATATGGATATCCGGGCAACAGGAAAACTCTACGATGAGTTCACCCGCCGGGCCATGGAGGAGTACGATACCAATTATATACGCGGTCGGGTCTCCATGATTTATCCCAAGGGCGATAAACTGTTGGTCCGAGGTGCTGATACGCTCATGGGCACTCAGGTCGAAGTGGATGCGGACCTGGTTGTTCTCGCTGTCGGTGCAGAAGCTTCTGTAGGGGCAAGCGAACTCGCTGAAAAACTCCGTATTTCCTACGATTCTTACGGCTTTTATATGGAAGGCCATCCTAAACTCAAACCTGTAGAGACCAATACTGCCGGTGTCTATCTTGCCGGTGCCTGCCAGGGGCCCAAGGATATCCCATCATCAGTTGCCCAAGGCAGTGCAGCTGCCGCCAAGGTACTGGGACTGTTTTCCAAGGATCAACTGGAAAGTGATCCGCAGGTTTCAATTGTCGACATTAAGCGTTGTATAGGATGCGGCAAATGTATCCAAACCTGTCCTTTTGGTGCCATCAAGGAAATTGATTTCCGTGGTATGGCCAAGGCGGATGTAATTGAAACAATATGTCAGGGCTGCGGTATCTGTACATCAACCTGTCCTCAGGGAGCAGTACAACTCCAGCATGCCACTGACAATCAGATCCTTTCGGAGGTGAATGCATTATGCCAGTTCTAGAAGGTAAGGAACTTCGTATTGTCGGTTTTCTCTGTAACTGGTGTTCCTATGGCGGTGCCGACACTGCCGGAGTTGGACGTTTTACCCAACCAACGGACCTCCGTATTATTAAGGTTCCCTGCTCAGGCCGAATTGACCCCTTATTCGTCGTAAAAGCCTTGATGAATGGAGCTGACGGGGTACTGGTTTCAGGGTGCCATCCCAGGGATTGCCATTATGCGGAAGGCAATTTTTATGCTCGCAGACGGCTTGATATCATGCAAAAATTTCTCCCCATTCTTGGTTATGAACCGGGACGGTTTGAATATACCTGGGTTTCTGCCTCTGAAGGTCAGCGTTGGCAACAGGTGGTGACTTCATTCACCGAACAAATTCACAAACTCGGCCCGGCTCCAAAGATTGTT
>JAQYVF010000156.1 GCA_030145625.1 Desulfocapsa sp. | reverse complement strand
TGGAAGGTTCGTGTGGTTCCCAACAAGTATCCTGCTCTGGTCATTGAAGGTGATCTCAATCGTGAGGGAGAGGGGCTGTATGACAAAATGAACGGTATCGGTGCCCACGAGGTCATTATCGAAAGTCCACGACACGATGATACCTTTGCCGATCTGCCGTCTGAACATATGGTTCTGGTATTCAAGGCATTTCAGCATCGTATTTGTGATTTGGAACATGATGACAGATTTCGTTATGTCTTGATATTTAAAAATTATGGAAAGGCTGCCGGTGCATCTTTGGAGCATTCCCACTCCCAGCTGGTTGCTTTACCTGTTCTGCCTCGTAAAATCTTTTCGGAGCTGGCTGGAGCCTCTACCTATTTTAATTACAAGGAACGTTGTGTTTACTGTGATATTATTCACCAGGAGTTGAAGCAGGATGTCCGGGTGGTTTGCAAGAACAACTATTTTATTACTATTACCCCCTTTGCTCCCCGAACTCCTTTTGAGATGTGGATACTTCCCATCAAACATTCTTCTGCTTACCACGAACAGAGTGACGAACAGCTGACCGCTCTTGCGGAGATTTTTTCAGAGAGTCTCTGTCGCCTCGATGCCTGTATCCCCAACGTTCCCTATAATTTTGTTTTGCACACTCAGCCCCTGCGTTCCGAGTCCATGGAACACTTTCACTGGCATTTTGAAATTGTTCCAAAACTTACTTCAATTGCAGGGTTTGAATGGGGATCAGGTTTTTATATAAATCCCATGCCTCCGGAAGAAGCAGCTACATATCTGCGTGAGTCTCTAGAACGAATATCATAGAGGGCCATATGAAGAAAATTTTACTTGTTGATGACGAAGAAGGTATCCAGATGCTCTATCGAGAGGAGCTGGAAGAAGAAGGATACAAAGTGATATCCGCCTATACCGGCGAGGAGGGACTTGAAAAGTTCAAGGCCGAGTCACCAGATCTTGTTATCCTCGATATTCAAATGCCGGGGATCAATGGAATCGAAACGTTACGACAAATGAAGATGAAAAACCCCAAGCTTCCTGTCATACTGAGCTCTGCTTATAATGAATATAAACAGGATCTTGGGGCCTGGGCTTCTGACGAGTATGTGGTCAAATCCTCTAATATCAACGAATTGAAAGAAGCTGTTCGTAAACATCTGTCCTAGTAACCGGCTCCGATGGATTTTTGCATGCTGCGCTTTTAGGATATTGTGCATGGCGTACACTTTGCACGCAGTACCTGTTGGATAGAAGACGCCGTTGAAACCCATTCTCTGCTCCGGTCGAGCACTTATATTATTCCGCACATGGGACGAATCTTGCCTAGTACTTACTCCTTCTGCTTATTCTCATTATGAAAGACATCCAAAACCAGGAGGACCATCGGCGTATTAATATCAAGAAGGTAGGGGTGAAGACTATTTCTTATCCTGTCACTGTTCTTGATAAGGCTCGCTCTAAACAACACACCATTGCCACTGTTAATATGTATGTGAATCTTCCCCATCATTTTAAGGGGACACATATGAGCCGTTTTGTTGAGATTCTCAACCGTTTCCATGGTGCCATTGACATCAGTAACTTCCATTATATTCTGGAAGAGATGAAAGAGAAACTTGAGGCCGAGGCTGCTCATTTAGAGATGTCTTTTGGTTATTTTCTCCCTGCTAAGGAAGGTCTTGAAACGCTGAAAAGCAGTCGCTACGAATGTTGTATGCATGGTTCCTTAGAAGAGAATGATGATCTTGAATTTCAGGTTGTCGTTCCGGTTTCTCTTCCCCTTGCAGAAAAGACAAGAAAGGGGCTCCCTCGTTCTCTTGGGGACTGGGGGCGTGCTGTGGTTGCTGTTAAATTCAGAAATTTTCTCTGGATTGAGGATTTGATTGTTCTGATAAAAAAGGCCATAGATGTGGAGCAGCACAGCGTTCGTACTCAGGAAGGAAACAGCCTTTCTGTAGAATCTTTGATTCGTCGTATTGCCAAGAGCCTGAAGGAAGAGGAGGCCATCAAGTGGTTTTCTGTGAGAGTTGAAAATCTTGCTGAAGGATATTCAACCTTTGCCGCTATGGATTCCGGCTCATGACAGAAAAAATAGGATTGTCCAAGGTGGCTTGCCGATAAGATCGCCGCAAATTCATGTCTGGCAATACTTTTTAATTTTTTAACATTTGATTAATACCATTATGTCCGAATTACTTTTTGAGATTGGAACAGAAGAGCTTCCTGCAGGGTTTCAGAAACCGGCCCTTAAGCAGCTAAAATCGAACTTTATTAGTCGCTCCAAAGAACTCGACCTTGTCCATGGGGCTGTGGTTACACTGGGGACTCCTCGTCGCCTGGCTCTGCTGGTTGAAGATCTTGCTGACAGGCAACCGGATTCCCGTGAAGAAATCATGGGGCCATCAAAACAGGCTGGATTTGATAACGAGGGAAATCCTACCAAGGCTGCCATGGGTTTTTCCCGTTCCAAGGGGGCAGAGGTCTCTGAACTCCAGGTGGTGAATACAGAGAAAGGTGAATATCTGATGCTCGTTCAGGAGCGTAAGGGCGTGGCCACAGCAGAGTTGTTGCCGGGGCTTCTGAAAGATTTAATGCAAGGTTTCTCTTTTTCCAAATCCATGCACTGGGGCGACAACACTCATACCTTTGCCCGGCCTATTCAATGGATAGTGGCTCTTCATGATAAAGAAATTATTCCATTTAACTACGAAGGGATGAGTGCAGGGGATACCAGTCGCGGTCATCGCTTTATGGCAAATGTGAACCTGAAGATAAAGGGAGTTGGAGACTATCGCCAATGCCTCCAGGATGCACATGTGGTGGCAGACTCAGAAGAACGTCGGAAATCTGTATTAATTGAGATTGAAAAAGCTGTTGCAGATCGTCTGGATCCTTCGGTCGCCCATGTGGCCGTTGATGAAGGCCTTGTCGAAACAGTGTGTAATCTTGTTGAACAGCCTTTTGGGGTCTGCGGCAGTTTTGATGAGCGTTTTCTCCAGCTACCCGATGAAGCACTTATTACCTCCATGCGTGAACATCAAAAATATTTTCCTGTTGTGGACAATGATGAAAAGTTGCTCCCCTATTTTGTGGCCGTCAATAATACTGATGTGAAAGATCTGGCTTTAACTCGAATCGGCCATGAGCGTGTTCTGCGAGCACGACTTGAAGATGCGTATTTCTTTTTTGGCGCAGATAAAAAGATAAAACTCGATGATCGATTCGATGATCTTACCGGTATTATTTTTCAGGCGAAACTGGGGACCATGCTTGAGAAAACCGAGCGAATTGTTAAATTGACCAGACTTCTGGCAGAGAAATTCGTCCCTGAAGATGTTGATGAGGCCTGTCGCGCTGCACGCTTATGCAAAACAGATCTTCTCACCGATATGGTTGGTGAGTTTCCTTCTCTGCAGGGGAACATGGGGTGTGCCTATGCCCTGCATGACGGCGAATCTTCTGCTGTTGCCCAAGCAATCCAGGAACATTATCTGCCCAGAAGGGCTGGTGATGAACTCCCCTCTTCTGCACTGGGTGCCGTTGTTGGTCTCTCTGATCGACTGGATACGCTGTGTGGGTGTTTTGGAATTGGACAACTTCCTACCGGTACAACCGATCCCTTTGGCCTGCGCAGGATTGCGCTGGCTGTTCTCCATATCCTTGAACATTTTGATTGGAGTCTTTCGCTGCATGAGGTGGTGCATAAATCACTTTCCCTCTACGGAGATAAGGTTGATGGTAGTGCTGATACTGTAGAGCAGGTGCTTGCCTTTATTCGTGGCCGTTTTAATAATGATCAGCTTGCTGCAGGAGTGGATGGAGAGGCAGTGGAGGCTGTCACCTCTGTGTACTTTGATGATGTGAATGACTCGATGAAGAAAATTCAGTCCCTGGTCGGTATACGTAGAGAAGATGCATTTTCTGTACTGGCAGCCTCTTTTAAGCGTATTCGCAATATTATTAAAGAGAATGTCGATACAGCTGTAGATGAATCTCTCTTCAAGGAGTCTGCAGAAAAAGAATTGGCATCTGCCTTTAATAAGGTCTCGCTTACAGTTCAGCCCCTGTTGGAACAGGGTGATTACAGTGGAGCACTTTCGTCCATGCTGGCCCTCAAGGATCCTGTTGATGAGTTCTTTAATGAGGTTATGGTAATGGATGAAGACTCTGCAGTACGCGCCAACCGACTCAATCTGCTTACCGCGATTGCAACACTTTTTCTCAAAATAGGTGATATTTCAAAGATGCAGAGGAGTTGAGAAGGAGGAAATGGTAATGGATATTTTACTTCTTGATGCCGAGCAACGTGTGCTTGGCGCTTTATTGGAAAAAGAGTTGGCAACTCCTGATCATTATCCACTTTCTCTCAATAGTCTGCTGAGTGCCTGTAACCAGAAATCCAGTCGTGACCCGGTGGTGGAGTATGATGATACTACTGTCTCGCGGATCCTTACTGAATTGAAAGGTCGTTCCTTCGTCCGCTCTACGCACCTGGGAAGGGTGGTCAAATATGAGCAGTGTTTTACAGATCGCTTCAATCTGTTACGAGCGGAGTCCGCCTTGCTCGCCGTTCTCCTGCTGCGAGGCCCACAGACGCCAGGTGAATTGCGAAGCCGGACTGGCCGCATGGTCTCCTTTGAAAGTGGTGAATTGCTTCAGGAGCGTTTACAAGTCCTCCTTGATGCTGGATTTATTCAACGATTACCTCGGCAATCTGGACAGAAAGAAAATCGCTACTGTCATCTCCTTGGTGGCGAGCCTGAAGTGAATTCTGTGTTGCAGGATGAATCGAGAGCCACTGTTGTGGTGCGACGTTCCCCAGGAACGTCTGCGCAGACAGAGAAAGAGACAACAACAGGGGAGAGAGTCAGAATACTGGAAGAGACGGTACAAAGGTTAGAAGATGAGGTGAAGCAGCTTCGTTGTGATTTGACGCAATTTCGGAAAGAATTTGAGTGAGTTTTGAGAAAGTTGTTGGTGCAAAAGATAAAAGGCCCTTCTTTACCATGTAAAGACGGGCCTTTTGTTTACTGCAGCTACTTTTGAGTAAGCTGTTATCCCTCTAAAGCATTATTTTTTTTTCTTGGGATGGCATGCGGCACATTTCTTTTTAACTACTTCTGGTGCATTCTCTTTGTGACATGTTTTGCAGTTTTTGTGGGCTGCTTCTTTGAAGGTGGTGAGCTTCTTTGGCATGCCGGCAGCCTTGTTGTGGCAAGACTCGCATTTCTCGATCTTCATGCCTTCGGTGTAGGCAACTTGCTTGCCCTCGGCATCAGCACTGTGATGACAGTCAGCACAAGTCAGAGTTTCCTGATGTTTGGCATGGGGAAAGAGAGCAAGTTTTGTTTTCTTTGCCCCATCAATGGTAGATTTCAGAGTTAGCTCGGGAGCACCCTTGTCTACTTCAGCAATGGCAGATCCGGTAAAACAGAGTCCGAGGACCATGGCAGTTGCTACCGCGTACAGTGTGATTGGCTTCATTTTTTCTCCTCCTTTTTTTTGATTAACAAACAGCTTGAGCTGAATGGCTCTTTATTCAAAGATGATTTTATACCTTCTTTGAGGAAACTTGTCAAGAATTCAGCATCAGCCAGACCCGTAACTGTGCAGGCCGGAGAGAAGAAAATTAACCCCGTAATAGGTGAAAATAACGGAGAGAAATCCGAAGATGGCCAGCCAGGCTATCCGTGTACCACCCCAGCCTCGGGTGTAACGGGCATGGAGGGTTATGGCATAGATGAACCAGGTAATAAGTGACCAGGTTTCTTTTGGGTCCCAGCTCCAGTAGGTACCCCAGGCGGAGTTGGCCCAGATGGCTCCGGTAATAATACCCACCGAGAGCCAGAGAAAACCGAATACCATGGTTTTATGAGTGATGTCATCGAGAACTTTCAGCGCAGGTAACGTGCCGAGTAAACTCTCATCGTTTGTGGTTTGTCTGCTTTCACTCATGTTTTTAAGGAGATACATGATACCCAGTCCGGCCGCAACAGCAAAAGCTGCGTAGCCGATAAAACAGGTGACGACATGGGCCAGGAGCCAATTGGACTGGAGGGCGGGGACAAGCGGGTTGATTTCTTTTGTGATTCCTGAGGCAAAAGAGCCATAGGCCATGGCAAGAAATGCAAAGGGTACAGCAAAGGCACCAATGACTCTAGTCTTGAATTTCCATTCGATAAGAAGGTAGAGGAGAATAATTGTCCAGGCAAAAAAGATCACAGACTCGTACATATTGGTAAGAGGGGCATGTCCGTATCCCATCTGGTATGATTCTACCCAGCGAAGGAGGAGTCCGGCTGTCTGTACCAGGAAGGCAACAAGAGTAAAGATGGTCGCTGCCGGTCCCAATCGCTTGGCCTTGAAAATAAAGATTATGGCATAGAGGATGGTTGAGAAAAGATAGGTAAATGTCGTAATTCCTAATAATTGTGAGCTGTCCATGTCGAACTCCGTTTAGATTCTT
>JAQYVF010000038.1 GCA_030145625.1 Desulfocapsa sp. | reverse complement strand
AGGTGACGGCCAAGGTCCCATAAACACGGGCAGCAAATTTCAGCTTATCCACATCGGCCACAAAAGCAGGGGCAGCAATTGTACTGCCGTCCTGGTCCCACACCTGGTCACCTATCCAGCGTGATTCAACCACGCCCCAGCTGGGATACTTGAGACGGACCTCATCATCCATGGCCACCTTGATCTTTTCCGTGTAGTAAAGATCATCTTCACGTTCCAATGGACCCAGGCTGCCATGGGACACAGCCAGCCGGTAGGCCAGGGCCAGATCAAAACGATACACATACAAGGTGGTGGTACACTCGTTGACGCACTCCGGATCCTCTGGCATCTCTCCATTGATCAGGGCCATGATGGACAGATACATCCCGGCCCTGGACAGGTAGCCGTCTGCCTGGCCAGGCTGTTCCTGTTCGATGATCAGGGTATCCCTGGCCAATGACGATGGCCTGGAGAGATTAAGAGAGAGAGAGTTCATTTATACAGCAGACTCCCCGGCAGTAACGGCAGTCAGTTTATTGTTGGCCAGGCTTGCACAGCCAGCCGGGACAGTGCGCCGCAACCAGTAGGCAAAGGCTGCAGGATGAATGTTCCAGGTGATAGTATCGCCAGCCGCAAAGACCCCGGAAAATCCTGCAAACTCCAGAGTAAAGTATGGTTTGGTAAAATCAGGATTGGAGGGAATGAAATCAGTGGCCGTGTCTCCGGATCCGTAACCAATGCCAGAGGACCCGGTAACGGTAAAGTGGGTGGCATCGGTAAACTCAAGGGTGATTGCATCCTCAACAGTACCGATATTGTCACAGGTGACAGGATAGGTGGTGTCATCGTAGGCACCATCACCTGCAGAGGTCACAACAAAAGTGTCCACCGAGCAGGCGATATCACCCTTGTCCATAATGGACATAACCCTGGCCTCATCAATGACTGCATAGGCATTGGCAATCACTTCCGCCACGGTAATGGTCACATCCAGACCGACAACCGTAGGCACTCCGGAGATTGTAAGAAATTCCTCATTGCCAGCCACGGCATCCGGAGTGAGCTTGTCAGTGAGCCGGATCGGATCACCGTCCTGAAAGATGGCATCAGTACCACTGGCCAGGGCAGCAGCCTCCACAGTAACCACAAAGGTAGATACCCCGGCTGCAATATCTGTCTTGATATACGCCGCTCCATACTTACGCTCATTGCCGGTAATATCCGCCTGGGTGTCTGTCTGGGTAGCCGCAAAGGCCACAATCAGATCCTCACCAAGTGTTGGCCTATCGATCCATTTCTGGGCAGCCAGCAGAGTACCGTCCGTATCATCAGCTGCCTTATCAAACAACTTCCGATGCAAAATCGCCCCGGCCAACCGTTCCGCCCTGGGAACATGCGGCCACACATTATTGACCACCCCGGATGTCACCTGGTTGACGGACATGCGCCCACCATTGGTGACCAGGGCGGAAACCTCGGCGGAATGGTATGTTTTGATATCAGTATCAAGCATTTTTTACACCTCGATCATTTGTATTGAGCCGATGCAGGGATCATCGTCTTGCGGGTTTTTGTAGTCGTAGACCGGTACCACTTCAGCGGTTGAAACAATGAGTACAGAAAAGGTTCCCAGCTGATGGGTGAGGGGGACCGGCTGTCCTCCAACTGCCAGGGACTTAATGGCCATGAGTTGCCACCGCAGGATCTTACCCTTGAGACTATTTCCCTCTCTGGTGGCAACCAGGGAGAGCTGACGCCCACCGCTTATTGGCATGGTCTGGAAAACACTGCTGCCATCCAGGACACCTATCTGTTCCACAGCAATATCCTTTGCCGTCTCGATCCCATGCAGGCGCAGGTTGTCATCCAGAACTATGTTTCCAATCATTACTGTCATGATGCCAGCTCCTGCATACGTTTCAGGCCATTGATAAATGCAGCAGTGTTTTGCCTGTCTGTCATCACCCGCACAGGAGCAGGAGCCCCTTGGAAATTAATATCATGGGTGTAGTGGCCCATGGATTGTCCCGAAGCACCAGCCGTTGCCAGCCCACCGGATTGCATAAGCACAGGGGCAGTCACGTTGCTGATATATCCGCCAACCCTGGCCCTGACCTGCTCACCAAAGTTAAAGCGCATGGAGTTAAGGGCATGGAGAAATCCTGGCCCATATTTAGCCACAGCCTCTTTTCTGACCACAAATTCACCGGCCTCAAGCAGTGCCCTGATCTTGTCGCCGCCACCATATCCTGCAAGCTTACCGCCAGCGGCAAATCGGAGAACATTTGCCATGGAAAGTTTTCCGGCCATTCCTCCCCATCTGTGCTTGGCAATTTCTTCCACGTAGACCTTAATGGTCTGGCCATCCATGCTGTCTACTCTGGTCTGGAGAGCATCCAGGACAGCAATGCCATCCTTCCTGTTATCCTTCCAAACAGCCTCCCAACGGTCGCCAACTTTGACAATTTTCTGTTCAAGTCCATCAGCTGCAGCTGTTGTTTCCTCAATGGCCTCTTTCCCGGAAAGCTTGCCACCGGCCTCTTTATCCAAAGCAGCCATGGCCTTTTTGGTTGCCGCTTCCTGGTCTTTGAGTATGTCAATGGCCAGCTCACCAGAGGCCTTTACACCAGCCATCGATGTTTTCAGGGCTTTTTGTGAGGAAATAACAACCTGGTCGTTTTGCTTGACCTCTTCGTTCAGGTCCTTATATGCTGACTTGGCCTCGTCTGCGTACTCAACAGCCTGCTCGAAAAGCTTCTTTGCACCTGCGTAATTTCCTGCCTTGGCCATCCGCTCGGCCTCAACAGATGCGGCCTTTGCTGCTCTTACATATTCGGCAGCCTCTTTTTTCTTGTCTCTCCATGCCTGCAGGTCAGTCATGTTTGTTCGAGACATCTCCCGCAGCTCTGCAGTCAAGCTCCCAATGCCTGCACCGGATCCGAGGCCAGCAGCACGCTTTTGGATATCGTCCTGGATGCTCTCAACCTCTTTCTGGAGATCCTTGTATTCCTTTTTCATCTCCTTCAGGGCATCTTTGGTCACCTTCACCTGACCGGCTGCAGATTTTTCAGCGGCACCCTCAATCTTTGAAAATGTCTCCTCAATTACAGAGACACTTTTTTTCGCCTTCGAGGCATAACCGGACACCCCTTTGCCCATGATCTGCCAGGAGTTCACCGCCTTACCAGCCAGATCAATGGCTCCTTCTTCAGCAGCTTTGCTGATCTGCTGCAACTCCTCAAATGCACCAGTGGTAATTCCCAAAGTGTCGGTGAGCATAGCAAACATGGAGATCATGCCGGCACCGTATTGAACGACGGAAAGGATACCGGAGGCAACAGTCTCAAATGCTGCCTTGGCAAAAAATCCTATCTTGAATAATCCTTCGCCCAAGGCAAAAATAGTGTCGGCCAGGTCCTTTGCCGCCTGCTGAACTTGGGGATCTTTGAGGGCATTGGTCAGAGCCTCCATGTAATTGGTAGCCCGATCCAGAAAACCGGAGTTGGCAATCTCGACGCGCAAGTCGTACCAGGCATTTGTCATGCGGTTGAGTGCCTGCTGGGCTGTTTCTGATTCTTTTGCCGCTTCGGCAAATTGTCCGTGCAAAGCCTTTGACAGCTTAGGGATAAAGTCATCTGCAACAATTTCTCCAGCAGAAATCATTTCATAGAATTTCTCTGTGGAAACTCCAATCGAATCAGCAAAGTCCTTAAATCCAATGCCAGGCAATGCCTCTGCAATGGTTTTCAAGTCTTCAAGCTCAAACTTGCCGCGACTAATTCCCTGCCCAATTTGAGCAAAGGCCCGGTTAATCTGGTCTGATGTTGCGCCAAGAACTTTGGCAGATTCGGCAATGGCAACAACAAACTGGCGGGTAGAATTTCCTTCCAGGTCTGTACCTTTGGCCGCCGCTGCAATTACCTTGTATGATTTTGCAAGGCTCTGATATTCCTGCCCGAGCTCATCGGCAACTCTTTTGAGGAATTCCAGTTCTGCTGCTGCTTTCTCGCCACTGCCATAAATGGATTCAAAGGCCATAGCCAACTGCTGAGATGAAACACCGGCATCAAAGATCGAGCGGGCAAACATGGCAGCACCAAAACCACCAAACATGGCGGAAAGGGAAAGAGCCATCCCGTGCAGACTCCTCATTCCCTTGGCAGACTTGGAGAATATTCCAGGCACCTTACCCAACTCTTTATTTAACTTCAGCGTCTTGGCACGCAACTTCTCCTTGGCTCTGGACAGCTCTCCCATAGAGGCAGTGCCGGAATTCTTCAGAGTTGCGTATGCCTTGCTCAGAGCCAATATCTCTGTTTTTATTTCTCTGGTGGATCGTATTTCGAGTGCATTCCTGGCAGCAATCACATTCCCCCGCGACTGCATGGACCTCTGCAGTTTGTTCTGCTCTGCAGCAAGCTTGGAGGTGTTGATACCGGTCTTGCGCAAGGAGGCATCAAGCTTGGCAAGCTCAGCACTCTCCTTGGCAAGTTTTTTGTTTAGGGAATCAACAGCTTTCTCAGCTTTTTTGGCATCTGCCGCTGCCTTCTTGTCGTGCGTCCCATCAAGGGCCTGTTTCAGCTTTTCCGCCTCTACCTCTGCCTTGGCAAGATCACCCTTTGTTTTGCCGATACTGGTACTCAGCCGGTCAAAGGATTTGATGTTACCTATAGTCTGCAGGCCAACCTTGAGCTTATTCAGCTCATTATTGCCCTTGTATTGGGCCTGGATGGTATAGACAAATTTCTTTTCAGCAGACATTAGGTCTCAGTGAGTTAGGAGTTTTGTTTTGTTGCTTCGTTAAGGGCTATTTCAAAAGTTGACCAGGGGTAATCCCAAGCGTCTTGGTGGCCTATCTGGATCAGTCTGCAGACACAGCGGGTAAGGAGCTGGACATACTCTTCAGCTGTTCCATTATTGCCGTGGTATTCTTCACCATGCCTGCTAAACGAGGGTTTACCTTGCGCACAGCCTCCCAAACTTGGTCTAACTCAGAGGGCTTTGCCTTTTCCAATTCATCAACGGAGACACCACAGGCCAGTGCCACCAAGTCTGCAGGGATATCACCATCCATGAGGTTGTCGATAACCCTGTCATGGCGTATTGTTTCCATCATTTCTTTGACTTGTAAGACAGTCAATTCCTTTGCGGCAATATCCTTGCCGCAAAGTTTTGCTGTTTCTGCCACAGCCATCAGATAACCCCCTTGCCCTTCAGCCGTTTGGCCTGGGCCTCGGTGAGATCAATCTTGCCGCCTTTTGCAACTGGTTCTCCCCGGTGGACGTGGGTCTCTACCTTGACCGTGTATTCCTTGCGCTCTGCTGGTTTTTTCTGCTCTGCCATTGTTTCAGTCCCTTATTCTCTTGAAATTGACTATGAGAGTGGAGAGCAAAACACTCTCAACTTTCCACTCTCAACTCTCCACTATTTTACGTGGACTTCGTAGGTTGAGGTCTTGCCGGGCATGAGTATCGGTGTAATGTCATACTCCTGGGTGGCCGGATCCTTGGACATTAGATCAAACCCTCCGGACGGCTTGATGGTGCACTGGAAAACATCAAGCAGCGTTGGGGTACCGTCCATCTGGTTACGGCCGTCAAAGAGCAGGGCGATCTTGCGGGAAGGCTTGGAGCCGCCCTCAATCTTGTAGCCGCTGCCGGCAGCAGCGGTGTAATCGATGAGCAAGGCCTCATCCTCGGTGATAGCCCCTGTGGAAAGAGGGGTGACGAAGGCAAAACCAGGGCCGGTTGAGATCGTATAATCAGTATCCTCAACATAGGTGGTTACCGCTGTAGAGTCCGTGACCACAACTGCCGAGACATCTCCATTTGCCAGACGCAGTGCATTGTCCAGGGATGCGGTATGCGCCTCATCAGTAACAGTTGCCTCTGCATCTGCCTTGAGTACATCTTCACCCATAAAGGCGATTGCAATGGTGCGATGGTCAAATCGGTTGGAGGATATCTTGCCTTTGGCCGGTTTGGGATCATCCATGGTATCCAGGACCTGGCCATAGGTTGCATGATCGGTGGACAACACATCAATCGGCTCAGCCTCCGGAGTCATCACCAGGCTGACCAGGTTGCCAAACGGATACCATTTATTAATCAGCAGCCCGGTGGTCTCATCAAACAGGGCCATTCTCACATTTCCTGCGCCTCTAAATCCTTTCATATCGTGCTCCTTTCAAGCCGCGTTAATAGTTGTTTAAGATAGGGGTTCGACCAAAGGTCAGTTCCATATGGGCGTAATACTTTGGGTGTGCCTGGGCTCCATCCCGTGGATCGCCCAGGGTGATAACGATCTTTTTCAGGGAGTAGCCTATAAACTGGGTATTATCGCTCAGGCCCTGTAACAGTAGGCCGACAATTCTCCTGATATCATGGACTCCGGCATCCACGTTGCCGTAAGTATGGATTCCGCATTGCACAGGGACAAAGATTTTACTTTCTTCTGTAGTCTCCTCACCACCCACAGGCCGCACCAGGATAAAAGGGTGCTCCTTTTTCGGGGCCTGGCCAGGATCGTTTTTCTGCAGGAACGAATCATAGACCGTGACCGTGGTTTGTCCGGCCTCGCTTGCCGCATCGTCAAAAAGCTCCCCGGCTGTGGCCTTGGTGCATGCTGCAATGATCAGCTCGACAAGATCATTCATCACGCCATCCCCTTGATAAAGATTTCATAGTTGAGTTCCTGCTTGAAGATCTTCATAAACTCCTCGCCCATCTCGTCTTCCTTTTGGGCAGCAACGGCCTTGACCGTCTCGTCAATGGGAACAGCAGCCTTGACCACCGGGAAACGGTGGCCGAATTCTCCAGCAGAAAGATCACCTCGATATCCTGAGTGGTGTTGTTTTCTGGTCGGATACAACTCCGGGCTGTAGTGTGGCGAACGCAGCCGGATCCACACCTTTTCCCGGGCAGTGTATATGGTGCCAAGAAATGCCCCCTGATAACTGCGCCTGCCGACCTTTACGCCGGCGGCACCCTGTGACGGTTTACCAATCGAAAACGGATCCACATCAAAGGTGCCTATCCAGATGGTGACCTCGTCGTCATCCCTGGCCACGCGCGAGATAAAGAAGCGATCCGCAATGGCCTTCTGGGGCATGCGCTCCCGTTTTGCCACTTCCCGCTTAACGGCAGTGCTGAAACGCTTGCCGGTCTTTCGTAAAGCCCTGGTCCTGGCAGCCTCGATCTGCTCCCTGGTTCCGTTTAGCCCCTCGGCAGCAGCCTCCAGCCGGGCATTATCAAAATCAAACTCGATCATGAGGTGAACCTGTAGAGTTCAAAGACCAGCATTCCGTATTCATCGCGCACGTCCTTGACAGTCCAGACAGTACCGTCCAGGTCGATCTCCTGATTTGGCACATAGGAAATGGTCAGGTCTGCTGCAACAACATGGAGGATCATGGCATGACCATAAGCTCCGGGCGCCTCGATCCCGATCTCGGCAAAAGAGACATCCTCCTTGATCGTTTTCAAGGGGACACCGTCCAGGATAGAATCACCGCAAAACTCATCCGTGTTCATGAACAAGTTGGCGTTATCAAGAGCAAGCTGATCCTTAAAGGTCATGGCCTACTCCTGGTCGCCCGCATCGCCACCGCTACCGGCAGCGGCATCGTCCTGCGCAGAACCTTCATCATCGTTTCCAGCCGGGGGAGTTTTTCCCTTCCCACCAGCCGGCGGATTCTTTGGGGCAGGGGATGCCTTTTCCTGAACAACCCGGATCCGCTCAACGGCATCCACCTCTTCCAGCGCTCCAACCAGATCATGCGGACAATCCCACTCCTTTCCCGGCGGATAATATTTTCCGTCACACTTAACGTTGCCTATAGAAACAACGGCTATCGTCCTTTTCTTACGTGCCATTTTGATTCCTCAAAAAAAAGATAAATTAAGGTAAGTGTTTTCAAGTGGTGCAGGTTTGGGCGATCAGGCAGGTGAAGCATAGGCTTCTTATGTGAACCTGCCTGATCGGTAAAAGATGCGCCGCTTGGGAATGCTTACACGACTTTCATGGAGCCGAAGGCATCCGGCTGCAACATGGCCACCAGGGGCGCAGACTGGAGAAGCAGCCAGCGAACCGACGGATCAGGCACCACCCAAGATTTCGGGAATCTCTCCACGGCAGCAAGGCCACCGGCATCCAGATCTTCAATGGCCCCATAGAGCCGCTCACCTCGCGCCGCAGGATTCCCAAGCCACAGCTTGTCGGCAGGGACCATGGGCAGTTCGTTGGAAGTCACCGGGTCCACATACCACTCGGCATAGGTGTAAAGATCCAGGTCCACACCGGATTCGTTGATAGATCCGAGATAGGAAACCCCGTTGGGCAGGACCCGTGGATCGATCTGGCCGGTGATGATGCGCCGATTGTCCAGGGCCTTGGTGAATTTGTCGTTACTGCGCAGGGCCTTCCACACATCAATGCCAAGTACTGCAACGCTTGGCAGCAAGCCGGATGCCTGGCCGATCATAAGACACCAGTCAATCAGGTCGGTTAAAGGGTCGGAGGCCGCATCGGTCCACAGGTCGGTGCCGATCAGGGTCACCTTGTGGGCTGCCGGCATGCCGAAATCCACAACCGCATTAATGCCTTCGCCGGTTACGGTCACCAGGCCGGAGTTCATCAGCTCGGAGGCCATCACCTCTTCTCTGCGGGTGAAACGGTCTTCCAGATCTGCCAGTTTTTTGCCAAGCTCTTTCTGTGCCCTGGCCTCCGGGCCATCGCCAGGGGCATAGATGACAGACCCTGCAGGACGGTTGAAGAGTTCCTGCGGGGTGAGCCGCTTTTTCTCTTTCAGGTAGGGCGGGGTAAATGTCTTTGTCTCAAAGCCTTCATCCTCAACCACTTTGCCCTCGGAGATGGGTTTGACAAAGGCCGCAATCTTGCGCTTGCCCTTGACGATATCGATATCCACATGCTTGGTATCGTGGGTTTTCGTTCCCCCGAAAAAGGTATCGCGGAGAAAGGTGCGCGGGGAGGGGACCTGCTCCATGGCCTGGAGCATGGTCCGTGTTTCATACATATTGATAGTCATGGTGTTTATTCCTTTAGTTGAGAGTTGAAAGTTGAGAGAGGAGAGTGGCAAAAAATATCACCTGTCTACTCTCAACTATCCACTGCATTTCTAGTTGCTCGGTGCCTGCAGAAAAATCGCCAACGCCCGCAGGGCGGAGCGCACATCGGCGGCAACGGTGGCCCCGCCCAGGGAGATCTGCTCCTCGTTGAACTCTCCTGTCAAGTAGGAAATGGCCTCCACATCTGCCAGGCTGGCATCAACGTCTTCGGCAAGGATATGGGTGGGAGATTGCGAACCATCCACAGCGGCAGTGTCACAGAGCAGATGCTTGCCGCTTGCGGTCACGGTGCCGAGCACGGCGCCACGGCTAAGAACCTGGCCGGAAGCAATGGTCACTGCTCCGGTCACGATGGGGAAATCGCCTGCATGCAGGTTGTCTGGGGTAAATGTTTCAGTCATGATGTTGCTCCTGTAGGTGTAAAGGCTGAAGGTGAATAGGCTGAAAAATTACTTATGCTGTGCGGCCCCTGCCTTGATGTTGTCCATAAAACTCTGCATTTCGGTTTCGTCCTGCACATTGTCGGTGGTCTGGCTGTTAATGATCGGGATCTCTGCCCCGTCAGCGGCCAGGTTAGCAGCAGCGGCCTGGGCCGCGGTTGGCTGTGGGGCTGCAGGCTGGGTAGGTCCGGCTTTCAGGATGGCCACGGCCACATCTCCGGCAGAGGATTTTCCGTCAAAGACCATGGTCTGGATGTCATCACTCATGTTGTCCTTGGCCAGATCCATCACGCCTTTGATACGTTCCCGTTCTCCGGTGGCACCCTCATCAATGAAGGCCTGGGCAATGGTCGGATGGTTGGCCCGGATAAAGTCCGGGGTGATCTCGTTCTTGTCTGTTTGATCTGCCATATCGGTTCCTCCTGATGGCTGTTGTTCTGGTAGGGCTGCACGGTTAGAAAACAGCCTCTCCGGTGTGTTCCTGAAATTTTTAAGCTGCTTAAAGTTGGCCTGGGCAAGGACAGGGTCGGTGATGGCGTCGGCAAATCCATGTTCAACTGCTTCCGCTGCCGTCATCCATTTTTCCTCTGCCATCATCTCGCCAAGAACGGTTTCATCCAGGCCTGTTTTCTGCCGATATGAGGCAATAATGCCAACCTTCAGCTTGTCCAGGGTCTCTGCAGTCTTGCGCATATCCACAGCAGTTCCCCATTCTCCACAGGACGGATCATGAATCATGATCATTCCGTTTTCAGGGATGTTGACAGTGTCTCCGGCCATGGCTATCTCGGAGGCAATGGATGCGGCAATACCGTCGATATGAACATCGATCCTGGCCTTGTTGGCCCGCAAGGCATTGTAGATGACGTGGCCTTCAAAGACGTTGCCTCCAGGCGAGTTGATCCGCAGGGTGATTTTGTCCACATCCAGTGCGTTCAACTCCTCAACAAATTCTTTGGCGCCTATTCCTGTTTCGCTCCAATAGTCCTTGCCAATCTGTTCATAGATGAGGATATCTGCCTCACGCTCGGCCAGGGCCTCGATTCTGTACCATTTTTTCATTTCGTCGTTCCTTGTGTTTCGTCTGGCACCAGACCGCCGGCGCGTCTCTTCTTCTCTTCCCTGGTTCGCTGCTGGACGTTTATGTCAAAGTCGCCTCCGGTGAGCTCGGTTGTTTCCTTGGACCTGGTGGAAAAATCTGCGTCTACCCGTTTCACCGCAGCAATGACTTCCTTTAACGGGTCGAGCTGGCCGGGGGCGGGGCCTTGCCATTCTGCACCGGCCCAGGCATAACGCATGGCCGGGTCTTCCAGAAAGCCAGGGGCCTGGATCCTGCCGATGATCACGGCCTCACGCAGCCACTCGACATATATCGGCTGGCAGAAATGACGGGCAAGCCAGACACGGCGGGTCTTGTAGAACTGCCAGGCCTGAAGGAAAGCGGCCCGGCTGGCAGAGTAGGATTTGTTGAACTGCTTGAGGATAATGTCTGCCGGTTGCTCGACGGCGGCCCCGATTTGCTTGACAATGGCATCAAAGAAAGGATCAAAGGCAGAGTTCGGGCGGGTAGGGTCAACGGTGGTGATATCCTCGCCTTCCTCCAGGTCGATGACCAGGCCATTGCCAAGCTTGAGCTCTGTCGGTGCTTTTGCCACCTCTGGCTGGCCATCATTTTCAAACGAGTCCTGCAGTCCGTCACTGCCCGCATTCTTTTTGACAAAGACAGTGAGCATGGAGGTGATGACTGCGGCCATCAGTTCCGCGTCCGTCAAGCGTACCAGCTGTTTCAGCTGCTCCAGAACAGGGGCGAGATAGGGAATACCGCGGGACTGGCCGATCCGTTCCGGGGTAAAGAGGTGGATTACGTTAATCCTGCCGGATCGTTTTCCCCGGGCCGGAACAGCTTTCCACTTTCGTTGCCCTGTCCAGGCACTGCCGGGATGACGGTCTGCAAAATAGTAACTGGTAGGCTCGTTGTGCTGATTATTGCGTATGCCCTCAACTACATTATGGTCGTGCATATAGGCAGGCGGGGTGGAAACCTGGTGGGCCTCGATCAATTTGACGGCCAGGCAATAGGGGTTGTTGCTCCGTTTGATCATGGGCAGCAAGGCAAAGGAATCACCGGCCAGAAGCGCAGAATAGAAGGCCAGGCTTTGCTGCTCACCAAACACCAGCTTCCTGGCTGCATCACATTCAACCGACTCCGACCAGATCCTGAACTCATGTTCTGTATTTGCCTGCCAGGCCTCTGCCTCTGTGTCAGAAAGGCCCAGCACTTCTCTGGCAATCCGGGACTGCATGACCAGGCCAGACCCGACAACACTGGTAACAGGTGTTTTGACTATCGATGTGGCAATGGGAATGTTGCGGACAGCATCAAATGAGCGATCACGCAAAGAGTTGAGGTCGGAGCGGACAATGGAATCTGCATCAGCACCGGTGGCCATCCAGCCACGCACCACCCGCCGTACAGCAGAGGCGCCACTGTAGGCATCGCCTGCCTGGTTGGTGATCTTCACCCCGGTACCGGCAGAGCGTGCAGGAACTGGGGGAGGTGTCGTCTGGACGGTATTAGTTATCAAGGGGCACCGCCTGCCTGCAACGCATACCAGCAACGGTCCTGGATAACCTGTCAACCAAGGCCTGCCAGTAGTCGATCATCCGGATGATTTCTGCAGCATCAGCACGGGTCAATGCCCGCTGGCCAATCTTATACGATTTCCCGGAAGCAACTGCCACACTGGCAGCTACCCAAGCATCTCTGTTTTTTACCGCTGTACTCAGCTCGATTGCATTTGCCATACATTTCTCCTTTGATGATGAGGAGAGTATGAGCGTTCGTGAAAAGAAAAAAAAGAGGGTTGTATCCTGGGGAAGAGTTTCTCTTGCAGAGGAGATTCTCCTGGGGAATAGAAACTCCTGGGGAAGAGTTTTACTTGTGGAGGATAGTTGCTGATTGTTGTTGAAATGGTTTCTTAGGCTTCAAAAAGAGACTGGCAAAAGGTGGATTCCGACTGCCACGGGAATGGTCATAGAGGAAAGAAGTATAAAATAAAGGAGTGCTTGTTTTTTATCTTCTGTAGGTGCTCGTAGTAACCTCTTGAAATAAAGCTACTTAAAAAGGAAGGTGTCGGGGTGGTTGTCAATTAGCCGAAGCGCTTGATAACACAGAAACCTCCCGGCAACTGCGAACGAGGCCTGGTGAAGACAACTTTCCAGTGAACCGTGGTTTGTTATCCTCTATTGGCTTATTTTTTTTAGAATTAAGGCTAAAAATAGGTATATTTACCTATTGCAAATGAAATCTGATTGTGGTTAGATGAATGGCGATTCATTTTTGGCTCAAAATAAAGAAAGAATTCTGAGCGATCAAAGGGTGTTAACTAGGATGTTATAATAATCAGATAGGTTGCAACTTCAATGCAGCCAACCTGCTATTTTGTTTAAATTGAAGGAATTTTTATGGTTCTTCCGGATTCATCATTTTTTAAACTCCACTTGCTGCTAATCGTACTTGGATTGCTGGTGGTGTTTTCGTTTTTGGGTTCCGTCAAGGATGTTTTTGCTGAAGGATGGCCAGGTGAATGTCACTTTATATATGAAAATATTTATGCAACTGGAACATCTTTTAATACATGGCAGGATTGCATAGGTACAGGAGAGGTTATCTATAATGATGAAACCGGAGAGTTTTCTCGTGAATATGAATGTGGTTATAAATATCAAGAGTGCACCTTTTACATTGGTACAATAAAGTCAGTTTATTATGAAAATCGTGAATGGCATGACCAAGGATATTACTTGAACAATCAATCACGTTGGCTAGTAAATGACCCAAGAGGTGTTGGAAGAAATTCTTATGCTTCATCTTGTTGTGATTTAACACGCCAGCAAATTATAGAAGAATGTGGTGGCGAAGAAAATGTCGATTGGGATGAAATAGAATGTGATGGAACTTGCACATGTCAGGAAGCAAGGCAAGCTCTCGAACAAGAATGCGACGGTCCTGATAAATATTTCATTGATGGAGAAACATGTGAAGGCCATTGTCTTCCCGATGATGATTGTACTGATGAATACAATGCCAAAATTGTAGAATGTGGTTTAGTTCAGGACATAATCAAATGGAGCAATGAGACCTGTGAGGGCTTATGTTCTTATGTTCCACAAAATGCTGGTCCACCTGATAGGTGTGAAAATTACCAGTAACGAGTAAACGTGGTCTGTCCCCTATTCTTTTATGGTCTGTCCCCTATTCTTTTATAAAGATTTTATATCATGGTTGTAGATTATGCAGGTGCAGTAACCGAAATCACAGGTCAGTTGACCACCGCTCTTACTGCCGGACTTCCTATCCTCGGAATCGTCCTGGGTGTCGTTGTCGGGATCGCCTTTTTCAAGCGTATGGCAAAGGGTAAAATATTTATATTTATATTTTTATTTTTTGTTTCTCCGGTTCAAGTCTTTGCCGCTCTTTTTGCTGATAGAGATTGTATATTTTATTTAGAAAGTAACACTAGCTACACCGCAGATAGTTCAACAACAAATTATCTTACAACAGGCTTTCACCATGACGATGCCTACTATGTAGGGCGTATGGTCAAAGAACTACAACACTATCCTGACGAAGGGTCAGGTCCGCATTATATTAGACGTGGTCTTATAGTCCTGTATGCAAATGTAAACGGGGACTGGATTCCTAATGATTCTTACACTCACTATGAACGTGTAGCGGATACAAGCGGATATACATATGATGGGCCGAGTGGTACTGAATTACCCGCTTCTTGTCCTCCTTGTATAGAAGAAAAACTTCTTAAAATTATGGAATGTGGTGGGGCTGACAAATATTTCATTGATGAAGAGACATGTGAGGGCCACTGTCTTCCTGATGAGGATTGTAATGATGAATACAATGCCAAGATTGTAGAGTGTGGTTCAGTTCAGGACATAATCAAATGGAGCAATGAGACCTGTGAGGGCCTTTGTTCCTATGTCCCACAAAATGCCGGTCCACCAACATGTGAGAATTAACAGTAACTGGCCTACCATGTTGCAAACTCGATACTGAAAGAACTGTATAATTAAAATGATAATGATGGCAATAATTGGGTCTGCGGTCACAATACCATTGGCAATTGTATTGTGTTCCCGTGATATTCATTTAAGTGATGTAAATAAAAACAAAAATGGAGAGAAAAATGAAGAAAATTATCCTGGTTCTGTTAATGTTTTTTGTTGTTCCAAGTGCACAAGCAGGAACTATATGGTGTTCAGGGGAAATTAACAATATAACATTATATAGTAGCGGAGCTTTATATATACAAGGCTCATGGACAGCCACTCCTAGTGCTACATTGCTTTGCAACACACAGGACGAAGAATGGGGTGGTATCGATGCAGTAGTTTGTCTGCAATGGTATGGGTTGGCGAAAACTGCTTTTGAAAATAGTCAATCGGTGGTTGTAAAATATATAACCGACAGCTACACCTGTTCTGATTTACCTACTTTTGGCGACTCTCTTGTCCCTAATTACTTTGCGGTTGCTCAATAAGATAAATAATTCCCCTTGAAAACTAGGCAACAACGTTTTCTCAAGGTGACGATTCACCCATTATCTAATTATTTGAATAAACCTGACTGGTATTAGTAGGTTTGAGTCGTATATACATAAAATCTTTTCGGGAGTGAGAAGAGAGATGAAGAGAACAAGAGTACTATCTTGTAAATATGTTTCTCTGTTTCTATTGTGCTTGGCCTTTTTAGCGGGTCCTACCTTGGCAGGTGCAGTTACTTACCAGTATGACAGTAAACATCGTGTAAAAAAAGCCACCTACGACAATGGCCTGGCCATTACCTACCAATACGATTCCCTGGGTAATAGAAGCGTTAAAAGCTCTATTACCGTCAATCTTAATCCATATATTCCTTCCAATCCGTTTCCTGTAGATGGTGCCGTAGATATGGATGTTTATTATGGGGCGGAACTGTTTTGGACCGGAGGAGACCCTAATACGTGGGATATCGTCACATATGACCTTTATTTAGATGAAACCACAGATCCCGCTCTCTTACTGCAGGATATTACTGAAACAACAATGAACGTAACCGATCTTGTTGCCAATACATCCTACTCTTGGAAGATCGTCGCTAAAGATCAGGGCGGCTTGATAGCGGAAGGACCAGTTTGGAACTTCTCTGTCATTAGGGTTGACACTGATGGTGATGGTATCCAGGATGGTGAGGAGCTTGAAGTCTATTTTACCGATCCCAACCTGGCTGATACCGATGCAGATGGATTGGATGACGGTGCAGAGCGTACTCTCTGGGGAAATGACTGGAATGCAGATATTGATGGAGACAGCCTCGATAATTTACATGATTCTGATTCCGATAATGATGGTTACCTCGATGGCCTAGAGGTTGCTGAAGGAACCGATCCTGGAGATGCAGACTCAAATCCCAAACAGAGATTGCTCAAATATTTTTTAATAATAGATAGCTGATATCAAGATACTTGATTTTATTTTATGAAATAAATCAGCCACTTGCTGAAGTACATTTATCATTCAACAGACGACCTTGGTAATACGATGAAAAACGTGAAAAAAGCCATAAGCCGATATTCATTCATCTCACTTCTTCTTTGGGCTGGTTTCTGTCTCTGTGCGTATAACGCCATAGCAGGAACACAACCTTATATCGGGGACCACCAGATAAACTTCGGAACAGGCAATAAATACCTTGCTGCCACCGATGTGAAGCTAGCAAGCCCAGGGATAGATCTCACCTTTACCCGGACATATAACAGCCAAAGTGACGAGTTCGGTCCCCTTGGTTATGGCTGGACAGGTGGGTTTAGTGAGAAGTTAACCATTGGTTCTCCTGATATCATCCTTGCCCAACCGGGTGGCCGTGCTGTTCATTTTATTGACAACGGCTCAGGGCAATGGATCAATGAAACCGGCAAGGAACGGGTTATTACACAGGTGGCGGATGACTATCAGCTTAAGGAGCCAAACGGAACAGTCAAGCTCTTTGGCGGCATTGACAGCAACAAGCTCCTTAAGAGTGTCACTGACAAGAATGGTAATAGTCTCACTTACACTTATACCGGCGTCGATCTCAAGATTGAAAATAATTTTGGGAGAAGTCTGGAGTTTGATTTTAATGACCAAAGTGGACAATTAGATTCGGTCACATCATCCTTTAATGGCACATCCAAAATCACCTCCTATCTTTATGACAGTAATATCAACTTGATAACTGTCACCAAGCCAGATGGAACGAGCATCAATTATAGTTATGGCGACCCCCTTGATACACACAATCTCACTGGTATTGAGGATGAAGAAGGGAAAATTATCCTCACGGTGGGATATGATGTCCTCGACCGGGTGACCAGTTCAGTCAAAGGGGACAGTGCCAGC
This sequence comes from Desulfocapsa sp., assembly GCA_030145625.1. Lineage (GTDB taxonomy): Bacteria > Desulfobacterota > Desulfobulbia > Desulfobulbales > Desulfocapsaceae > Desulfocapsa. The sequence goes on along the minus strand of JAQYVF010000038.1, from coordinate 25,039 downwards.
GAACAAAACAAAGTTACCATTGCTTATACAGCTTACAATAAGAGAGAGATTACAAATAGTTTAGGAGTGTTAACAACTTATACCCTCGAAATAGTCAACGGGATTGTGATGGTTGAATCCATTGAGGGGGTTGGGTGTAGTTCATGCAGTACCAGTTCTGATACTTCTTACGTCTATGATGATCGTGGGCGGGTGATTCTCAAGACCGTAAGTAAAGATGCCGCAGACCTTGAGACTGTTGTCACAGAATATACCTATGGCACCACCTATGATGCAGAAGGCTTGCGCAAAGATACCATTACTGAAGCGCTAGGGACAGTTGATTGGCGCACCACTGATAAATATTTCAGTGCAGATAATCTTCTTAAAAAAATCATTACCTCTTCAATAGCTTCCACTGGAGACAGTGTTGTCACATTGACATATGATAGCAATGGTAATCTCCTCAGTAAAAAAGAAGATGGATTTGATCAAGGTACCGCAATCACCAGAACAACCAGTACTCCTCGCAACAGTGATGGCCGGATAACCACAATTAACGGACCAAGAGACGATATTGTTGATGGTGATGATACGGTAGACTTTTCCTATTATCCCAATGACAGTAGTCAGGGCCTTAATCAAGGCCAGTTGTTTACGATTACAAATGCTCTTGGACATGTGACAACCTATAGTAACTATAACTTCTACGGTGAAGCAGAGACAATCACTGCGGCAAATGGCTTGGTGACAACCCGTGTCTATAATGCAGATAACGGTCGGCTTGAGTCGTCTACAACCGGAGGAATCGTTACTACCCACACCTATTATGATGACGGAAAGCTTAAAACAAGCACCTCGCCGGGGAGTGGAGGAAATTATGTTATAACTTATGTTTATTCCGCTGATGGGCAGTTGCAAACAATCAGTGATAATCTGCAAAATTCTATTAAATATTTTTATGATAGCGAGGGAAGGGTCGAAAGAACAGAGGTCTGGGATGAAGAGAACAGCAGCCTTACTCGTTACCTGGATACCGAATATATAGATGAGAATCTGGTGAGTGAAAATCCTGATGCCGTTCGTCGGACAACAACAGTGTATCCAGAGCTAGTGGCCGGGCGTATTGATGAGAGTATTGCTGACTACGACAAGATGGGCAACCTGGTAGAAACAATAAATTCCTCCGGTTTCCTGAAAACGATATATGCGTATGACAATCTTAATCGTTTGAAAAATGTCATAGAAAAGGACATTGTTGACACAACTGTTTATCCTGATCATGTACCCGATCTCGACAGTATCATCCTTTATCACTATGATAAAAAGGACAATCTGCTATGGGTCATGGCTGCTGATGGCGAAATGACCAATTTTGTCTATGATGATTTTGGCAGGAGGCAAGAGCGGGATGCCCCTGACACGGGCCTAACCACATATGACTATGACAAAGCTGATAATTTGATTTCCTTTGTTGATGCAAAAGGCCAAACGATAAGCTTCGAGTATGACGCCCTCAATAGACTTGCAAATCAAAAATACCCTATGGGAGCGACCGAGCAGGTCATCAGTTTGCAATATGACCTGAATGGTCCTAACGGGATAGGAAAACTTGGTTTGGTAACCGATGAAGAGGGGAGCCGCTCCTTTTCCTATAACTCTTTGGGACAACTCACAAACGAGATACGTATTCTTGGGACAACGACTTATACAACCAGCTATTTGTGGGATTCTACTACTGGTCAGTTGGACAGCATGACGTATCCTGGTACCGGAGGGAGCGCTGTTAGCTATAGTCGTGACCTCGATGGTCAGATTACTGCCGTAACGCTTGAGGATGCTACACCAATATCCTTAATGACTACCATACAACGAAAACCGTTTGGGCCCCTAACAAATGGAGACATAGCAGGCTCGACAACCCTAACCAAGACAGTTGATGAGCGCTATAATGTTTCCCGAATCCAGGCCGGACTCTTTGACTCCACCTATACACGAGACGGTGATGGGCATGTAACAGAAATTTCCAATCTCCCACCCTTAACGGTAGCCGATGAGTCCATTGCCTACACCTATAATATAAATACTAATCAGCTGGCGAGTTTCACCGGCAACACGCCGAAGATTTATGCCTATGATGACAATGGAAATATTACCTCCGACGGCCTTCACACCTTCATCTATGATGCGTTAAACAGACTCATCCAGGTGGATAAGAACAGTGCTGTTCTTGCCACCTATGCGTATGATTCCAGCAACAGAAGGGTGCGTAAAACCACTGGTGGGGTTACCATCCATTACCACTATGATCTGAATAATCAATTGATTTCAGAAACCAGCACAGGTGGGACGATTTTAAGAGAATATTTTTATCTTGACGGTGAGCCGTTGGCGCTCAGAGAGTATGAAAACAATGCTGGCTTGTACTATTATATCAATGATCACCTTGGTACCCCCCAGCAATTAATTGATGGGCTAGGCAATATTGTTTGGCAGGCGGCTTATCTGCCCTTTGGCGAGGCTCAGGTGGGAACGGAAAGTGTTGTTAGTAATATACGGTTTCCGGGACAGTATTTTGATGGGGAGACTGGGTTGCATTATAATTGGAATAGGTATTATGATCCTGCTACCGGGCGGTATATCTCTGCTGATCCTATTGGATTGCAAGGCGGTATCAATCTGTATGCGTATGTGGGCGGAAATCCGATCAACTTTTTTGACCCAACTGGAGAAAGCCTTCTGGATATCGGAAAATGTTTATATTTAGGACGGAAAATTCAGAAGCTCAAAGAAAAGTGTAGGAAAGAAATAGGGCATACAGCGGAAGATCAGTGTTATTTTATGGATAAATATGACGCAAGTTTTCTATCTGAAGCTATTATGAATTGTGTCCGGGCAAAGGACCCAGATTTATACTCTAAATGGGCTTATGCATGTATTAAAAGTCCATATCCAGGCCCTAAACCATCACCCAGACCAAAACCATAAATTACTAATGAAGAAAAATATTTTATATGTATCGTTAGGTTTGTTAGTAGGTGTAATGGCAACGCTTTTTATTTTAAATTATTACGTAGCAGAACAATCCAAAGCTTTGTATGGCTATTCTCTAACTTTGTTAGACACTAATAAAGAAAATACTGAGCTAGCTACAGCTATTTTAAATCAAGCAATAGGCAAGTACCCAAAAAACTACCCAGCACATATCTCATTGGCTTCGATTTATGAAGATAAGCATTTTGTTGATCTTGCATTATTAACATACAAGGAAGCATTGGAGTATTGTCCCCAAACAACTGATATTGAAAAAAGTGATGCTGTGTATATAAAGAATAAAATTGATGAATTATCTACCCTTGATAAGCAGAGTGGGGACAATCGGGGACAGACCCCGTTTTTCAGGTAGCCTATAAAGTGAAAGAGTGGTTTGCATATAGTTATGCCCCGACGACCTCGTATCATTATACCCGGCGTTCCGCTGCATCTGATCCAGCGTGGAAATAATCGGCAATCCTGTTTTTATTCTGACGAGGATTACTGTTTTTACCTGGATTGGTTGAATGAGTACAGCCGTGAAACTGGCTGTTCTATACATGCCTATGTGTTGATGACAAACCATGTCCACCTTCTTTTGACCCCGGCAGATGCGAACAGTGTCGGAATGCTAATGAAACGTTTAGGACAACGGTATGTACAATATATCAACCGCACCTATCGGCGCAGCGGGACACTTTGGGAGGGGCGTTTTCGCTCCTGCATTGCCCAACAGGAGGACTATCTGCTCGCCTGTCAACGGTACATCGAATTGAATCCTGTCCGCGCAGATATGGTGGCACACCCTGGTGAGTACCGTTGGTCAAGCTACGGTTGCAATGGACAGGGTGAGAACTCTGACCTGTTAAGCCACCATTCCGTCTACCTGAGTCTTGGCCAAACCAATGAAGAAAGGCAGGCCGCCTACCGGGAACTTTTTCGTCATGAGCTGGAGCCTGGAGTCGTTGACCAGATCCGCCAAGCCACCAACGGAAATTTTGCCCTTGGCAACCCACGGTTCAAAGAAGAAATAGCCGCCATGCTTGGCCGCCGGGTAACTCCCGGAAAAGCAGGCAGACCACGAAAAAAAACAAAGAGGCTGGAGAGCGACGATTAAACGTGGTCTGACCCCATTTTTGCTAACCCCATACACCCCCAGGCGGCTAGAGTTCATTCTTTAGTCGCCTTGACTGAGAAGAAAAATATGGGAAAAGAGTAATTGAGTAAACATGTTGCAGGTAGACTATTATGAAAAAGAAAATTTTAATCCTGATACTGGCAAGTTTTTTAAGCTTGAATTTATGTACCTCTGCGTCAGCTGTATGGGTGTTGGAAGAATCGTGTGGTGTATTAGACGGCTGGCATCAAACTACAGAAATAGTGGATGGTTATAAGTATGTTGTTGATTATTTCAATTGCGCAAACACTGCAACCGATTCAGGCGACATGTGCTCGAATCATCCATGTCTAGCTTGCAGTAGTGTTTATTGCGCTGAAGGAAGTGAAAAATACGTTTGGGTGGACGAGCTAAAAAACTTTGGTCCACCTGATGATCCACAATGCAACAATTAATTACCACCAACCCCCCAAACACCCCCAGGCGGTTGAACTTTCCCTCAGCCGCCTATTTTTACGGCTCATGGCCACTGCACAGCCCACTCAGCCGATCGGGAGAATAGGGGACAGACTGTCCCCTATTCTCCCTCCTATTCTACTTTTGGATTTGTAATGAAGTTTTTATCATTTTTCATATTTCTTTCTCTTTTTTCTTCCCCAATCTTTGCTTCTGATATTGGTGATTGTCCAGATGCTAATGGATGGATAATAGAAGTGTATAACAATGAACATCTTATGAGAGTCACCAGTGATGTTGATTTCCTTGCAAGTTCTGATGATTATCATATTCCAGGTGAATGGTATACTTATTGGGCTAGTGGTACAAAAGTCTATTATATCATGGATTCCGAAAATGCCTGCCGATATGAAGGCGGAACATGTCCTGGTTGCACTGAAGTTTTCCCCCCAGATTGTATGGAAGAAAACGAAATAAAACAACAAGCCTGTGGTGGTGCTGAATATTGGGACGCTACTTCTGTTGATCCTGATACATGCGAGAGTAGATGTAAATGCGAAGAGGAGGCTGAAAATGATCCTACAGGAATAAAAACACAATATCTTTCTTTAAAAAGTTATTGTGATCAATTGCAATGTGAAACTGTATGGTCAGCAATAATCGGGGACAGACCCCGTTTTTCAGGTAGCCTATAAAGTGAAAGAGTGGTTTGCATATAGTTATGCCCCGACGACCTCGTATCATCATACCCGGAGTTCCCCTGCATCTGATCCAGCGTGGAAATAATCGGCAATCCTGTTTTTATTCTGACGAGGATTACTGTTTTTACCTAGACTGGTTGAATGATTACAGCCGTGAAACGGGTTGTGCTATCCATGCCTATGTGTTGATGACAAACCATATCCACCTTCTTTTGACCCCGAAAGATGCGAACAGTGCCGGATTGCTAATGAAACGTTTAGGACAACGGTATGTACAATATATCAATCGCACCTATCGGCGCAGTGGGACACTTTGGGAAGGGCGTTTTCGCTCCTGCATTGCCCAACAGGAGGACTATCTGCTCGCATGTCAACGGTACATCGAATTGAATCCTGTCCGCGCAGATATGGTGACGCACCCTGGTGAGTATCGTTGGTCAAGCTACGGTTGCAATGGACAGGGCGAGGACTCTGACCTGTTAAGCCACCATTCCGTCTACCTGAGTCTTGGCCGAACCAGTGAAGAAAGGCAGGCCACCTACCGGGAACTTTTTCGTCATGAGCTGGAACCTGGAGTTGTTGACCAGATTCGTCAAGCCACCAATGGAAATTTTTCCCTTGGCAACCCACGGTTCAAAGAAGAAATAGCCGCCATGCTTGGCCGCCGGGTAACTCCCGGAAAAGCTGGCAGACCACGAAAAAAAACAAAGAGGCTGGAGAGCGACGATTAAACGTGGTCTGACCCCGATTGTTTTCTAATACGTTACAAGACGGAGTGTATGAATGAAACAGATTCCTGTTTTTCTATTTTTTCTTTTATATTTTACTTTGACTGGAGTTCGTTCAGGCAATGCAGCAATTGGTTCTGTGACTGTGACATCTCATGATACGTCAATAGTGTTTTGCACATTTGAAAATACTCCTGTATATGGGACATTTATTTTCGACCAGGATGAAACTCCAACAGGGAAAGAGGGCCCTACAGAATATTGTAGCCTCCAGACAGATTATAGACCTTCTTTCTATTCTCCGACCACTAATCGTACCCATGGAATATTGCTTTATGCTGTTGATGGTGGTGAGTATCAGTTCATTAAATATGTGGAGTCCCCTTATCCCTCAGGCGACTGGACACAACTAGGGGAAGTTTTGAATTTCTGGCTGGAAATTGATATTTCTCTTCTTGAGCCTGGGCAGCACACTCTGTCCCTGGTGCTCCAGGACATCTTTGGGACTTTTTGTTACGTCGGTTACATATATGGCTGGTCGTCTAATATGTCGAAGCATGAAGGGGATATAATAGATGAGGCAACAATTGATTTCTATGTACACGAAGAAGGAGGTATGTGCTGTGGTGATGCCTGGGCTGCCTTGGTAAAAGAGTGTGCCGGGGAGGGCAATATTGTTAACTGGAATTCTGAGAATTGCACAGGAGACTGTATAAACTCACAAAACCTCGGCCCACCCATCTGTCGTATCCCCCAACAATAGGGTACAGACCCCGTTTTTCTGTTAGTCTGTAAAGTGAAAGAGCGGTAATTATATATTTATGCCCCGACGACCTCGTATCATCATACCCGGCGTTCCCCTGCATCTGATCCAGCGTGGAAATAATCGGCAATCCTGTTTTTATTCTGACGAGGATTACTGTTTTTACCTAGACTGGTTGAATGATTACAGCCGTGAAACGGGTTGTACTATCCATGCCTATGTGTTGATGACAAACCATATCCACCTTCTTTTGACCCCGAGAGATGCGAACAGTGCCGGATTGCTAATGAAACGTTTAGGACAACGGTATGAACAATATATCAATCGCACCTATCGGCGCAGCGGAACACTTTGGGAGGGGCATTTTCGCTCCTGCATTGCCCAACAGGAGGACTATCTGCTCGCCTGTCAACGGTATATCGAATTGAATCCTGTCCGCGCAGATATGGTGGCACACCCTGGTGAGTACCGTTGGTCAAGCTACGGTTGCAATGGACAGGGCGAGAACTCTGACCTGTTAAGCCACCATTTGGTCTACCTGAGTCTTGGCCGCACCAGTGAAGAAAGGCAGGCCGCCTACCGGGAACTTTTTCGTCATGAGCTGGAGCCTGGAGTCGTTGACCAGATCCGTCAAGCCACCAATGGAAATTTTGCCCTTGGCAACCCACGGTTCAAAGAAGAAATAGCCGCCATGCTTGGCCGCCGGGTAACTCCCGGAAAAGCAGGCAGACCACGAAAAAAACAAAGAGCCTGGAGAACGACGATTAAACGGGGTCTCCTATTACTTCCTATTACTTCTGTTGTGTTGGAGGAACTCTAATGGCTGTCCTTATTCCATCATTCTTCAAGATCCGCCTGGTGATCATCATCATTGGGGTGCTGGTGGTGTTTTTTGTGCTGGGGTTGGTGAAGAGTGTTTTTGCTTATTCAGTTGGTGATGTAATCACACACCCTTGGGATGGACGATATAAACAAATAACAAAAGCATATATATCAACTATTACTGGATGTATGGATATAACATGGTTTCCATATTGGGAATGGACAAAAATGACGTATAATGCGGAAAGTTGGGCGTCTCCCGTAAACTGTCCAAGTCCTCTAGAGCAAGGTCATTCTGGACATATCACATTTTTCGATATGGATTGTCAACAAGAGTATGCCGCAAAAATAGATGAATGTGGTGGCTCTGATAGAATTTTATCATGGGATGATAATTCATGTACTGGCCAATGTGCTCTATGTGTAGATGAGAAAGCAACGTTATTGGCTCAATGCGGTGGTTCTGATAAATATTTCATTGACGATGAAACATGTGAGGGCCACTGTCTTCCCGATGAGGATTGTACTGATGAATACAATGCCAAAATTGTTGAATGTGGTTCAGTCCAGGATATAATCAAATGGAGCAATGAGACCTGTGAGGGCCTATGTTCTAATGTTCGACAAAATGCCGGCCCACCTGATAGGTGTGAAAATTAATAGTAACTGGTCTACCATGATGCAAACTCGTGACTGAAGGAACTGTATAATAAAAATGAGGCTCATCCGGCTAAAGCGTACTTCTAGGCAACATGTTGATTTTGTAGAAAAACAACAAATGAGAAATGTATTTCATTCTTAACGTCACATGGATGGAACACTGTGTAATAAATTGTTTTTACTATCTTTTCAGGCTCTTTGATGAACTACAACAGCCCCGATATTTTCAAATTGAAAGGTGTTTTTTAATGCAACAATAATGCAATGCAATAGAAATGCAACAGGGGACAGGCCACGTTTTCCCTCAATCATTTCCACTTGAAATAGTGAAATCGGGGTCTGTCCCCTGTTGTTGTGAAATCGGGCTGAGGCTCCCCCAATAAAACGGACAGATTAATTGCTGGCATATTTTTCTTGATCCCCGCCTTGCACTCCGGGCATTGCAAATGACCGGCAGGAAGTGGTCCCATTGCCGTCTCCAGCCATTGGTCAGCAATACTCGTTTTGCCACATTCACCGCAGTTTATTCTCCACATTCATTTTCTCCAGAATAGTGAAGTAACATCTTCGCAATTTCTTCCAAGGTCAAAAAGACGTACTTCCTCCCGCCAGGCATGTACCACCTCCCATCAATCCGCAGGCGGAACATGGTCTTATAAAATTCCTTTCTGGCACTCTTCCTGGCCGGCATGTCACCACTAAAGTTTTTCCCATCCAAACGTTGGGAAAATTGCCAGGCCCCGTACACCTCAAAGCGGGTGGATTTGCACAAACCGCTTTTTATTTTGCCATTCTCCCTGGCAATTGTACGGGTGAATGCCATATCCGGAATACGCTGTTCACTCATTTTTCCCTCACTAGCCGCTACAGATCGTTATCAGGCCCAATGTTACAGGAGACTGGAGTTCAGTGGGTGTCTCCAGTGACATAGTCTTTCTCAATGGATTTGATGGAAATCCCGGCCACGGCCATGGGGCAGCCACCATTCCTGCACTTGTGATACCTGATCTTATAGCCTTCTTCCCAGCCGCAGGAGCCGGTAACCTTTGCCCGTTTTGTCCCGCAGGCAGGACATTCCGCGCCAAACCTTGGCGAATAGTCTACCCCGGCCCTTGCAGCTTTCATTGCATCTGTAAATTCCATCACGTCTCTGCCCATCTCTGCTCCTATACGGTAATTCCTGTTGATCTTACCCTGCGCTGCCGTCTCGGTTTCATCGCTGCCATGGTGTGTATTCCACCTCCGGGCCACTGGGGAGAGGCCACGGCCATGGCGTAGTCTTCGCAATCAAAATAATGATTGTCATTTGCCACCTTCACCCAGCTGGCAACCCCATTATCGTCTTCCTGCTTTTCCTCGGCTGCGATCTGCCTGGCGTAGTCTTCATCCGTGTCGGCACTGAGCCAGGCGGGGACTGCATTGTTGACTTCCCCTAAAGCTGCCTGCAGCCGTTCGTGGTAGAGGTCTTTGTAATATTCGGTGTCAACGGTGTAGATACGCAAGCTGCCGTTCAGGGCCTTGCCTGACGGGGTCTTGTCAAAGGGCTGGCCGATCTTGACCGGGTTTTCCTGGGGCCTGGATGCGCCCTTGACTCCGTATACCCGGATGCCGGGGCGCAGCCTGTTCCTGCGCAGCCAGAGATAGGTCTCTTCTGTGGTGGAGACATTGGACCACTGCGACTTCCCGCCGCCTGTATCTACTCCGGCCCGGCAGATGCCCATGCTGCGCTCACTGTCTTGCACCTGGAACCTGGTGGAAAAGAGCAGGTGGTCCACATCGTCCCAGGTCTCCAGTTCGCCATAGTCGATGAGCCAGGAGGTGTAGTCTGCTGCCCAGGCCCGAACCACATACCAGAACCCGTGTTTCTGCACGTCTACCCCGGCAGTGAGCGCCACTGCCTTTTCCGGCAACATTCCACCGGCCAGGCCGCACCTGGCCTTCAAAATCTCGCCATGTTTGGCAACTACAACTTTTTCTTCCCAGGCCTTGGCCAACCAGTCGTTGTTGAAATTCTGCAGAGGCTTTTTGTCCTGGTTTTCCTCAAGTTCTCGCATGGCCTCCAGAAAGGCCTCGGCAATATCACCCCAGGTGAGGATGGGGGAGGAGAGGGAAGATGCCCAGAAGCCGATGCGCTCCGGCAGGTAATCGATCTCTCTATCTGCAACATATTTACAGTTGGCAATCATCCTGGCTCGGTGACCGTTGTCGATTGTTCTTTCGCATTTCTGGCAGATGTAGTGAGCGCTCTGCTTGGCAATCATGATCCGGTCCGGATCTTCCGGTCTGTCATCCCATTTGATCTGTTTAAAATCCAGCTTGAGCAGTTTTCCGCAACGCGGGCAGGGGTGATGCAGGATGTAAACAATATGGCAGCGGTCTATCTGCCGCAGGATCCCTGTTTTCTTAAACGTAGGGGAGGAAACATCCACCTCTTTGCGGATATCCCAGTAGGACTTTGCCCGCTCTCCGGATTTGGAGTGTGGGTCGGCATCCTTGCCCAGTTTTTTAGGATATTTGTCGATCTCGTCGCGAAGGATATTCCGGCACGATTTCTGAGCAAGGGCGGCCAAGGAGTTCGCCCCGACCAGATGCAGGACCATGGCTGGAAAATGCATCTCCAAGGTCTGATAGAGGTCGGCCTGTTCCGGTTTTTTTGCCCGCAGGTCAGGACAGTCATCGATCATTGGTTGCACCCGGGTCCTGGAGATACTCTTTGCGTCATCCTCCCTGGGGTACATAAGCAGGGTGGAGTAGGGATCGTGTCCGATGATATAGTGCAGGATGTTGTAAAGAAATTCCGTCTTACCGAGCTGGGTACCGAAACAGAGGACGATATGGCGGACATGCTCCAGATTGTAGCTGTCCATGGGCTGCCTGAGATAGGGTGTGTAATCGGTACGCCACTGGCCAGGATTTCTGGATACCCCTGCCTGCAGGACCCTGTCCTGGTCTGCATATTCAGAGACGGTGATATCCGGTGGCGGGGCAAAGGCATCCCGTTCCGCATCGTCCCAGGCAAAGGAGAGCTCCTCAAAGCCCAGGCCATCGTGCCATTCATCACCAATGCATGGATCCCATTGGATATCTACTGCCGCAATTTCAATCAACATGCAGATCGATCCTCCTGCTCATGGCTGTGAGGATGTTTTTTGCCTCGGTGTCGATTATTGCGGATATTACTTTTGCTTCTATGCCGCTTGCTGCAGCAATCTTGTGGGAGACTGCCCGGGAGAAGAGGAGCAGAGATGTTTTGTACTCATGGGCACGGTTGACATTTTGACGGATAACCTCTTTTTTCGGCAACTGCTCACCTTTCAGTTTCTCCACCAGCAGCTTTTCTCTGATTGCCCGGTAATGACGATATTTGGCCTCTTCTTCCGCTTTATCCCACTTTGTCTTTTCACCACCTTCGGGATCTTCATTGTCCTGGTCTTTCACTGCCGGCATCCGGCCCTTGGCAGCAAGCCAGGTGTCCACATCGTCCTGCAGAAATGTGCCATCATCCTGCCTGATCAGCACTCCCTTTTTCACGTCCGCATAGACGGTGCGTTCTTTATAGCCGCCATATTCGGCAACCTGCTCCGGGGTATCAAAGATCTCATCAGCATCAAGGTCTTCCAGGTCTGCCTCCAGCTTGGCCAGGGAGTTGAGCTCCTTGACGCTCAGGTGCTCCCCGGCCTGCGCCTTCTTCTTCAAAGACTCATACTGCTGCCTGAGTATCTTGCTCATGCGCCTGTTTCCTCATGGGCCATCCGGTAGGCGGCAAGCCTGCGGGAGGTGGTGATCACCGTTGTCCTGTCCAGACCGACTGCCTCACCGATTTCCACAGGGTGGGTATCCAGCCCCAGGAGAAACATGAAAACCACGATGCGCCTGGGGCCAAGTTTTGAGCCAGACCACGGGGTATGGGAAAACAGGTTGTAGGTAATGCCGCACCCGCCGCAGAGGTAGCGGGGGAGGCCCTTCTCCGTCTTTCCGTTTCCGGTCTTGCTGGTGGCACCACATACAGCGCAAGCCAAACCGCCGGGATGAAGCTCGCCCAGCAGCCACTCGATACACGCCTGCCTGTCCAGCATGGTGAGGAGGAGGCTCGGGGTGTAGGGGGCAGGGTCCAGGCCTTGGAAGATTTTCACGCTCATGATCGTTTGTTGGCAGCGGCCATTTCCATCTTGTCCGTTATCCTTTTTGGCAAGCGCGTCATGGCCTTTGCATGAATAAGCTGCTCGTTTGTGGCAAAGCCGATCTGGACACCTGCGAGACCGGAAAGCCGGTTTTTTTCCTTTTCAACTGCTGCACATTCTTCAACAGTAGCAATGCATTTTCCGTCAATGACGAACGAATACCAACGTTTTGGTTCCGGTTCTTTCCATAGACTCATAGGTCACCTCCTTAATTGATAAATTTATGCCATAACTCCACCGGCCCATACCATCCGTCATCCAGCCGGGAAATCAGACATGCTGTGTCTTCCACCCTGTAAAAAAGGTCCTGCAGCCTGGTTGTGGCCTCACGCTGTTCGGTGACAAAGCTGTCATTCCACTCAACGCGCTGGCCTTTGCCTTCGCTGTGGATGCAGATCCTGATATTGCCTGCCTTCATCAACCGGCACATCTCCAGGATCAGGTCGTCTGTACTCTTTTTTACTTTTTGTTTTTCCATGGTTCGCTGTAGTTGTTGGTGAGATCTTCAAATCTGGAAAATTCTTTCATAAAGGCCACTGAAAAATCTCCGGTGGGGCCGTGGCGCTGCTTGGCGATGATGATTTCGGCAATACCCAGTTTAGGAGAGTCCTTGCGGTACACCTCATCCCGGTAAATGAAGGCAATCACGTCCGCATCCTGCTCAATGGCACCGGATTCACGCAAGTCCGACATCATGGGTCGTTTGTCTGATCTGGTTTCCAGGCTGCGGTTGAGCTGGGAGAGGGCAATAATCGGGATCTTCAGTTCTTTGGCCAAGGTCTTGAGGCCGCGTGAAATCTCAGAGATCTCCTGCTGGCGGTTTGATCCCGTTCCACCATTGCCGCGCATGAGCTGTAAATAGTCGATCACCACCAAGCCTACCTTGTGCCTGGCCACCATGCGTCTGGCCCTGACCCGTATGTCGGTGATGGAAAGCGATGGGGTGTCATCGAGATAAATTGGGATCTCGGCAATATTGTTTGCCGCCTTCAGCATGATGTCCCAGTCTCTGTCAAGCAGGCTACCGGTACGCAGGCCCTGGCTGTTTACCTTGCCGTGACAGGAGATAAGGCGCTCGGTGAGCTGCTCCTTGGACATCTCCAGGGAAAAGCAGAGGCAGGGAATACTAGAGTGGTAGCTGGCATTGCGGACAATGTTCATGGCCAGGGCCGTCTTGCCCATGGATGGACGACCGGCCAGGATGATCAGGTCGGTGTCCTGCAGGCCTGCTGTCATCCGGTCCAGTTCATGGAATCCTGTGGGGATACCGGTTACTGCCGACCCTATCTCCCGTCTGCTGGTCACCGTTTTGATTACCGGGGGGACCAGCGTTTTCAGGCTGTCTATCTCTTCGTTTTTGGCACCGGTTACGGCAAAGAGTGCTGCTTCCGCCTCGGCCATCACCTCGTCTATGTGGCTGTTGCCCTGGTAGCAGAGCTGCTGGATATTGGCCCCCATGATGATCATCCGCCGCAGCATGGACTTTTCCCGGATAATGCGGGACCAGGCGCCATATCCGGACACGCTGGGCAGTACCGATGAGAGCTCGGTCAGGTAGTCCATCCCGCCCACAGCTTCAAGATGCCCATCGGCCTGCAGGCGGTTGTGCACCGTGAACAGGTCAACCGGTTCATTCTTTTGAAAAAGCTTGGTCATGGACTCGAAGATGAGCTGGTGGGCGGTCCTGTAGAAATCTTTGGCAATCAGCTTGGACAGGGCGTCGCCCACCACTTCCTGGTACTGAAAACAGGCACCGAGCAGGGCCACTTCGGTCTCCATGGCCTGGGGCGGGATGTTGGCTATAGGCTGTGTCATGGCCTATGCACACAACCTGCTGATGTGGGCCTGGAGCTTGGCGTCTATCTCCGGGTCGATGTGGCGGAAGAGGTTGCAGGCATCGGCATGGGGCGCCGCCTTTCCCTTTCCTGCACAGATGTCGCGGTCCATGGGCATGAATGCGCAATCCTTGCAGACATAGGCGGCTTGTTTTGTTGGTGGTGGCTGTAGGGTTCCGCCGCTGTCCAGGAATTTTCCGGCAATCTTGGAGTAATTTCTACGCAGGGAAACGGGGGACAGACAATTCTGACGCCAGAATTGATCTTTGTTGGCAAACTCAAAGACCCGCCAGATTTCGGCATGGCTGCGCTTGTCCCTTTCCCGCATGAGCCGGATCACATCGGCCCACTTGTCCATGTTCGGTCTTTTGACAGTGGGGTTGATGGTAAGAATCGTCTGAAAGATTTTTTCTGAGAGGGAAAGATCTTCAGGATTTGTTTTTTGGGGTGGAGTGGATTGCTCTTCTTTTGCTTGTTCAGAATCAGCCCAAAAAACTGCGTCGGAGACATGCGCAGCATTCTTCGACTTCTTTTTATATGATTCTCTTATATGATTCTCTTCGGGTGCAGTTTTCTGCACCTCTAAGGAGGGGCGGTTAGCTGCAGGTTCGGAGGTGCAGTTTTTCGCACTCCCGGAGGTGCACTGTTTGTCACCTTCGGAGGGCGGTATTTCGTTGGTTGGTTTGTTAGGCACCGGATCGTGATAACAGGGATGATCGATGAAGAAATAGGAGTTGCATTTGTGCAGGAGTTTGTCCCTGCCGGTTGGCCTGACAACCTCTATCAGGCCATATGTCTCCAGCTCACCAATGACGGCCTTGCCCTGTCTCACCTTGATCCCGATTTCTAGACTCAGTTTTTCAATGGAAGGGTAGCATTTCCCGTCTTTGCCGGCATATTGAAAGAGCCGTCCCAGCATCAGCTTGGCCGACTGGGAAAGATCGCGCAGCCTGAGTACACCATTGGGGATGAATATCCCCTGAAACATGCGGTAGGGGTTAATATAGGCCATTGCCGTGACCCTCCATAATGTTATCTGTTGTTGGGAAGAAAGGGCGGGCATGGGCCGGACTGCTTGCATACCTTCTGGGCCCATGACCTGGTTGAGTTGAAAAGTTGGAGGTAAGGAGAGTGTGCCCCTGGGCAGAGATGATATCCTGGTGGGCAGCAGTCCCCGACCCGGTCCCGGATATGGTGTCACCTGCCACCCAGAGTGCACCGGTGAAGATGAAAAAAAGTATAATCGAGGCTATGATCTCGTCCCGGATCAGCTTGCGTTCTGCTTTTGTCATTTCGAACCTCGGAGTAAATGTTATTTTTTGGCTTTCTTTTTACGTGGATCAAAGAGCGGAACATCCCGCCGTGGACTGGTGGGTTGAGGCAGGCTTGCCTCCAGAGCTTCTGCCTGGAGGATGAGATCGCGCGCCATATCGCGTAGCTTTGCAGCAGTAAATGCCGCCTGGGGGAGTGGTTGCAGGGCCATTAGTCTCTGGTTTTCATGTACAGGGCGAATGTGCGCTCTATCTCTTCGATGGCGAAAGTCATTTTTGATTCGACAACATTTGCCGTCAGTCCATCATCAATTGCCTTTCGTAACGACTCAACGGCACTGAAGTCTGCTAGAACTTCTTCACTCATTGTCTCCTTCAGATTAGCAACGGCAGGCAGCAAGCTGTCTTCTCCCGGCAGGGCAGTCTTCAGGTAGGCGATTGCCTTCCTGGCTACATCTGCACGGCCATAATCAGAGAGCTCTTGAAAGATGATGCGCAGGGCCTGCAGCGGATCTTTGCATCGGTCTTCGGTAAAGTGGGGATCTTGAGAATAAAGCCTGATGGTGCGCCCGTTCCGACGCCCAAGGACTTTGATAAGAAAACTTTCGCCTAGGTGGTTTTTCATGGCATGCCATAACTGCCAAGTTTCGAGTCTTTTGGGCATTTACTTGATCTCCAATACTGCTATTCTGTACCTATGGGAAAATATAGTTGCCAAAAACCCCTGCCCCCTGCTAGGATTGCAAGTGCCAACAAACAAAGCCATTTTTGCGTTCAGAAAACGAACAAGGGGCCGGGGAATCTAAAACTATTGAGTTATTGCTGTGTTAGGCCAAATCTCGGCCTCATCTTTCCGTACATCAGCAGAAATTTCCGTCCGCACTCGTTCTGTGCTCGTACCCTTTGTCAGCTGCCCGGAAATAACCCGGTACACGGTGGACATGGTAAATCCTTTTTTCTTGGCCCACTGCTCAACCCGCATATTGGTGCGGTACATGAGCAAACCGATGATTTGTACTTTGGTCATTGGGTTTGTCCTTAATGGTGTTTTTTGGGTCTGAGGGTATAAATGCAGCCATACCTTTTTATTTTTGAAGTCGTCTCATTTGGAGAAATTTCCGATGAGAAGGCCGCTAAAATTGCAAGACACTACTATCGGACCCACAAATTTAAGAAAAATGATAAAGGAAAAAAGTTCACGATTGTTGCTCCCATAAATCAAGATCATGCAGAGCTGCTATGAGCACTGGCAGGTCTTTTTTATGCATCTCCAGTAAGGTGCTGGTGCGCTCAGAGAAAACACTAACGATGCCTGTTTCTTTCAAAACACTAACGGTGAACAGGAAGTGTTCCGACTTGGTGCCTGCCGGCAACGGATCCAGGTCTATTGTTTTGCCGGTTGGCTCATTGTTTGTCTTGGTTGCAAGAAAGAGTAAATATGTACCGTTCATGCAAGTATGTTAGCGAAAGATACAGAAAAGTACAACTGTAAAATACAGACAAATACAGACCGGTGGCGCTGTGGATAAATTTAATACACGATTACAGTATGTTGTGGACACAAAAAAAATTAATCAGGCTTTTATTGTCGAAAACACCAGGTTTGACAGTGCTCAGGTGAGTAGATGGTTGAGGGGGGAGGTAGTTCCTAGAAGAACAACCATTGCAGAGCTTACCGATGTTGTTGGTTGCAACTTCAAATGGCTGGCTGATGGAATTGGCGAGCCATTTCCAACGCTACCAACCAAAGAGTCGGAGGCACTTATCCAATCGTCTACTGGCAGCGGTATCTCAATCCAGGCTGGAAGAGATGCCAAAGAAAATATAGTGGAAGGTGGGGCAGGGGGCCTGTCCCAAGAGGAACAGGAACTCATTGATCTAATCCGTCAGTACGGCGGATCCAAGACCATCGAGAGCTTCAAAAAGCGACTTCTGAAAATCAAAAATCTACTTGAGGACAATTAGTAAAGAACGACGATGCATGGAAGAGAAGAGGGTATGAGCCAGACGGCCATCAAGAACAAATTAGCTGTCCAGGCAGGGAACGACGTAAAGGAAAACATTTTCATCACAATGGTCACAAATGATTTAGACAAGATCAATGATTTTGACGGAGCACTGAAATTCACAGCAGATGCACTCAAATCAGCTTCAAAGCGCTATGAACGACAGATATTAAAAACAGTGGTATGGGACACCCTGTTTAAATTTTCGCTTATTGCCCTGGTTGCCATTTTTCTGGTCATCTCCATCGGCCAACTGAGCATAAAACCAATTTTTGTTTCTCCATTCCTGATGGTGTCAGTATGTTTGCTAACACTATGCTTCGTAACACCCCTACGAAAAGCCGCCCGCATGGAAGCCTGCATAAAACGCGAAATAGACGCCCACTCAGAAGTCTTAAGTATGCTCTACAAAGAAAAAATACTGGCAAAAATTAAAGGCCTAAGATGACCTTTCTAAAAAGTAATTCCCGAAGCATTTTATTATATTAACTAAGACAATATCAAAAGATAATGGCAAGAAAAGGAAGTGGCTTAAGGACGATTGTAAAGGTTGCGAAAGCTATTGATCGTGCTAACAAACGAAGTGCTCGTGAAGCAACCAAAAGACATAACGCAAATGAACGACAAATCGCTCGTGATTTGCGTGAATTAGAACGTCTTGAAAAACAGGAAGAGCGAGAGCAAAGTGCTAGGGAAAAGGCTGAGGAAAAAAGAAGGCAGCAGTTAGAAAAACAAAAGCTAGCTGAGTTAAAATCTGCTCAACAACGAGAACAACAGCGAAATAAAGCGAGTGAGATAAAGAGAAAAAAAGATGAAAAACTAGCTGCTCAAAATGCTTTTGCAAAACGTTGCCGGGAAAGAGAGAAAGCAAGGAATGATTTGATTGATAAGGTCCTAACGTAAGGAAATACAATGAATTATCTGCTGATTATGGGGATTGAAAGCGGTATCTGCTTTTTACTTATCATCCTGTTTTTTATATACAGAAATAAAGTTATTAAAGAGGTTGGAAAGCATCAGTCGATAAATGAGCAGATAAAAAAAAATGAAGAAAGATTAGCTTCTGTAAGAACTGAACTGATAAAAAATAAAAAAAATATACGAGAAATTAAGCAAGAAATTAAATTAAATAACGACACTGTAGAAAAAAGTTCTTCAGAAAAAGAACGCATCACTAGTGAGTTACAAACAATGTTGATTTCCTATGAGGAAATTAAAGGAAAGCATAAAAAGTTGCATGATGAGACAATTGCCCTTCAAAAGTTAAAAGCAGATGCAGATAGAATGGCAAGCGAATTGCGCTTATCTTCAGACCAACTAAACCAGCTTAACTCGCAGATCGTTAGCAAAAATGAAGAATGGGCAAAAGCTAAACACAAACTTCAAGAACTAATGTCCAGGATTGATTTATATTCACGCCTTGATGATTTTGTGTCTCACGGTCATTTTGAAGAACCTGAATACTTATATGAGACATCAGCAAGGTTTTCAGAAGAAATTAAACGTGTGAGGGAAAAACAAAAGATTTTTTTGAAGGAGCGGACAGCAGTAACTTACCCATCATCAATTTCACTTTCGCCTGACAAAAAAACTGACAAAAAGATCCTCGATGGACAAGTTACCCTGATGCTCACCTCTTTCAATATTGATTGTGATTACTTAATTGGTAAAGTCAAACCAAGCACATTTACTCGTACCCTTGAGCAAATTGAAAAACTGGCTACAAAGCTTGAAAAATCAGCGGCATCTCTTCATTGTGGTTTCAATACAGAGTATGTAAAACTCAAATATGAGGAATGCAAATTTCAATATCAGTACACGCTTAAAAGGGAGGAGGAAAAAGAAGAACAGCGCCTTATTAAAGAGCAAATGCGGGAAGAAATTAAAGCACAAAAAGAATTTGAACGTGCGATAGCTGCTGCAGAGAAAGAAGAGAGCATGTATCGGAAAATGCTCGAACGGGCAAAAAAATCACTTGAGGAAGCTTCAGAAGATGAGCGGATTATTACACAGCAGCGAATTGAAGATCTGGAGCAGCAGCTTGCTGAAGCTGTGGCAAAAGAAGAAAGAGCAAAAAGTCTTGCAGAGCAAACCCGTAGAGGGCATGTGTATGTCATTAGTAATGTAGGCTCGTTTGGTGAAGGAATATGTAAAATTGGTTTAACACGCCGCCTTGATCCACTGGTTCGGGTAAACGAGCTAGGTGACGCCAGCGTCCCTTTTAAATTTGATGTTCATGCTATCATCCACGCAGAAGATGCCCCGGCCCTTGAGGCCTCACTTCACCGAGAATTCAAACATCGCCGTGTTAACGCAGTTAACTTTAGAAAAGAATTTTTCACCGTTGACTTACCCGAGGTGAAAAAAGCAGTAGATAACATTATTGGCGATGATGTTGATTTTCGAATGACTGCACTTGCTGAAGAATTTTATGAATCCAGAAGACTACAGCAAGAACTAACTATTCAGTGAGGGCTATAGCATGACGTATTGTTTCTTCAAAATATTTCGAAAAATGTTGGCCTCCTCTCTGTGGATCATAGGTGTTCAGGCAGAAGATCAAATTGCAGTTTTTACTTAACCCCTTAGTATTACCAACTGAAACATAAAGTTCAGGCGTTAGTGGTGTTATCAAGTTCCTTGATAACATGCATGAGTGAATGATATCAAGTTGAGAATTACGTTAAGTGCTCAATTTTTCGTCGGCTCGTACGTCGAATTCGTGTAGATATCAAGAAACTGGACAACAACTTGTTAGGGACAGAAAAGGATAAAAAAATGGGCCAGTCAGTTTTAGTATTTGTCAGCCATTCCTCTGATGACAAAGAGACATATATAGAACCAATAGTTTCCGATCTTGAGAATTGCTATATCAATGTTTGGATTGATAAACGAAAGATTGTTCCTGGTGAAAATCTCAGGAAATCTATTTTTCGTGACGGTCTTGATAAGGCAGATATTGCTTTACTATTTTTCACAGAACAATCATTAAAATCTTCATGGGTAGATCGTGAAATAAAGCATGTCCTAAGGGAAGAATCAAAAAAAGGAAACAATTTTGACCTTAACAAAATAATTTCAATATTCGATTCACAAGAAACATACGATGCAATTAATGAAAGGTATCCTGAGCTTACAGATGACTTTCTTCATCTTATGCCAAAAAAATATTCGAAAATCAAATTAGGGCAATTATTATCCGCAATTTGGTCAAAATACCTATCTCTTCAAGGCGGAGATGTCGAAACGCAACGTCAACTTTTAGCAAAAGAAAAAGAAATATTTCAGAAGGAAAAGGAAATCTTAACTCTTAAGGCAGAAATAGAGAGACATAAGAATAAAGATCCAAAGAATAACCAAAATGAAGAGTTTATGAACTATTTAGAATCAGGCAAGCTTAATGATTTCATTGCAGCGCAAGACATGATTTTAACAGAGGACACCTTTCACCCATTAAATGTCAATGGTTCTGCTACGGCCAAAGCATTTGGGCTCTTAGATCAGTCGGGAGGCCATGTTAAACTTTCAAGCAAAGGTAGAGCTTTTTTTGAATGGCTGATTCTGAATGACACCAATAACCCCTAACCAGTTGCTACACCAGACCCCAAGGGGCAGCGTTTTTCGGCACTATCCGTGTCCACGAAGTAATACGAGTAATACGGGACAGACCAGAATGGCGCTAGTTTAAGCAAGAAATATCGAAATTTCAGAGAGTCACAGAAACGGAGCTTGTTAAAACTCCTTGATCTTTGTTTCCTGAAATTCCAGAGTATTGCATCAGCCCTTCAATAAGATCTGGATCCGGTTAACCGTATGTTTAAAAGCAATAAAACAACCTTAAACTAGCGCCATTCGGGACAGACCACGGTTTACCGAATTTCAGAGACACAATCCCTATTATCATAAAGTAATACTTCAGATAAACTGGTGATTTTTACGTAATGTCTTTTAGTAAAAAAGGGCACGCGTTGTGTGAAAAATAATAAATACGGAGTGCATAAATGGGATACGTAGAAAGCAATTTGATGTCACAGGAGCGAGTGCTCCACAAAGGAGATATTCACTGGTTTGTGTTTATTCCGAGTGTATTTTTTACATCATTTGGCCTGATGTTGTTGACAGACTCAAAAGTGGCTCCACTGGCAGGTATCTTCTTTTTTGTAGCCTTCGTATTATTGGTAAAGGCATTCCTGTTTAAAATCTCAACAGAAGTTGCCGTTACCTCAAAGCGGGTTATTGCCAAGATGGGATTTATCAGGAGAAGTACAGTTGAGTTGAACCATCATAAAGTAGAAAGTCTCAACGTAAATCAGGGCATAGCTGGTAGGATTTTTGGGTTTGGTACCATTATCGTTAACGGGACAGGAGGAGCCCACACCCCTATCCCAAACATTAGCGATCCACTGGTCTTCCGGAGAAAGGCCATGGAGACAATAGATTCCACCCAGTCCACTTTTCAGCCATCGCATCAAGGTCCTGCTGTAACAGCACCAGCTCAGTCGGCACACTCTGGCCCTTCTGTAAATATGTCTCCTCCAAAAGCTGAACCGAAAAAAGAGAAGTTAGGTACAGATTGGTACTCCATCGGGAAGGAACATATAAAGGCAAACGAGTACAAACAAGCCATCGCAGCCCTCAGCTACGCAGTAAAAAATGATCTAAACAACAGAGATATTTATTATCTCAGAGCAGTTGCCTACTCCAAACTCGCAGACAACATAAAATCCCTGGAAGATATAAAAACAGCAGCCAGACTCGGCCATCCAAAAGCAGTCGAATATCTGAATAAATAAGAGATAAATCCTAAATTGACCTAAAACCAATATTGTTGGAAGCATGAAATTTATCATTTCCCAGAATGCATTACAAAAAATTAAAGACAATTTTCCTGCGGATATTGTCTTGGAATTAAGGTCATTAGAGGGGAATACCTACGATCATCCTGATGATCTGCTTCTTGAATTTCAGAAGAAAATACCAAGCGAAGATTATAACCGTTATCACATCAAGCTACTCGAGGCCTGCAAAGAACCGAGTAATAAAGATTGGTTCTGTCTCAATATCAGGAATTTTAAGTGGTACCGTAACATTGACAGGATAAATAGGTCTATCGTATGGATTTTCATTGCGATACTGTTTGTTGCAGGGATCTATCCATATTGGATACTTCCAATATGGATACCAGAAAACAGTCCTGGTGGACCTGGTAGCACATCATTCGGCACGTTTGGCGACAGCTTTGGTGCTCTCAACACACTCTTTTCAGGGTTGGCATTTGCTGGTCTGATCTGGACCATTGTTTTACAAAGAAAGGAACTGCAAGAAACAAGAAATGAAATAAAAGGTCAAAGAGAACAGTTGGCGAATCAATACCAGGTGATGAAAAAAGACAACTTTGAAAACACTTTCTTTCACCTATTAAGTTTTCATCGTGAAATTGTAGATTCAATGAAATTTGAAGAAAATATAGATGCTTATGAGGGAGGAATTCGTAGTGGCACGAGAACGGTAGTACATAATGGCGGTGCTTTTTTTGACTATATGGTTACTAGTAAGTTGTATGGTTTTTTAGAAAATCGATATCATGCAGGAATTTACCCAAATCTTAAACCATATGAGCGTTTCTATAAAACATTTGACAAATATTTTAGCCATTACCACAAACATTTGTATCAGATAATGCTATTTGTTGAGAAAGTTGATTTTGCAGACAGCGAAAAGATACATTACTTGAGGTTGCTGAGAGCACAGTTTTCTTCAAATGAGCTTTTATTGCTTTTGTTCCACTGCCTAAGCTCATATGGTAGGGAGAAATTTAAACCTTTGCTTGAAAAATATCAAATGCTGGAACATCTCCCCGTTGACGATCATTTGAAGAGATATAAAGAAAAGATTAAAAAATACGACAAATCAGTATTTGGAGATAATAAATTTTATCTAGAATTTTATAACTCATGAGCTACCTGACTATCGTAAATAATTTCCACAGCATACAAACAATTTATAAACAAAACGACGTGTTCTGGTAACCTCATGTATTCACACGTTTAAGTTGCAAAACATTTTCAAAACCACATGTAGTCAAACCCCGCGGTGGCTCGAACCGTATAGCCTTTTATCTCCCCAAAGGACCCGTGAAATTGTGGGTAATATATGTCTCATTGAATGGTTTTTAACTGCTAAGTTGTAAGATGATCGTGGTTAAAAAAAAATTCCGGAATTGA
The DNA here is from genome assembly GCA_030145625.1 of Desulfocapsa sp. Lineage (GTDB taxonomy): Bacteria > Desulfobacterota > Desulfobulbia > Desulfobulbales > Desulfocapsaceae > Desulfocapsa. The sequence goes on along the minus strand of JAQYVF010000038.1, from coordinate 1,263 downwards.
ACCCAGGTGGTAGGAAACTAGTATGAGCGTTTGTACCAGAAAAGACGGGACAGTGTTTGTTAATTGGTCCGTGAAGGGAAAGAAAAAGCGGAAGTACTTCGGGAAAGATGCAGGGGCAGAGGCTAGGGCCAGGGCATACAATGATATTGTCACCAGCCGTGCACCCATGCACTCATCACGTCCTATTTTTAAAGATTTGGTTAACGAATATTTAAAAGCAAAATCCTCGGCCATGCCTGCAGCCAGCGCAGAAAATATCTGGTACAAAATGTGCGGGGTGATCCTGCCGATCCTTGATGGCATAGAGGTCATGAGGATGGATCATGGCACGTTTGATAGATACGTTACTAAACGTGCCGCAACAGTCAAAATGACAACGATACATCGGGAACTATCCGATGTACGGGCTATTCTAAACTGGTCAGTTAAACGGAAACTGATCTCAAACAGTCCTATGGCCGGGTTCGAGATGCCAAGACGGGATGATGAAACTATCCTGCCGCTCACTCATGGGGAGATTGAGGCTATTATAGCACATTCTGCTGATCACTTGCGTAGGTCTATGCTGTTGGCTTATTTCTGCGGTCTCAGGCCAGGTGCGGTTGAGTTGCTATCAATCAAATATAGCCAGATCAACTGGTCAGCCATGAGTATCACGATAATATCTGCCAAAAAAGGTGGGTTGCAGCGGAGAGAGGTACCGATCCATTCATCCCTGCCGATCAGGGAATGGTATGAGGAAGATGGGAGTCATGATGATGGGTATGTTATTACTTGGAAGGGGAAGCCGATAAAAAGCCTGAAAACGGCCTTTAACAGTGCAAAACGTCGTGCGGGGGTAGGGGGGAGGAAAATACCGATATATTCACTGCGCCATGCCTTTGTTACAGCGCTTCTCCACCAGGGTGTGGACCTGCGCACCGTGGCAGATATTTCTGGACACGATGTGGGTACTATGCTAAAGCATTACGCACATAGTATGGATGCAGGTCGGAAGGATGCAATAAATAAATTACCATCTTTTGACACCACTAAACGGACTAAACGGAGCATTTAATGAGTCGTTTGCTGACAAACAAATACCAAGAAATATGTCACCTTTTGCACCCAGCAGCGCCTGGGTGCAAAAATGAAGATATAATGTCTGTGAAAGTGATGTAAGTACTTGAATTTACACTAGGTCGGGACGTGGCTCAGTCTGGTAGAGTACAGCGTTCGGGACGCTGGGGTCGGAGGTTCAAATCCTCTCGTCCCGACCATTTT
>JAQYVF010000046.1 GCA_030145625.1 Desulfocapsa sp. | reverse complement strand
TATTCATGGCCGGGGAATGTTCGGGAATTGCGTCATATAATTGAGAGAGCCTGTGTCTTATGTGATGGTCCCACTATTTCCTTAGAACACTTTCCCGAGGAAATACAAAAAACGGCAGATCAGCTTCTCGAACAGGTGGCATCTCCTGATCATTTTCAAAGTATCACGAACTTACCCCCTTATATTAGCGAGGAGGATGAAATTATAGAGGTCCTGAAACATGCACGTGGTAACAAGTCTAAGGCAGCACGCATGCTTAACATCGATCGATCCACTCTCTATCGTAAGATGCAGAGAATAGGCATGGCTAGTGATATTGTTAAAGTACACAATAAATAACCGAGATGTTGCAAAGATGTTGCGGCCCACAGTTATGCAACACTATTTCTGGGAAATGCAACAGTATTGCAATGCTATTTGGAAATGTAGGTTGTTCCTTTATAAGGATGTAGGTGATGAGGGGAAAATAAATATTATCCGTTAATTCAGTAAGTTGGTGTCTTTCCAGGAGGTGTTTGTTAGTTTTTTAATTTTTTGGTACGTTCCGTGCTACTGTGTAGCCATGATGTGACTTGGGAATTAGAACTTGACGCTAACTACTATTAAGGAGAGAACAATGGAAAATACAACAGCATTTGCCAAAGATAGAAGCAACGTTAAGGTTAAAGATAATGTCAACGTTGAACTCAATAGGCTTGGAATTACTCTAATTGGTGTTCCTTCATTATTGATAGCTTGTTGGGCGGTTGCTTCTCTATTTTCCGGTATGATCAGCAGTGGAGGGCCTGCTAACCTTGTTTTAAAGTTTTTTGTAGCCATTAATGGATGATTTAAGGTAGAAAGGGTACTCAAACATCTTTGGATAAAAATGTATAGAAAATGAAACGAACGGGTAATCATATAAAAGAAAAAATTCCTGGCTGGTTTGAAATTGCAGAAACAGATGGAAGATTTACTGAAAATTTCGCCATTGTAATCGGCAACCGGACAATTAATTTTTCTTTTTCAGGTGCTGTGGGTAGTTGTGATTTCATGGCTCATAGGTAATTAATAAATCAATTATAAGTTAACGGTCGATTGGCTAACGTCTTGTGATTATGGAAGAGGTAACTCTGATGGAAGAAAAAGCAATTACCAAGGATAGAATTGAATCTACCCCTACTGTTCATGAAATTGAGCATACTGACAGTGAGCTTTACAAGGTTGGGATATATATTACTGCCGCTTTCGCCGCCGGGGCAGGAATTTGGGGAGTGATTTGTCTTTCAAACTCTTTTTTCAAAGGGGGAGGGCCTGTTGAAATGATAAAAAATCTTTTTCAGGCTATCGTTGGTTCATAAGAATTTTCATTTAAAAAACGAAACAAAAAAGGGTCGTTGAGCTTTAGCTCAACGACCCTTTTTTGTTTGGGTAAAAGAAGAGGTGTTGCGCTAAGTGTTGCGTCTGTGTTGCGCTAAGTGTTGCTGCGCAACACAGACGCAACACTTAGCTTGGTTGATTGTCACGTTCATAGTCTTGGCCAGAGAATGTTATCCTTGTATATTGTTGTTATTACAATGCGATAGCATGCTTTGAGGGAAAAAGTGAGCTGCTGTTGTGTTATTGGCACCATAACTGCATTGTATAATTTAACTGAATAAAAACACTGTTGGTCGCATTGAAGCGCAACGTGTAAGAAAACTTCAATTATAGATTTACAATTCAGCAGGAATCGCCATGAAAGAAGATCAAGTCTCAGACAGAACAAATGTACAAACGAAAAGTACTCCCAGTGCTGAAATTTCTAGAGTGGCTGTGATGGCCATCAGTATTTCTGCTGGGGCCATAGGAGTCTGGGCTGTCGCTTGCATGATAGCAGGCATATCAAACAGTGGAGATCCTGTAGGCCTAGTATACAGTTTATTTAAAGCAATTATTGGTTAATTTTCGTTATATATCCATTCATTAAAAACAAAAGGACTATCCCATGAGCAATCCAGAACTGACAAAACAAAATGTAAAAACTACTGTTCACGAAGCTGTAAACACTGATAGCGAGCTCTATAAAGTTGGTGCTATACTAACAGCTGCTTTCGCAGGAGGAGTTGGCGTCTGGGGTGTGATTTGTCTTACCAGTGCCTTTATGTCTGCCGGAAGTCCAGTAGCTCTCGCAAAAAGTCTGTTCGGAGCTGTTACAGGGAGTATGTAAAACAACATATTTTCGATAAGATACGGTAATAATTTATTTTTGTCCCTGATTTTTCATCCTGAGCCAGAGAGATTATATCTCTCTGGCTTTTTTTTGACTTATGCATTGGAATATATGTATAACTAATCCAACTAACTGGAAGAATTGTTTTTTTGTATTACCTCTGGCTGAGGTTTTAATCGTTTTTTCCACATCGGTTTTTTTGGGTTTGCCGCTTAACTGGTTGATATGTTTGGTATGAAAATAAAATTTAGGTAACGTAATGGCCGTCTTGATTCGAAATCTTTTTATATTTTTTCTTTTTACAGTGCTCCTTGGTGGCGGTTATGGCCTATGGATACTTGAGCATACATTGCGCACTGTGACGTACAGTGAATTTCGCCATTGTCTTACTAATCACGATCTTGCATCAACTACTTTTACTGGAAACAAGGTTATTGCCCAGCATGTTGCAGGAGATCGTTATGAAACCACTGTTCCCAACCCTGAAAAACTTATCTCTGAGCTTCAAGATAGAGACATTCAGATTAATTTCAAAAAAGATCGTTCAGAAGAAATATTTCAGGCAGTAGCACTGGTTTATGTAATTTTACTGTTGTTAACGGTTATAATTTCATTAAGCAGGAAAAGAAGACTTGAAGAGAAAGAAAATAAATTCGCATCAGATAAACTCATTTTACCGGCGAGTGGGAATAAACTTGTCACATTTGATGATGTCGCAGGTATCCCAGAGGCACTGGAAGAGTTGCAGGAAATTGTCAATTTCCTCAAAGATCCGAATCAATATAGTAAAATTGGCGCGGTCAGTCCAAAAGGTATACTTCTTCAAGGCCCGCCTGGTACAGGTAAAACATTACTGGCGAGAGCAATAGCAGGTGAAGCGAAAGTTCCATTTTATAATTTTAGTGGATCAGATTTTGTCGAAATGTTTGTTGGGGTAGGTGCCTCTCGAGTGAGAGATATTTTCAAAGAGGCAAAAACACACTCTCCCTGTATCATTTTTATAGATGAAATCGATGCAGTCGGCGGAATTCGTGCCGGGGGAGTCACTGCCAGTGGTCAAGATGAGAGAAGTCAGACTTTGAATGCGCTACTTGTGGAGATGGATGGGTTTAGTATTTCAGATACGATTGTCGTTCTGGCTGCAACGAACAGACCAGATATATTGGACCCGGCCTTACGACGACCTGGTCGTTTTGATCGCCAGGTTAACATTTTACCACCGGATATCAGAGGAAGAAAAAAAATCTTACAAGTTCACGGGAACAAAGTTGCTCTTTCTCCGGACATAGATATTGATAAAATTGCTCATATGGTTCCCGGCTTTACAGGTGCTGAGCTTGCTAATCTTGTTAATGAAGCAGCCCTTATGGCAGCCAGAAACGGAAAAAACAATGTCGAACATGAGGATTTTGAACTTGCAAGTGATCGTATACTTATGGGTGTTGAGCGCAAAGGGATGATTATTTCTGAAAAAGATCGCAAGGTTCTGGCGTTACATGAGGCAGGGCATGCAATAGTCGCCAAAACGCTTCCCCATGCTGATCCTATCCATAAAATTACTATTATTCCGCGAGGTCGTGCCTTGGGGCAGACGCAACAACTTTCTGTGACTGACCGGAGTAGTTATAGTTATGATTACCTGAAAAGTAGAATTACCATTCTTATGGGCGGGAGAGCTGCAGAAGAAATTGCATTTCAGCAGAGGACAACTGGAGCTCAGGGAGATATTAGTCAGGCAACAGAAATTGCAACTAACATGATTTGTAAGTGGGGGATGTCCGATATAATTGGCCCCCAGGCTATGGTCATTGATGATTCAGGTTTTATCGGTCGAGCAACCCAACGTCTGGAAATGAGCGATCGAACATCTGAATCAGTTGATAAAGAAATTAAAAAATTACTTGAAACGTGTAACAAAGAGGCCGTCCAAATCCTTAAGGAGCGATTTTATCTCTTAAAGCAGCTTGCTGAAATTCTTCTTGAGGTAGAGACTCTCGATGAAGAGGAGTTTGAGATAATCATGGATTGTCGTTTTACTGAAAAAATTGAGGCTGGCAAAAATGAAACTAATCAATGTCGAACTTGCCCGGCAGCTGAGAGTTGTATCCATTCCAAATTAAGAAAATAATTTATGCGTTCATTAAAAAAAACAAGCTACCTTGCTTTTATTATAGTTGCGGCCTTACTCGTTTTTGTCATTATCCTCAGTGTCCGCCAGTATCAGCTCACAGAGAGATATAATACGATTATAACTCAGAGTGAAAAGGTGATCTTTCAATTCTCCACCATAAGAGAGCAGATCACTACATCATTGATAGAAAAAGACTGGGAAAAAATTGTCAGTGCAGCGGATCAGCTTAAAAATCTTAATTCTACTCTTGCAAGATTACAGGAAAACACTCTTATCCCCGGTGAGTATCGTCTTGATATGGCAAAACAAGTAGACCTATCCGGCCTGGTTATTTCATCGAAGGAAATTCTTTCTATTGGTGACAAAGTAGCGCATAGTCGCACTCTGCAGAATAAAATGCGTATCTTAGCAGAATACTTGATGCAGTTTGATAGAATTATTGTCAGCCAGATGAGGGCAAAAGTCGTTCAGTTTCAAACAATAATGATAGGTGCCTTGGGTGCTGTTATCTGTTTGATCAGCTTTTCATTAATTCTTCTTTATAAAAAAACCATGCTCCCACTGCTACGCCTTTCAGAGCAGACAGAAGACCCGGATGTTTTTGTTAATGGATTTAGTTATGATCAAAATGCTTGTGTTGAAATCACAGAATTTACAAATTCAGTAAATGACTTAATTAAGAAGAGCAAGAATCTAACAGGAACTGAAGAAACAATTCGCTCTCATGATGAGAAACTTGCCGGGATTATCAATGAGAGTACAAATTTATCAAATGGTATTATCAATTATGCTCAATTACTTTCTGATTCATATCGAGAAGTTGGAGCTGGTGATGAGGAGATACAAATCCTTCACAATATTATCGATGCTGCTGAACGAATTGCTCAGCTCAATAAAGAGATATGAACAAAGATCGTTATGTGCGAATGTTTAAATGTGGGGTTTGCTGAAATTTCCATAAGCACATAACTGATTGAAGCATCGTGGTAATTTAACAATTTATTTTTGAGATATTAAAATATGAAGTAGACTTTTGTGTAGTTGTTAATTGTTTTATTAAATTGAGGTTTGATTTTAAATTTTCCTTGACAGTTTTTTCTGATGCAGGTAAGTCCTCCCGTCAAACTAGAATAAAATATTAAGGATACTGGTAATTATTATCAGTGGTTTCGCCATTTTTTCAGGCTAACAAAGGTTTTTTATTTAAGAGTTACAACACATAGAAATTTCTATGTGTTGTAACTCTTAAATCCTATTGGCATATATTTCACTCTGACTAAAATCTTCTGGAGCACAACAATGATCAAACGTCCAGTATTAACAGCAAGTTTTATGACCCTAGCGGCTTCTCTGCTTTTTGCAGGCAATGGCCTGACTGAAGAAGAGTACGATGTTAAGTTGTATGGCCCTAAAACCACCATTGAGTGGAATAAACCAATCAAAGCCACCTTTGATCACAAAGTTCATACAATGGAAGCTGGGCTGGAATGCTCCTCCTGCCATGATGATGTGTTTTCCATGCAGCGTGGTATTGCTGTGAAATCTCGTAAATTTACGATGAAGGCTATGGCCGAAGGGCAATTTTGTGGCGCCTGTCATGATGGTGACACTGCTTTTTCAACAGATACCAACTGTATGGCTTGCCATGGTGTTGCAGAAGATCCAATTATCTGGGAAGTGCCTACTAAGGCCGCTTTTAGCCACACTGCCCATGTTGAAGATTTTGGTCTCGAATGTAGTAGCTGTCATAGCGGAACATTTGCTATGAAAAAAGGCGCAGCAACAATGAATAACGATTTCACAATGGCATCCTTTAAAAATGGAAATTATTGTGGTTCTTGTCATAATGGTGACGATGCCTTTGATTCCTCTACCCAGTGTGAATCTTGTCACTTCCCACCCACAGAAATAATTGTTTTCAATAAACCTGTTAAGTCAGTTATCTTTGATCACGATATCCATGTTGAAAAAGAAAATTTGGCTTGTGATTCATGTCATAAAGAAGTTTTTGCAATGAAAAAAGGTGATGTTGAAGGTCAGGAGTTTATACTTTCTGAAGATCCTGCTGAAAAGCGAATATACCTTGAGAATCTCCATAGCAAATACTGCGGTACCTGCCATGATTCATCGCAGGCTTTTGGTTATCTTACCAGGTGTACTGTTTGTCATATTGGCGTGAAAGGTTATGACAAGATGACAGGTGGCGACAAAAAAAATGAAGCACATGGAGCAGGTCATTAAATGATGACCTGTTTTCAATAATATCACCTTATTTCATGTAGCTCATAGATAATGTATATTTTTAAAGCATAAATTTAAGAGGAGAAAAGATGACTGGAAGGATGGTTAACATTTCAAAAAGGTGGGGTTTTCATGGCGTAGCAGCCTTGAAAGACGCAAGCACCGGATACAAAATGGTTATGGGGTCTTTTGTCCTCCTTGCCCTTGCCGGCGCAGCTGTCGGCCTTCATGGATTGCTTGTAGGGTATCATCATGTCTATGGCGTAACTCGTGAGATTTCCTGGGGCTTACTTATTTCTGCATACATTTTCTGTGTTGTTACTTCAACAGGTCTCTGTATTGTGTCCTCCATAGGTCATGTCTTTGGCGGTGAAGCATTTATGCCCATAGCTAAACGGGCAGTATTTATGTCTATTATATTTATGTTCGGAGGGTTTGGTATCATTTTCTTTGATATTGAAAATCCTTTCCGAATGGCAATCTGGAATGTCTTTTCACCCAATTTTGTTTCCAATATGTGGTGGATGGGAACACTCTATGGTGCTTATTTGGTCTTCATGGTCATTGAGTATTACTTTCTGCTTGAACAGAACCATACACTCTCTCGATTGATGGGATTTTTTGGATTGGTGGTAGGTATTGCAGCTCATAGTAATCTTGGAGCAGTTTTCGGAATGTTACACGGAAGGCCCTTCTGGTACGGTCCTTATCTGCCTATTTATTTTATTTTTTCTGCAGCAATGTCAGGCGGCTGTGCCATTCTCTTTTTCACTACCCTTGGTTGGAGAATCAATCCTGAAATCATGAATCAGCGCATGGAACGCTCTGTAAAAGCCATCACTCAGGTTACTATTTTCCTCATCTCTGTAATTATCTTTTTTACCATATGGAAAATAATCACAGGTATGGTTTCTGAGGGAAAAACATTGGTTATCATGTCCTTTTTGACAGGGGATTATGCCATCAATTTTTGGGTCTTTGAAGTTTTTCTTGGTATGTTCCTGCCTCTGTATCTTTTGATCCGTTCGCGTGGAAATAATTTCAATCTGATTCTGGTTGCAACCGGTCTCATGATGATTGGAATCTTTTTCATGCGCTATGACATCGTTATTCCTGGGCAGATGGAATCTGTTTATCATTCCATGGGAGTTGTCGAAGCGGCAGATATGCTGAAGTATACACCGTCCTTTCACGAAATTATGGCTTCCATTTTTGGTTTAGCCTTTATTGGTTTTGCCTATTTTGCCGGTGAGAAGATGCTCAATGGCCATCAGCTTGAAAAACATGAGATCGTTCCGGATAGTGGTTATATCTGTCCAGGTTGTGGTGCTATTCACTTTATGGAAGAAGGCGAGACAGAAGAAGATGCTATGAAGCGTCATCACAGGATCTGGTAATTGAAATGAAAATGTCTCTTTTGTCGGCTTGAATCAGGCTGGCATAAGAGACACTCATATAGAACGAATATTTGAAAGGATTTTATCACATGAAATTTCCTAAAATAAATTTTGATAATCTGAAGAATGAGGGTACGGAGTCTGTTACCGCTCAGGAAAGAAGAAAGTTTTTGAAACTTGGACTTGCCGTAGCCGGTGTATATGCAGGTGGAAAGATACTGTCTTTGACCTCTATTGTTGGTACTGCCCATGCATCAGGTGGTGGAGTCGATTTTGTTAAAAAATATCCATATAATCCACACTACAGTATGGTTATCCGTCAAACACTCTGTATTGATTGTGAAAAATGTGTTGATGCATGTAAAAGCACAAATCATGTGCCTGATTATGGATATAGAACACGTATTTTAACCAAAAGGTATGCGGGTACACTCGATAAACAGGTTGAGTTTATTCCGGTGCTCTGTAATCACTGTAATGATGCACCATGTGTAAGGGCGTGTCCAACAAGGGCAACCTATAAGGATCCCATTACAGGCATAGTCCGCATGGAAAGCAGGAAGTGTATTGGGTGTAAAACATGTATGCTTGCCTGTCCCTATGATGCCAGATATTTCAGTCCTGCAAGACGTGCAGTTGATAAGTGTGACTTCTGTTGGGAAGAAAGATTATCTAAAGGAAAGAAGCAGACTGGCTGTTCAGCTGCCTGTCCGACAGGTGCCAGGACTTTTGGCAATCTTACAGACCCTGAAAATATTGTTTACAAACTTGTTCATCAGCTTGAAGAGAAGGTTTGGGTATTGCGACCTGCAGATGATACAAAACCGAATATTTTCTATATGAAAGGAAATATGCGCTCTGTTGATAATATACTCAGACAACATAAACTTAAATATTCAGAAGCTGAGAAGTCTTAAAGTCTTATTTATATCCACAAAATTGGAAAAAGTTTTTTCATTCAAGCCATCCAAATCAATTGATTATAGGTGGCTTGTAGGAATGAGGACTTAGAAAGAAATGGCCATTCGTGGATAGGTAGTAACTAGTATGTATTAAATATTTTCCACTACCCATTTTACAGGGGTAGTGAAAGCCCAAAAAAGGGACGCTCTTCAGCGTCCCTTTTTTTTTGTTCTTCGCTGGTAACGTTCTTGACTCTGTTTTAGAGAATAGGGTATGTTTAAGATTTTACGATTAAACTATCTTTGATAAATCACACTTTCCAGCAGGAGAATTCATGTTTGGAGTAAAGCGATATCTGTTTTCCGGGTTTGCCCTATTACCATTATCAATCATAGCGAGTTCAGCCTTATGTGGAGAGCTTTCTACGTCAACAGAGGTACAGGGAAATATCACTACTTTGCAACAGACCAAGAACTGTCCTCAGTGTGATTTAAGTGGCGCTAATCTGATTCGAATGGATCTTTCTGGTGCAAACTTGGAAGGGGCAAATTTATCACGAGCCAAACTGAATCTTACAAATCTCACAGAAGCAAATTTGCGTGGAGCTGATTTACGAGAAGTTGGATTTGGTGGTGCAGACTTAGCAGATGCAGATCTTCGTGGTGCTAATCTCAGGGGAACCTCATTTGCCGGTGCCTATATGAGTGGAGTCCTCCTTGATGGTGAATTGATAACCACAAAGCCATATTCTGAGGAGCAGGTAAGTGACGTTGAAGAAACGATTTATGTGGAAGACACGGTGAAACCAAAAATCGCCACTAAAACAGAGGAAATGAGTATTCGCCCAAGACGTGATTTTGAAGAAATACCACCGGTCTTGCCTGCCGAGGATATTAAAATAGTAGAAAAGAATGAAGTTGATGAGAATAGCCCAGAAGACAGTCCCACAAAAGACCTGACAGCATCAAGTGAAGTATTAGTCCCCCAGCAAAGCGTAGCTGCCCCTGAAGCTAAAGTAGCTCCCTCAATACAACAGGTTCGTATGCCTTCTCCTGATGTGGAGAAAAGTAGCATTGCCACTAATGATAGTAGAGATGACCTGGAGGCAGTTACAATAAAGAAAGAGAACAGAGATGAGAGGTCTTCGGCTGTTTCGCCGACAAATCAAACTTCAAAGATTGAGAAGGGTGAGGGCAGGGTGGATGCGACTGCCACCATCGTTAATGATCAACATATTGAAACTAATATAACAGATGATGCCGCGACTGAAGTTGTTGCAGTTTTGGAGCCTGTCTCTAAGAAAGAAATGTCTATTGCCGCGATCGACGACGAATCTCAAACAAATACAAAAGATCCTGGTGAAGCAATAGCTGATTCCCTTCCGGAACAGGAAAATATTTCTGATGAAAATGGTGTGGATTCCCCTGTTGCTGCAGTAGAACAGGCTGTGGTTCAGGAAAAGCAGTTATCAGATGACCTGGAGTCGATTCCTGTAAAATTGACAGAGAAAGATACAATGGAAGAGGTGATACAGGAAAATATGGACACTACTATTGTAGAGAATTTGCCTTCTTCTGATTCTGAGGTACTAACTAATGTAGAGCATTTACTGGAAACGAATCAATGTTATGGATGTAACCTGGAAGGTGCTGATCTCAGTGGTGAGGATCTTGAGGAGGCTGATCTTGAAGGAGCAAATCTGCGGCGGGCAAATCTTAAAGAAGCTGATCTGGATGGGGCCAATCTCAAAGGAGCGAATCTTTCAGAGGCAGATCTTCGAAAGGCTGATTTGGACAGAGCTGATTTGTACAAGGCCGATTTGTCTGGTGCGGATTTGACTGAGGCAAGTCTCGAAGAAACATTGATTGATGATGCCGTTCTTACAGGGGTGAAAGGGTATCAGCAGAAAACCCTTTTGATGGTGGAGTAGTATCTATCGACACTTTCAGGTGTTACGTCCTAATAGTTGCGCAATAATCAAATTGATTTTTTTTAAACCTGGATCTGAAAACATATTCTCAAAAGAAAACTCTTCAGTTGAGGAGGATGTTCAAGGCTTCAGTAACCCGGCTATGTGAATCTGTCTCATCGTCTATCAGAATGGACTCAATGGCATCCAGTTTCTGTTGGAGATCTCCCGCAGCAATTTCAAGATTTTGGATAGTTTCAGCTGCATTGGTCTCAGTGACATCCATTGCCTGTCGGAGATCTTCTGCACTGCGAAGTACAGAACGCATGGTATCAATTTTTTCCAGCCTGAGAAAAAGCTCGGTAAAATTGATTGGTTTTTCAAGGTAGTCAGCGGCTCCTTTTTTCATGGCCTCTACAGCTGTATCAACCGAAGAATGTGCGGTAATCAAGATTACCTCAATGTTTCGATCAAGATCTTTTGCTATATCAATTACCTCTATTCCACTGATTTCTCCAGGCATCATCAGGTCTGTCAGGACCACATCAACGTGATTTTCTTTAAGAATCTTTTCTGCCTTATACCCATCTTCAGCAAGTAAGACCGTGTAATCTTCTTTTACAAGGCGCTGTCCAAGAAGTCTTTTGATTACTGGATCATCATCGACAACAAGTATTGTTAGATTGTTCATCACAGGACCTCTGTTATTTTTTCTGGTAAAAGATGGCACGAAGATGTCTTTTGGGAACAAAGCGTGAGCAGATACCTGTGAGTGATTCGGTTGAACCAATAATGAGGTATCCGTCATCGGCAAGACTGTCAGCAATTTTATTGAAAAGTTTTTTGCGATCTTGCAGAGTAAAATAAATTGCAACATTGCGGCAGAAGATAATGTCAAATTTCCCGAGACCGGTAAAGGGAAGCATCAGGTTGAATTTACGAAAATTGACCATTCCCCTTAGCTCATCTTTGACTTTCCAGGTGTCTCCAAAAAGGGTGAAATGTTTTTGAAGTGTCTGCCTGGGAAGCCCTCGTTCTATTTCAAATTTGTTGTATTTTCCATAGCTGGCCTGCTTTACTGCTGTATCTGAAATGTCAGTTCCTAAGAGCTTGAAGTTGAAATTTTTAATCTGTGTACCCAGGAGTTCATGAAGGGTCATGGCAATGGAATAAAGTTCCTGCCCGGTGGAGGAGGCTGAACTCCAGATCTTGACGTTGGTTTTCAGCTGAGGGGTGTTAGGAGTACGGGCATCTATTATTTCGGGAATAATTTTGTGTTTGAGGAGGTCAAACGGGCTTGTATCTCGAAAGAAAAGTGTTTCGTTGGTGGAGATTGCATCAATGATCTGTCTTTCGATTTTTTTTGCTGGGTCTCGTCTGGCCTTATCGTAAAGTTCACGATAAGATTTGCAACCTAGCTCCTCTGCAATAGATCCGAGTCTCGTTTCAAAGAGATAGGACTTGCTCTGATCTAGAGATATTCCGCATATCTCATGAATATATTGAGCTATAACTTTCAGCTCTTCAGCTGTGATTTTCAGCATGTTTACCAGACGAAAAGTTCTTTAAAGGAAAAGAGTGATGAGTGTAAAAGAGTTTATTTAACGGACACTTTTGACAATTTCATCAGCTATTTTATTTAACGGGGCAATGACATCGGCCAGTCCTGTCTCAATGGGAGCTTTGGGCATACCATAAACCACGCAGGTTTCTTCGTTTTGGGCTATGATTATGGCCCCCTTGAGGTTTAAAGCATTGAGGCCTTTCGTGCCATCAGATCCCATTCCGGTCATGATAACTGCTGTGGTCCTTCCAACATAATAATCACCAACTGACCTGAAAAGATAATCTGCAGAAGGTCTGCAAGAATTCTCAGGTGGGTCGTTGGTGATTTTTATCTGTCTGTTCAGGCCATCTGCGCTGGCAACGAGTTTCATTTGTTTGCCGCCTGGTGCAATATATACTGTATTGTTTTTAATAATCTCTCTGTCTTCAGCTTCTTTTACTTCCAGTGCACATTTGCTGTTAAGGCTTGTGGCTAAGGACTTGGTGAATACTGGTGGCATATGTTGCACAATCAGAATGGGAACACCGATATTTCCTGGCAACATGGGGAGCATCTGGGTCAGTGCATTGGGGCCTCCTGTGGATATCCCAATGGTGACAATCTCGGATTTTCCTCGGTGGGCTGCTGGTCTGGTTTTGCCATTAATCGGAGAAAAAGATTTGGGTGGCATCGGTTTTTTGATTTTACGAAGAACAGCCTTTGTCCCTTTGTTGAATTTACCCTTGTTACGCAAAAGAGATGATGCGTTTCTGGAAAGTTTGAACTCCCTGATAATCGGTGTTAACGCCTGCTTCAGTATTTTTATACTTTCAGTGGGGTTTTTACTTTGTGGTTTCAGGATAAAGTCAAAGGCTCCGAGTTCCAGTGCTTTCATGGTCATCTCACCACCATCCATAGTGAGTGTGGAAACCATCACTGCGCCAATGTTCGGGTGGTTGCGCTGTAATTCTGCAAGCACCTCGATCCCATTCATTTCCGGCATTTCGATATCAAGGGTGAGCATATCCGGTTTCAAGGTGGCGATCTTTGCCATGGCAATTTTACCGTTATGGGCAACGCCAACAACTTCTACGCCTGGAATTTCAGAAAGGATATCGGATACGGCTTTACGATAAACAATAGTATCGTCTACAACAAGAATTCTCAGTTTTTTCCCAATTATCATTAAGCTGTCTCTTCCACACGTAAAACCTTTTCGACATCCAGGATACCGATAAGTTTATCTTCTGTTTTGTATACACCGGTGAAGAATTCTCCCTGGATTCCACCCATATTTGATGGGGCTGCTTCAAATTTTTCTTTGTTGGCTTCTACCACATCGCTGATCTTGCTGACAAGCAAACCGATGTGTTCGCCAGGGGAGTTGACGATGATATTTCTTGGGTCAAGAGAGAGGTCTGTTTCTCCAAGACCAAGTTTCTTACCAAGATCTATACTTGTTACAATTTGGCCACGTAGATTTAAGATACCAAGGACATAACTTGGTGCCTGTGGTACAGCTGTCATGTCTATCAGTTTATTGATTTCCTGAACCTTGAGAATGTCCATGCCACAAAGAGCATCACCTATCATAAAGGTTGCAAGTTCGACAAGATTTTTATTAGCAGCTTGATCTTCTTTTTCCATAGTTGTTTCTCCTGGTGGGGAAATTCCTGCTGGGATGAAATGGTGTAGTTATTAATTTTCTCTGTCAGTTTGTCTGTCAACGTCTATAAGCGATTAGCATTGGTGTTAACCTCTCCATCACCTTGAGATAGAGAATGAAATGTTTCCCGGTTAGAGTGGCAATGTTTTCAGCCATGGTTGTAGTATGAGCGTATTTTGCGATAATCTCCAGAAAATTATTCACCTCTCCTTTGGCTCCCTGGTTTCGCATTGTGCAAGGCAAGGTCTGAGACAGTAATCATCGGTTTGGTAATGGCAACACTAAGGTTCTCCCATTTTTTGGAGATATCTTTTTTGCCAGCTTGTAGCTATTTTTTCAGGACGAATGAAAAAACAATTTGAAACTCTTCGTTGAAAATTAATGGAGTTGCTTAACGTAGTGGTGGACCGAAGCCATGAGTTTCTCTTTATCAAGTTTGATATGATACTCGTCAACTCCTACAGCTTTTCCTTTGGCGACATCCTCTTCTCCGGCAAGTGTGGTCAGGGCGATGATTGGAATGGAAGAAAAGCGAGCATCTTTCCTTATGGTTTCCGTCAGTTCAAAGCCGTTCATGTTGGGCATTTCAATGTCTGTAACTACAATGGAGATTTCGTCGCCATGCTCCTGTAGTAATTCCCAGGCTATCGCACCATCTTCTCCTTCAATGACATCATACCCTGATTCGGTCATGTATGATTTTACCTGATTCCTGAAAAAGTTAGAGTCTTCAGCAATGAGAATGGTGGGTACAGTCCCACCTTCTTCTTCTACTTCATAGACTTCCTGATTCTCAAACCACTCAGGGTACAAAGAACCTACTACTTCGAAGATATCGACGAGCATGGTGGTATGGCCATCAATAATGGTGGACCCCATGATTCCAGTTTGTTTTAAGGTGACTTCATCAACGGCAACTGCAATTTCCATGGCGTCAATGGGGCCAATGGCAAGAAGTCCGACAATCTGAGAGGCAATATTAAAGACAATAACCAGAAGATTCTCACTATCTGCAAGCGGTTGCACCATGGCAACATCATCAACGGCAAGTAATGAAAGACTGCCACCTCGATATTGCATGACTTTTTTTCCACCAAGTTCTTCTATGTCGCTCCGTTTTATTTTTTCTATACGTTCAACTTGATTGAGGGGGACAGCGAACTGCTCTTCCTCTGAACTTCTGAAAGTAAGGAGAGCCTGTTTGTCTTTCTGGGACTTGACGCTATCTTTTTCGGCCGTAGCCACCTCGGTTGCCCTGTCTGTACCATCAAGAGAGGTGAGGCGTGCCATGCGAGCAAGGTTCGTTACATCAAGGATAAGAGCTATGCGTCCATCTCCCATGATAGTTGCACCGGCATATCCCTTGCATTGCTGAAGATGTCTGCCGAGTGGTTTGATGACGATTTCTTCAGAGTCCTGCAGGCGATCAACAATCAGACCATATTTCAAGGCACCGTTGGAGACGACAACAATATTCAAAGCGCTTGAGGCAGCGTAGCGTCGATCAGATTTACTACGTTCGCCATCGGCCGCATCATCATTTTCTTCAGTCCCTTGAGCATTGTCACTACCAAAAGTTGGGGATTCCTTGCCTCTGCGGTCAGATATGCGATCTCTTCTATCCTTTTTATATTCGTTATTTTCTATGTCAAAATAAGTTCTCTCGATACCAAGGACATCGGAAAGACGGATGAGAGGAAGAAGATTTCCACGAAGTCGAACAACTTCTGCAGTACCAACTCGTTCAACGCGTTCTTTTACATGTTTGGCTGGAATGCGAAGCAGCTCTTCGAGATTGACTTGAGGGATGGCATATCGCTCCCCTCCGGTCACAATTATCTGGCAGGGGATGATGGCGAGTGTCAGCGGCAATTTAATGGAAATGGTTGTTCCTTGACCTGGCTCGGAAATGATATCAACCTGTCCTCCGAGTTTGTCAAGATTTGTTTTGACAACGTCCATGCCTACGCCGCGACCTGAAACATCGGTCACTTCTTTGGCCATGGAAAAACCTGGCAGGAAAATAAGATTAACTTTCTCCTGATCGGACATTACCTGGAGCTGTTCTGCAGTAATCAGACCTTTATTAATGGCGGATGCACCAAGAATGTTTCCATCAAGTCCTTTGCCGTCATCACTGATCTCGATGACAACCTGTCCGGCCTCGTGATAGGCCTTGAGGATAACAATACCTTTTGAGGATTTTCCTATACGGGCACGTTCATCAGGCATTTCGATGCCGTGATCGACGGAATTTCGGACAAGATGAGTCAACGGATCGTTAATCAACTCAATGATGGTTTTATCCAGTTCAACGTCCTTGCCAACGATGGTAAGGTCAATGTTTTTAGAGAGTTTTTTGGAAAGATCTCTAACTACTCTGTTGAATTTATTAAAGACATTGCCAATGGGCTGCATACGGGTGAGCATGATGGCCTCTTGCAGTTCAGAGGTAATCAAGTCAATACGCTGTCCGACAACTTCAGCGTTTCGTACGTCATCTGAAGATATAGTCTGTAATAACTGGTTACGGCTGAGTACGAGTTCTCCGGCAAGGGTCATCAGAGAATCGAGTAGACTGACATGAACCCGGATGCTTGTCTCTACCTTGACCGGTTCCTGTTTCTTTGTGTTGGGTGTAGTTGAAGGATTAGTGGAAGGAGGTGTGGCAGCTTGTGTTGCAGTAACTTCAGGGGACGTCGAAACTTCTGCAGTTGTCGCGGGTTCTGTAGAGTTGGTTACATCTGGTGGCTCCGGTGCAGTTTCCGAGACTGAAAGTTCTTCAGGAGGTGCTGCTGTTTCTTCGGTTGGTTCCTGAGAAGCTTCATAAATATCTTCAGTGGGAGTAGCCTCAACGGCGGCCTGGGGAGCATTCCCTTCAGCAATTTCATTTAAGGGGACCAGGTGTTCCTGGATGTCATAATCATTACTGTTCTGGACATCCTCTATCATGGTCTGGAGCTTGTCCGAACCCTGAAGCAGGACATTGATGATTTCTGGATTGGGAATAAGTTTTCTACTACGGATCTGTCCCAAGACATTTTCCATGACATGGGATAGATCCTGAATAACAGTCAATCCCATGAATCCGGCACCACCTTTGATGGAGTGGGCTGCCCGAAAAACTTTGTTTACCAGATCTTCATCGATATCACTGCCTGCTTCTTCTATTTGAAGAAGATCGGTTTCTATATCGGCGAGATGCTCAAGTGATTCTTCTATGAAACCCTGTAGTATTTCGTCGTCTTCAATTTGCATAAGAGAGCTCCTTCCATAAGAAAGATATTGGGAAGTTGTTGGGATGCTTGTTTGGATGCCCCAAATACCAAGCGAATACAGTATGTTCCGTCTGTTAGTACTGTTATTGTATATGTCGGTATCTTGAATGTACAGTGAATTTTATAAAAAAAAGAGAAGAGTGGAAAAGCAAAGTTAAGCGAAGGAGGGGCGGGAAAGGTGGTATAAAAAGATAAAACAAGCTGAATTTGATTTTTTATAACAAGATGGTAGCGTTGGCATCTGCCGTAACATATTGAAATGGCACTTAGTGGTACAAGAAAAACAACATGCTACGGCTTGATGCAGACTCACGTCAGGCAGGATCAAGAGATACGCCAAGGGAGTAAAATCATTCTTTTGTGATATCGATAACAGTTAGTTCATAGTTGAGTGGATGTCCGGCAAGGGGGTGATTGTAGTCGATGATGATTGAATCGTCTTTGAGTTCAACTATGGTCGCAGGTACCTGGTGGTTCACACCATCTTGTTCCACGTTCATAGAAATAAGCAGGCCGACCTTTGCCTCAATTTTATCGGAGAACTGATTCTTTGGGATAGTTTGCAGGAGATCATTGCGCCGGATACCAAAGCCTTCTTCGGGTTCTAGCCTTACTTTGCGCATTTCTCCTACCTGCATACCTATGATAGTTCGCTGAATTGGCTTGGGAGTATCTTCTTCACCAATTTTAATAACTCTCGGCTCAGATTCAGTTATGGTTTCGAAGACTGCTCCATTATCAAGCGTTCCGACCGAGGTGACGGTAACGGTATCTTGTTTTTCTACTTGTTTCATAAAAAGGACAATGCTCCCTGTTGAAGAGTGTAATAAAAGTAGTCAATAAAATAACTCAAACGAAAGTACCATATTTATCCTATTAGGATACCTTTGGCAATCTTTTGCTGGAAGGTATCTGTCGGCAGCTAAATTCTTTTTACTTGTGAACAGGAAAAGCTGTTTCTTGACAAATGATTGATACAGGCATACATTGGCCTGTTTCATTATAAAAATATAATGATTTGATCAGATCCTGTTTTCAGCTCAACTTCCATGAAAAAATAATGTTTTGTGAAGAACTTTGTTTCAATATCTTTTCCAGGTTGTTTAACGGCAATGAATTATGAAAATTACTTGTGAAAAGTACAAAGAGTCCATGGAAGCCGAGGATGCGGAATGCCGTCATCCTGATGATTATTGTACAAGCAGAACCTCTTGTATGATCAATTTTCTGGAAAAAGAACGGAAAAGGGAGCTGGTTCGCAGTAAAACGGAAAAGGATTACAAGAAAGGCTTAAAAGGTAAGAGAGTTATGATAGAGTTAGATTTTGCAAAAAACAAGGCAGGATTACTCCCAGCCATTGTTCAGGACGCTGCAAGCGGAGAAGTTTTAATGCTGGCCTACATCAATCAAGAATCCTGGTTTAAAACCTTGGAAACAGGCAAGGCTCACTTCTGGAGCAGATCGAGACAAAAACTATGGCTCAAGGGTGAGTCCTCAGGACATGTCCAGCTTATTCGTGATATTTTTGTTGATTGTGATCAGGATACAGTGGTTTTTAAAGTGGAACAGTTAGGAGGAGCTGCCTGTCATAAGGGATATCGCTCTTGTTTTTTCCGTCGTGTTGAGAATGGTGAATTACAGACAACCGGTGAAAAAATTTTTGATCCGGCTGTCGTCTATGGAAATAAATAAAGGACATAATATCCTCAAAGGTTAAAGATATGGAGAACAACATGAAGCAGCTGAAACTTGGTCTTCCCAAGGGAAGCCTGGAAAAAGCCACTATAGAACTTTTTGAAAAAGCCGGGTGGCTCATTAAACCAAAGTCACGTAACTACTTCCCTGAGATTGATGACCCTGAACTTGCCTGTTCAATCTGCCGTCCTCAGGAAATGTCTCGCTATGTTGAAAGCGGTATGCTTGATGCGGGTATTACTGGAAAAGATTGGACAATGGAAAATCAATCGGAGGCGGTTATTGTCAGTGATCTCATCTACTCGAAGGTCAGCAGGAAGCCGACTCGCTGGGTAATCGCTGTAAAAGGTGATTCGGATATAACATGTATTGAAGACCTGGAAGGAAAAAAAATTTCCACCGAACTTATTAATGTGAGCAAGCGTTTTTTCGCCGAAAAAAATATTAACGTGGAAATTGAATTTTCCTGGGGTGCTACAGAGGCAAAGGTGGTATCCGGGCTTGCAGATGCTATTGTTGAAGTCACTGAGACAGAGAGTACCATCAGGGCACACGGCCTACGTGTTATTCATGAATTGATGGAATCCAATACCCAGTTTATAGCCAATAAGGATGCTTGGAATGATCCCTGGAAAAGGGAAAAAATAGAAAATATTGCTATGCTGCTTCAGGGGTCTCTCAACGCCGACAGGATTGTCGGTCTTAAGATGAATGTCTCTCAGGAAAAGCTAGATCAAGTTATTGAGCTCTTACCCAGTCTCAATGCCCCGACTGTTGCCAACCTTTATCACACAGACTGGTTTTCTGTGGAGACCGTGGTTTCTGAGGACGTGGTAAGAGACTTGATTCCCGCTTTAAAGAAGGGTGGCGCCGAAGGAATCATTGAATATCAACTCAGCAAGGTTATATGAAATTCATAGATGTCAATTTTTTGCTCAGTGTTCATAAACTGTCCCAATTGCCCCCCCCCACGCTCCCCGAGATAGCCTTTGCCGGCAGATCCAATGTCGGTAAGTCTTCTCTGATTAATGTTCTGGTTGGCAGAAAAGCTCTGGTGAAAGTAAGTGGGCGACCAGGTAAAACGCAAGGACTCAATTATTTTGAAATTGAGGACTCCGTGTATCTTGTAGATCTTCCAGGGTATGGTTTTGCCAGAGTTTCAAAGGGGATGCAGGATAGCTGGCAATCCCTCATTACCAGTTATCTTGAAACACGCTCCACCCTCTGCTGTGTGGTTGTGATTATGGATATACGTCACGGAGCTAAACCTCAGGACAGTCAACTGATTTCCTGGTTGAAACAACAGGGTGTTCCTTGTCTGCCGGTGTATACGAAAGTGGATAAATTATCCGGCAATGCAAGGCAAAGACATGCAGCTGCTCTTGATGCCGGACACACCATCGATTCCAGGCAGAGGATACTTTTTTCTGCAAAAAGCGGTCAGGGAAAAGAAGAGTTAGAGAGAGCTCTTGCGTCTTTTGCTAAAATAGATTAGTTTTGTTTTTCATAGGTGATTACACCTATATGTGTGGACTGCGACTGGCGTTTTGTCAACGTTTGTCATCTGTTACAACGGATCCATGAAAGGGAGGCTATGTATGTCACTTCGCTCCGATTGGCCATGCTGGGAAATCATGAAGTGTAATAATTCCGAGAAATGTCCGGCAAAAGAAAGTTCGTCAAAGCTTTGCTGGGAGATTATTCAGGAAGTCGATAGTTTTTCATTCAATATATGCAGAGACTGTCTTGTTTATGTGAGTAAACAGAAAGATTCGCAATTCAGCAAAGAAGAAATATTAAGCATTATGATTCAGAAAGGTGTGAATGTTCTCAATGGTAAGCAGTGCCCAAATTTCACCGGCTGCGCCAAAAAATAAGAATTGTTTTACAGTTCGGTAGAAAGTCGTCAAGGGGTTCATGGTCGAAACGATCATGAACCCCTTTTTTTATTTTAAAATGAAAAACATGGTCTTTTAGGCCAGGTCAGAGCAAATTGGCTCAGCCATTTTTATACTATATGTACTTCTTCATTTTCTTTGCATGCCCTTTATGCCCGTGGGTAAAAGAAAACGAAGCAAAAGAAATGGCCCCCGTGTCACTCGGTCCTTCGGACTTCCTGGTGCTCCTCAAAAATGCCGTGAGTTTGAAAACTCGCTTCGATCAGACAGTTCAAACTCCTTTTTCGGCATCTTCTGTGGTGCTCAGCGAGTGTCAAGTGTCAATGGGTAACAGTGAAATTGCCCCTTTAAGGGGCAATCAAGGCCGGGTCCTCTGGGCCCGGTTTTTTACTGTTCGGATTTTAAAACAGCCAAAAAGGCTTGCTGTGGGATATCAACATTCCCAACAGTTTTCATCCGTTTCTTGCCTGCTTTCTGCTTTTCGAGAAGTTTACGTTTCCTGCTGATGTCACCACCATAACATTTAGCGGTTACGTCTTTGCGCAGGGCTGAAATGTTTGTTCGTGCTACAACGGTACCGCCAATGGCTGCCTGGATGGCAATTTTAAACATCTGTCTTGGAATCTCTTCTTTCAACCTTTCGCAGGCGTGAAGTCCTCTAGCTCTGGATTTGTTACGGTGTGCCAGTTGAGAGAGGGCATCGACTACTTCTCCGTTGACAAGGATATCCAGTTTCACCAAGTCACTTTTTCGATAGTCGTAAAGTTCGTAATCAAAAGAGCCATATCCCTGGGTCACCGATTTGAGTTTGTCGTAAAAATCATAAATCACTTCGGCCAGAGGCAACTCACAACTAAACTCAATTCTACCCGGCATTGGGTAATGATAATTGGTGTTTTCGCCACGTCGTTCCATACAAAGTGTCATAACTGCTCCCATATACCTTTCGGGGATAAGTATGGTGGCTTTGATAAAGGGTTCTTCAACGCGGTCAATTTGCATTGGATCTGGAAAGTAGGTAGGATTGTCCACTTCAAGTATTCTTTGGTCTTTTAGGTAAAAAATGTATTTAACTGTAGGAACCGTCAAGATCAGTGAGATATCAAACTCACGTTCAAGCCTCTCCTGAACTACCTCAAGGTGAAGCAGTCCTAGAAATCCACAGCGGAAACCAAAACCCAAGGCGGCAGAAGAATCTTTTTGGAAGGTGAGGGCGGCATCGTTCAGTTGCAGTTTTTCCAGTGCCGTTGCCAGGTCTTCGTATTCATCTGTAGATATGGGATAGATAGATGAAAAAACTACCTGCAGCACTTCTTGGAATCCATCCAGAGATTCGGTGCATGGATTTTCTTTCAGGGTGATGGTGTCACCGGGGCGGGTGTCGCTAATGTTTTTCACACCGGCGAGAATATAACCGACTTGGCCGGCACTCAAAGATTTGGCGGGTTCTTTGGTTATTCTGAAGACACCCACTTCTTCCACTCGGTACTCTGCTTTGTTGGACATGAAGTAGATGATGTCATTAGGCTTGACCATGCCGTTAAAGATTCTGCAGGAGATGATGGTTCCTCGGAAAGGGTCATAGTTTGCATCAAATATAAGGGCCTGGAGAGGAGCAGTCGGATCTCCTTCCGGGGGAGGGACATGTTTAACAATTGCTTCCAGGATATCTTTTACTCCATCTCCGGTTTTTGCCGAGCAGAGTTGAATGAGTTCACCATCCAGGCCAAGATCTTCTTCTATTTGGTTGGCTACTTTTTCCGGTTCGGCAGAAGGAAGATCAATTTTATTTACTACTGGTATGATTTCAAGGTCATTTTCCATGGCAAGATAGAGGTTGGCCAGAGTCTGGGCCTCAACACCTTGTGCAGCATCTACTAAAAGCAGGGCACCTTCACAGGAACTGAGTGCCCTGGAAACTTCGTAGCTAAAATCAACATGACCAGGCGTGTCTACAAGATTAAGACTGTATTTTTCGCCATCTTCGGCAACATAGGGGAGGCAGATGGTTTGACTTTTAATTGTGATTCCGCGTTCTCGTTCGATGTCCATGTTATCCAGCAACTGGTCATGAAAATCGCGATCGCTCACCTGTTGACATAATTGAATCATTCGATCTGCCAGGGTAGATTTGCCATGATCTATGTGAGCGATAATTGAAAAGTTACGTATTTTTTTCATAGTGAATCGTTATTTGTGTGCAGGGTTCTGAGGTATTTCTTTGTCAGCAGAGTAAAATAAGGAAAAGTTATGCCTTCTAGCATAAAAAAGAAAACAATAAAATAGAATTTTGTTCATAACTTGCGCTATGATAACATAATGGTGGGATTTAATAAAAAAAACAAGTTTTATCCTTGGTTATTCTGGCATCTTTGGATATTCTGATTGCCTTTTCCAGGAACAGGGGTAATAATATAAAGTTCCATTCTACTATTATATTACTGTTTAATAAATCTGTCCTGTATGGTGTCTGACGGAATTAACTTTTTTCAGAGTCTGATGAGAGTAGATCTTTGATTTTCACTGGTTTTGAGTGGAATCTAATGATGATGAACTGCGTTGTGCTTATTAAGAGATGGAGGATATGAGCTCCCATAAAAAGAAAGAATCAGGCAAGCCTACTGAGCCTCAGTTACAAAAAAAAGAATCAGGCAAGCCTACTGAGCCTCAGTTACAAAAGAAAGAACCAGGTAAGCCTACAGAGCCTCAGTTACACCCTCTGGTCGCTTTGCCTGAGGATAACAATCTTCCCACGCTGAGTAATCCTGCATTACATCGCTATCTTCAGGAAATTAGTCAGTATGAACTACTCAGTCGTGAAGAAACTGATGAGCTCTCCATTCAATTTCGTGAAAATGGTGACCAGGATGCCGCCTACAGATTGGTTTCAGCAAACCTGCGTCTAGTGGTCAAGGTGGCCATGGATTTCCAGAAATACTGGATGCAGAATTTTATGGACCTGATACAGGAAGGTAATGTCGGGTTAGTTCAGGCCACCAAAAAATTTGATCCCTATCGTGGTGTAAAATTTTCTTACTATGCAGCCTATTGGATACGAGCCTATATCCTCAAGTTTATAATGGATAATTGGCGCATGGTCAAAATAGGTACGACTCAGGCACAACGAAAGCTGTTTTTTTCTCTGAATAAAGAAAAAAGGTTGCTTGAGTCGCAAGGGTTTAAACCGGAAGTGAAGCTTCTTGCAGAAAGGCTTAATGTCAAAGAAACTGAAGTTATTGAGATGAGTCAGCGGATGGACAGTTGGGATGTTTCATTGGAAAGTCCTGTCCGATCGGATTCTGAGGATGAACAAAAAAACTTCATTCCCACTAACGGACCCGCCATTGAGGATGTTGTCGCCGGAGATGAAATGAAGAATCGGCTGGCAGAACTGCTTGCCATCCTTAAAGAGAAACTGAATGACAAGGAAACAATGATTTTAGAGGAACGATTACTCACTGATGAACCGCTTACTCTGCAGACAATTGCCGATCGTTTTGGTATCTCCCGTGAACGAGTTCGTCAGATAGAAGTTAATCTTTTGAAGAAAATGAAAAAGTATCTCGAAGTAGAGATGCCTGATATAACGGATTTCTTTGACGGTAAACGAATGATTCGAAAGGGTGGCTGATAAAGTTAGACCACTATATCGTTTTTTTAAAATCAGGTTTCCCCAACTCCTTAATTACCCTGAGCGAGTAAAATATATTATGAAAGTTCCATTGTTAGATTTAGGTATTCAACTGCAGTCTATGAGAGAAGAAATCGTCACTGCAGTGACAAATGTTATTGATTCAACTACTTATATCCAAGGTCCGGAAGTTGTTGCTCTCGAAGAGGAGGTGGCATCTTATTGTGGCGCAAAATATGGTGTAGGCGTTTCCAGCGGCACCGATGCCCTTCTTGTGTCTTTGATGGCTTTGGGGGTAGGACCTGGTGACAGAGTTCTCACGACTCCTTACAGTTTTTTTGCAACAATGGGAGTTGTTTTGCGATGTGGTGCTACTCCTGTTTTTGCTGATATTGATCCCATTTCATATAATATTGATCCTCAGGCAATGCAGGAAATCCTTGCCGGGGACAAAGAAAAGTCCATAAAGGCAATTCTTCCTGTACATCTATATGGACAGTGCGCTGATATGGGAGCAATCCTCACTCTTGCAGCAGAATATGGTATTCCTGTGATCGAAGATGCTGCCCAGGCCATTGGTGCTGAGTATCCTGATGTATCCAGTGGAGAATGGGTGAAGAGTGGTGCCATGGGCTTGGCTGGCTGCTTTTCTTTTTTTCCAAGTAAGAATCTTGGAGGTATCGGTGATGGAGGAATGGTAGTCACTAATGATTCCGCTTTTGCGGATTTGTTGCGTATGCTTCGTAATCATGGTGCAGAACCTAAATATTATCATTCCAGGATAGGGGGCAATTTCCGCCTTGATCCCATCCAGGCAACTGTCCTCCGCATTAAACTTAAACACCTTGAACAGTGGCACGGTGACAGGAGAAAAAATGCATCTCATTATAATGAGTTGTTTGCTCAAACTGCTCTTGTCCAGGATAAACGTGTTGGTGTACCAACGGCTGTTTATTTGAATAAGGCAAATGAGGCTGGAGGAAACAAAAATTATCACATATACAACCAGTATGTTATTCGTGTCCAAGATCGGGATGCATTAATTGATTGGTTGCGGTCCCATGACATTGGGTGCGAGATTTATTATCCTGTAGCTTTGCATGAACAGGAGTGTTTGCGAGGATTGTTGGACAAGGAGGCTCTACCGAATGCAGAGCTGGCTGCTCAGTCTACTCTTGCCTTGCCGATTTATCCTGAACTCACCCCGGCTATGCAGGAATACGTTGTAGAAAAAATAGTCGCATTCTATGAGCGCTGATAACCAGTCCACAGGTAGTGTTACTTTCTGATGCTGCAGTTCATGCACCTCAATGCTTCAGGTTCCATGACTCAAACCAACGGCAATGGTGTCTTGCGGAGGACACTTTGTCGTATCCTACTGATTCTGTTCCTTTTTCCTTCACTCCTTTTTGCTAAAAATAACACTGCTGAGCCCTTAGACATTACTCCCAGTCATGGCCTTGTAGTAAAAAGTGTACAAGGGCAACCCACATGGATGCAGCTCTGGGATAAGGCGCGGGAATCTGTTCGGGGGGGGCACCTCGAAGAGGCGGCTGGAAGTTATCGGATGCTTCTTCAGAAAAAACCAAAAATTGAAGAGGCACTCCGAGAATATGTATTGGTCCTGATGAGCTTGGATCAATGGACAGAAGCCACCATTGTTGTGCACAAATTGTTGGAGATAGATTCGGAATCATCTCAATATCAACTCTATGCCGGACGGGTAGCATTACGACAGCAACGCTATGAGCAGGCCTCGACCTATTTTGGTCAAGTATATAGCTTGACTCCATCAGGGCCTTATTCCATAGAGGCCTTGAAGGGATTGGTTTTTGCCATGCAGAAACTTGAGCATAAGGAGTTAGTCTATCCATTAATGGAGCAGCTCTATTTGCGTGTTCCTCATGAAGAAGTAATTGTCCGTCAATTGGCTCAGTACAGCCTGGTTCTTGGTTATATTAAAAAAGCACAGGATTTTTATCGAATTCTTCTTAATGAATTGGGGGGGGAAGATCCGGATTTTCTTGCTGCAGCTCCTTTATTTGAACAATCAGGTGATCTGGAAATGGCTGTCCGTTGTTGGCGCGGTTATCTGGATAGTTATTCTTATTACCTTCCTTTTCATAAAAAAATATCTGAGTATTATCTCACTCATAATCAGGAGCGTTCTGCACTTCCCCATCTCCTGGTACGCCTAGCTCACAAAGAGAGCAACTCTGAGCTTCTTCTCAAGATTGGTCGCATTTATCTTTATCAGGAAAGTCGGCCTGATAAGGCGTTATATTTTTATGAAGAGTATAGAAAAAAGAATCCTCGCAATAGAGAAGTGGAGGCTGAGATTGAACGAATCCAAGCGGTCCTTGCCAATGATCTGTTGGTTATCGTGGAGAATGAAGGGGCCTGGCCGCTTTGGCGTGACCTGGCCCGTATCGCCCCCAATCGCCTGGCTATTTATTCGTCAATGGCTGAACAACTTGAAGAAATGGGGAAAGAGAAAGAGCTCCTTGAAGTTTTGGAGATCATTCATACGCATGATCCTGATGATCAAGAGGTATCATTTAAACTTGCACAACTCTATTTTGCCAATGGGAATCTGACAGCCTGTGATGGGGTTCTTAATTCATTAAAAGAAGAAGAGCGTTCAGGAAAAGATTACTTTTTCCTTCGTGCGCGAATCGAGGAGGAAAAGAAGAATCGACTCCAGGCCTTGACGTACTATAAATTATATTTTCAAGAAAATAGTCAGGATTACTTTGCTCTTTTAAAATGTCTCAACATTGCAGGTGATCTTGGTTTGATTGGAGAGCTTGACTATTTTTATCAATTACTTCCCAAACATTCCACCAACAAGGAAGAGGTGATTGAGGGACGTCTTCTTTACGGAAAGGCCCTTGTCAGCAATGGCTTAACTTCAACGGCACGATTATTTTATCAAAAACTTCTTGAACATGGTCACTTAGACCCTGTTTTAGCACAAGATATTGATGCAAATATTGTGAACACCCTCCAACTTGAAGAAAAAACCTTTGAAGCTGAACAGCAGTTGATGGTTTCTCTCGTCCGTGATGGTGGTGAACAGTCTCTTGTCACTCAATTAATACAAACGGCTTTGCAGGAGAGAGACTGGGATAGGGCTTGGAAATGGTATGAGTTTCTTGCCTTACATAGTGATACGTCTCAAAAAGAATGTGTCGATGACACGCTGCTTCTTTTCAATGAGAAAATCAATATCCTGCATGAATCCGGTCAAATTGAAGTAGCCATAGAGATGACAGAGGATTTTCTTGAGCATTCTGAACCATTGTGTAATGAGAAAAAAACACAATGGTCGGATCTGAAAGTAAAACTGGCTGAACTCTATTACAAAAATGGTGAATACCAAAAGGGCAGAATCATCCTTTCAGCATTAGGTTCACTGTCTTCTGATGACTTTATAATTCAAGTCTTGCAGCAGGCTATTACTTGTAAAATCTTAAAAGGTGATTCCAATAATCTATTTCTTGATTTTCTTCAGAAGGCTGGCGGAAAAATAGATTTCCGCCTAATGGATACTGCTCTTCTTTTGAAAAAATATGGTGATTATGAAACCGCACTTTTTCTTGTCACCAAATACCTGGAGGATGTACCGAATTCTCTGCGAGGAAGATTGCTCCAGGCACAGTTATTTGTTGAGACTGGTGAAAATTTTGCTGCCCTGGCACTTTACAGAGAGATGGGCCGAGAATTTCCTGATGAAAGACTCTTTCAAAAGAATATTCTTGAAATTCAGTTTCAACTCGCAAAATTCAATCAGTTGATTGAAGAACTTGCTCCAGAATGGAAGCTTCAGAAAAAGGGAGATGTGCTACTTGGTGAGTACGTTATTCCACCAACTGTCGAATCTATGCCGATATGGAAACAGTTGCTCCTGGCCCGAACATTCTGGGCAGTCCGAAGATGGGACGATTCTCTTTTGATTTATGAGTCTCTTCTCAAACCTCCTGTTGATCAGCAATTTACAGAAAAGATAATTCGGAAAGATGTTGAGTTAACTCTTCCTCCACCAAAGCAAACATTTTGGAATGTAGTTACTTTCACCACTCCGGCAGAGCCTGACAGGCTGACAGTGGTTATGAGTCCTGAGTTTATCCGAGAGAATCTGAAAAAAAAGGTGGTTGCCATTGCCGCAGAATTATACACTTCTTACCGCTGGCAACAGGCAGTAACAAGGGAATTGTCTGTACGTAAGGCAATGCGTGACGGAAACTATTACCAGGCGATGAAAGAGTATCAGAATCTTCTGCAAGATGAGTTCTCAACAGAAAGTCTTTTTGATCTGGCAGGGATATACAGTCGATTGGGATTTCTTGGTAAAGAGGCTGCTCTCTACGAAATTTTAAAAGAGCAAAGTCCTGGATATCCTGACCTTGATGAGGCCCTTCAGCGTAATGCTATGAAAAGAAAACCCACGACTACACTTTTGTCCTCCTTTATGGATAAAAGCGGTCGGGAAGGATATTACGACAACAGGCAGATAAGTGGAGGAATTCAAGGTTGGTTTATGCCTTCACTTCACCATGAGGTCCTGTTGGATTGGCGGCGTGTTTATAGTGATTCTGATGATACTGATCAGGACCTCGGGCGGAATCGCCTTCAAGCCAGGATGGAATGGAGTCCCTTGTATGATCTTGATTTCTTACTAGGCGTAGGTGCCGACAGGGCAGATGAGCAACTCGGAACCACTGCTTTATATAGTATGCAGGTGAAAGGACGTGTCGGAGATATGGTTCTGGGTTACTTTGGTGTCTCCCAGGATGTCGTTGACGATACAGTTCAATCCCTCAGGGCACAGATCAATAAAAAAGAATATGAGGCAGGACTAACCCTGGATTTTCTGCCCCGCCTGTTCGGAGGTGGTGGATATCTGTTTACAGAATACTCAGATGGAAACCATCAAAACAGATATGATCTCTGGACTTCATATATCCTGCATAGTGAACCAACCCTGTTGCAACTGAGATATGGCTATGAATTTTCCCATAACTCAGATGGGAATCTTGGCAGGGATTATTCTTATGAGGATGGGTTTACTCCTGGTGATCATCCTTACTGGAGTCCAAAAGAATATTGGCAGCACCTCTTTACAGTATCTTTTGAACACCAACTTGCAGAAAATATTCTTGGCCGTGGTGCACCAAGTTATTATTCTCTTGAGTATTCATTTGGTTATGAATTTGGTGGATATGATAACCATCAAGTAAAAGCCAAGATTTTTCTTGAAATAAGTCGCCATTTTCTATTAGATAGTACTTTTGCTTTAATTCAAGGAGATCAGCAAAGAGAACAGAATTTTTGGTTGTCTATGATCTATCGCTGGTGAAATTTGATTCCTGTGTGGTGACTCAGTTAAAGAATCACTCCACAGGATTTTGTTTTTATATGGAGGAAGTTAATGGTAGTGCGTATACCAATGTCAAAAACTGGACATAAGAGTCTTAAGGAAGAACTGAGTCAACTTGAACATGTGGATAGGCATGTGGTTGTCAAGGCCATTGAAATAGCCCGAGAACATGGCGATTTAAAAGAAAATGCTGAATACCATGCGGCAAAAGAGCGTCAAGGGCATATTGAGGGGCGTATTCGTGAGTTAAAGGACAAGTTGGGAAGGGCAGAGGTAATTGATTGCGCAAAAGTGGATTGCAAACGAGCCGTATTTGGTACAGTTGTTATCCTTCTTGATATGGATAGTGATGAAGAAGTAAGTTATCAGCTACTTGGGCCTGAGGAGTCTGATGTCAAGAGAGGATCGATTTCAGTACTTTCTCCTTTGGGAAGAAGTATGCTGGGAAAAGAAGTTGGTGATGATGTCTTGGCAAAGACACCTGGGGGCACAAGAGAGTTTGAGGTTATCGCAATTTCCTCGTCCAAGTTCAGTTGAGTCTACATGGAAAAAAAGGAGGGGATTGTAACGTCCTCTCCTTTTGGTAGGAACAGGACAGTTACAGGCAGTAAGAGTGTGGTTCCTATCAGTTGGCTTGCGAAGAACTGTCCGGCACCACCAGCATACCTGAGAGGAAGATCTCCAGTACCTGGTTAATGGTTTCCTCCACCGTATATTCTGTTTCAAGAGAAAGTGTCCAGACTCTGGAAATCTCATCAAGTGCACCAAAAAAAGCTCGTTTTGCAATACCTGGACGGATGGTGGATCGATAGATATTCTGTTCCTGTCCTATCTTGATGATTGTTGAAATAATATTCACATATTCACTGAATTTATTGTTTCGATACTCTTTGATGAGTTTGGCGCTTTGTCTGAGTTCAATTTGAATGACTTCTGCCAGGTTTTTATTTTTTTTCATTACGGTTAAATGCTTGGTTGCAAAGATCTCAAGCATCTTTCGTGGATCGTCTTCGTCAGCAAGAAGGTTTTTGACCTGTTCGATCAGGTTACCGATCTCTTCCTCAAAGACTGAAATGAGGATGTCAAATTTATTATTAAAGTAGAGGTAGATTGTACCGTCTGCTACCTTGGCTTCTTTGGCGATATCGGATATCCTGGCGTTGAAAAAGCCTTTTTTAGCGAAGACTTTTGTTGCCGCATGGATTATTTTTGAATGTTTGTTTGCAGCTTTCATTTGAAGTTAGTGTCCCAAAGTCATTAGACAATGGTGAAAAAAGGAAAAGAAAATATGAATGGTTATTCATTCATTTTATTCATCCTGTCTGAATTGTCAATGATTAGTCTTGCTAAAATGTAATTTATTTTGTTTAGGTTGTCAGGCAACTTCCCGTAACCATGTGCAAAGCCTTGGGGGATTTTTGTGGATAGGATGTTCCTTCATCGTTTTTCGCATAGCCTGGGAAAATCCTTCAATAATTATCAGGAGTAGAGTTATGAAAGTTCTGGTTGTCGGTTCAGGTGGTCGTGAACATGCCCTTGTCTGGAAGATTCACCAAAGTACTCGAGTTAAAAAGGTTTATTGTGCGCCGGGAAATGCAGGTATCAAAAAACTGGCCCAATGCGTTGATATAAATGTCACAGATATTGAAGCTCTTGTGACTTTTGCAAAAAATGAAAAGATTGATTTGACCGTTGTTGGTCCTGAGTCATCCCTTACTGCGGGCATAGTCAATCGCTTCGAGAGTGAAGGCTTACGAATTTTCGGTCCGTCACAGGAAGGTGCTATACTTGAAGGGAGTAAGGTTTTTACCAAAGAATTTCTTGAGAAATACAATATTCCCACTGCTCGTTTCAAAGTTTTCAAGGAAAGAAAAAAGGCCAAGAGGTATATTGATAAATGTGGTGCACCCCTCGTTGTCAAAGCAGATGGACTGGCTGCCGGTAAAGGGGTCATTGTTGCTTCTACGGTAAAAGAAGCAAAAGATGCCGTTGATCTGATTATGCAGGAGAAGGCATTTGGTGATGCAGGAAGCAAGGTTATTATTGAAGAGTGTCTGAAAGGAGAAGAGGCCTCTTTTATCGCCTTCACAGATGGAAAAACGATTCTTCCGCTTCCGACTTCTCAAGACCACAAGGCCGCCTACAATGGTGATAAAGGACCAAACACCGGTGGCATGGGGGCCTATTCTCCAGCACCTGTAGTGACAGAAGAGATTGCTGATTATGTCATGAAGGAAATCATGTTGCCTACGGTACAGGGTATGGCTGCAGAAGGGCGTCCTTACAAAGGTATGCTGTATGCTGGTTTGATGATCGATGGTGATATGATTAATGTCCTGGAATTTAATTGTCGTTTTGGAGATCCTGAAGCACAGCCACTTCTGATGCGTTTGAAAAGTGATGTGGTTGATATTTTTGAGGCGGTCATTGATAACAGGCTTGACCAGGTGGATATGAATATTGATCCGCGACCAACCGTTTGCGTGGTAATGGCATCAGGTGGTTATCCTGGCAATTATGAAAGTGGCAAAAGTATCAGTGGGTTGAGTAAAGCTGCACGGGTTGATGGTGTTGAGGTTTTTCATGCTGGCACCCAGATCAAAAATAGAAGGATATCCTCTGCCGGAGGCAGGGTGTTGGGAGTCACTGCTGTGGGTAAAGATCTAAAAAAAGCCATAGCTCAGGCGTATAAGGCTGTTGATTTGATTTCCTGGACAGGATCTTTCCATCGCACAGATATAGGTTCAAAAGCTTTGAAGAGAATGCAATCACCTGATGCTCAAGCGGTCGTAGGGATTGTCATGGGAAGTGATTCTGATTTGCCGGTCATGCAGGCTGCCGCAGATTTTTTGAAATCCATGGGGATTCTTTATGAGATGACAGTTGCTTCAGCACACAGAACTCCGGAACGTGCTGCTCAGTATGCCGTTACTGCCAAGAAACGAGGCCTGAAAATGATCATTGCCGGAGCAGGGATGGCAGCTCATCTGGCAGGGGTGCTTGCTGCTCACACAGATCTGCCTGTCATTGGTGTCCCCCTTGATGCATCTCCTCTTCAGGGAATGGATGCTTTGCTGGCCACGGTTCAAATGCCTCCCGGTGTTCCTGTTGCCACCATGGGTATCGGTAAGCCCGGGGCCAAAAATGCAGCCGTTCTTGCTACCCGAATTCTTGCCTTGGAAGATAAGAGACTTGCCGAGCAATTAGTGGAATTCAGAGCCGCGATGGTCGAAGAGGTTAACGCAAAAGCAAGAAAGATTAGCTGCTAAAAATGAGAGCTTCATGCAGCCTTCTTTAGAACAGTACCAGATAGCTTTGGAAACGCTTAAAAAAGGCGGGATTGTCGCTTATCCGACAGAAACATTTTATGGCCTGGCTGTAGATCCTTGGAACGACCAGGCCATTTCCGCTCTTTACACTCTCAAAAAAAGAGATCGTCGTAAACCGCTTTCGCTACTTGTTCCGAATAAGGCTGTTCTGGCCTCTTATATACGTTTTTTCCCTCCCCTTTATCAGTCTCTCACAGAGAGCTTT
This sequence comes from Desulfocapsa sp., assembly GCA_030145625.1. Taxonomy (GTDB): domain Bacteria; phylum Desulfobacterota; class Desulfobulbia; order Desulfobulbales; family Desulfocapsaceae; genus Desulfocapsa. The sequence goes on along the minus strand of JAQYVF010000046.1, from coordinate 4,372 downwards.
TGGCCAGGGCCGCTTACTCTGATTTTTCCTGCTCAATCAAACACCTCTTTATTACTGCGTGGAGGTGGAGATACCTTGGCAATTCGAATCTCATCGCATCCTGTTGCCCAAATGCTCTGTTCTCTCTGGGGTGGGGCACTCACTGCGACCAGTGCCAACGAAAGTGGCAAACCACCTCTTGAAAGTGCAGCCCAACTTAAGGATTTGTGGGGGAATGAGGTTGATTATGTGCTTGATGGAGGACCTGTACCAGGTGGCAAAGGATCAACCATACTGGAAATTGTACATGACAATGTTCAGATACGTCGGAATGGAGTGGTGGTCGCTAAAGCAATTTTTCAAGTCTTGGAAAAATATAACAAAAACAAATGAGGTTTTTTCTTCCACACGAGACCACTATTCAGATTTTAAAAAATAATCAAAATATGATAGCATTTTATATAAACAAAAAACAGCCGCTGCTCAGTATTAAAAGGAGTTCCTAGCTGTTGCTATTTTGAAGGAGCCAGTACATGAATGATTTAAAATGGGACAGGGAATTTGCTTTGGAACAAGCTGCTGAGGATGAAGAACTTTTACAGGAATTAATAGATATATTTAAAGAGTCGTCTACCACTGATCTGGCAAACCTGAAACAGGGTATCAGCAAGGGTGACGCTGTTATGAGTATGGGCAGTGCTCATTCTATCAAGGGCGCTGCTGCGAGTCTTGGTTTGAAAAGCCTCCGGGACCTGACTGGAACCATGGAGGCAGACTGTCGGGAAGGATCGTTGCGTGTTGCTACAGAAAAACTTCCAGAATTAGAGGAGTTGTTATCTCTTCTACAAAAATTGTAGGCAACAGTTAAACAGGAGTGAACCCTGTCATTCACTATCTTTCACAAAACCAACGCTGTTTTTATACTTTTCATTGTGAGAATGACAGGAGGCGCTCAACCGGCAAGTGGTGTGTGAGGATCAGTTAAGCAGTCCTGCAACGAATTCCACCTATTTAATGTCATTTCGTCCCGAGTCTTGCGCTTCGTTCGCTGTTCACGATCAGCCCGTTCAACTCATGCTATGAGGCTTTTGGGGGGGAACTTGTCTCGGATATTTTTTAAGACACTGCGGAGGAGTTAGGTTCCGCAGTGTCTTATTTTGAGGCTATTTCATTGAGTAGTGAGTAATAGCCAATCCGTAGTACTTCATTAACCCTTTTTTTCTAACGGGTAAGTTGGCGGTATTTGATTCTGTGGGGCTGGTCAGCCTCTGTTCCCAGTCGCGCTTTTCTGTCTTTTTCATAATCTGAATAATTACCTTCAAACCAGACAACCTGAGAATCTCCTTCAAAGGCAAGGATGTGAGTGGCGATTCGATCCAAAAACCATCGGTCATGACTGATTACCACTGCACACCCACCAAAGTTGTCCAAGGCTTCTTCTAAGGCCCTGAGGGTGTTGACATCCAGGTCATTTGTCGGCTCATCCAAAAGGAGTACATTGCCTCCCTCTTTCAGCATTCTGGCCAGATGTACTCGATTACGCTGGCCTCCTGAAAGGAGCCCAACTTTTTTCTGTTGAGCGGAACCTGAAAAATTGAATTTTGCCACATAGGCCCTGGAATTGACTTCTTGTGTGCCCAACCACACAGTCTCCTGTCCTTCTGAAACTGCTTCCCAGATCGTCATCTCCGGGTCCAGAACCTCACGACTCTGATCCACATAGGAGAGTTTGACGGTTTCTCCAAGCCGAATGGAACCCTCGTCAGGAGTATCCTTACCGGTGATCATTTCAAAGAGGGTCGATTTGCCAGCACCATTGGGGCCGATGATGCCGACTATGCCACCTGCCGGGAGGTTGAAATTCATGTCATCAACAAGGATACGGTCGCCGAATGCTTTGCGGACATGATCTGCTTCGATAACAAGTTTGCCGAGGCGGGGGCCGGGAGGGACAAAGATCTGCATATCTTTGGCCATTTTTTCAGATTCCTGATCAAGGAGTTTTTCGTAGGAGTTGATGCGGGCCTTGGATTTGCTTCGTCTGCCTTTGGGAGACATCTTTATCCATTCAAGTTCCCTTTGCAGAGTTCGTCTACGACCACTTTCCTTTTTTTCTTCATTGGCTAAGCGTTGTTCTTTCTGTTCCAGCCAGGATGAGTAGTTTCCTTTCCAGGGAATACCGCGTCCCCGATCCAGTTCCAGGATCCATCCTGCAACATTATCGAGGAAATAACGATCATGGGTGACTGCAATGACTGTTCCGGAATATTGTTGCAGGTGGTGTTCCAACCAGGCCACGGATTCGGCATCCAGATGGTTGGTCGGTTCATCAAGCAGCAGGATGTCAGGCTTTTTTAACAGGATACGGCAGAGGGCAACACGCCTCTTTTCACCACCTGAAAGGATGTTACATTTTGTCTCAGAAGGGGGGCAACGCAGGGCATCCATGGCCATTTCCAGTTTGGAATCCAGATCCCAGGCATCCAGGGTGTCCAGCTTATCCTGCACTTCTCCCTGGCGTTCGATAAGGGCCTGCATCTCATCGTCGTTCATGGGTTCTGCAAATTTTTCATTGATTGCATTAAACTCATTGAGGAGATCAACTGTGGACTGGGCGCCTTCTTCAACCACTTCTTTTACTGTTTTTTCTGGGTCGAGTTCCGGTTCTTGAGGCAGGTAATCGATGGTTAGGCCAGGTGACATTATCGTTTCCCCGTTAAATTCCGTATCAATACCGGCAAGGATACGAAGGAGACTACTTTTTCCTGAACCATTGAGACCAAGTACACCGATTTTCGCTCCATAAAAATAGGAGAGAGAGATGTCTTTAAGAATCGGTTTGTCGTCATAGTACTTACTGACTTTAATCATCGAATAGATAATTTTTTTGTCATCAACACTCATTTAATTGTCCTGATTTGAGATGGGTGGATAGGGGTAAAATTTATACGTGATCTGAAATCGTCACAATACTCTGAATGTCGTGAAAAGAAAAGATCGATATGAGGGATTCGCACAGCTTATACAAGAGTCTATCAAGAGTACTAAGTTGCTTCTGGTAACTTGCTATGTTGTGAAAAACAAGTAATATGACGTAGGGACGCAAAAAATTTTGTCATCTGCTTGTCGGATGAACAGGTCACTCAATATACCAGCATTTCTTTTTTTAAAAATTTGTATGAAAATACGTAGTTTCATCTTCCTGATTGTCATTGTTCTTGGCCTTTTTCCTCTTTTTATTATGGTGGCCTTGAATTGGCCACAGACCATTGACAGATTGGAATATGCTGCAGAATCTGAGACTCAAGCTCAATCGCATGTTGAATTCTCACAGTTAAATGCCAGGATCCGTTGTCTGAAGAAGAGCCTTATTCGTTCCTCCACTCTTCCCTCATCCTTTGCCGCGATCCACGATTCCACAAATATTGATACCATGTCAGGGGTCCTGAAAAGATGGTTCGAGAGTGATGAACAGGTCCAGGAACTGACGCTTTTCAGTGGTGATGGTGATGAATTGCTCTCTTTTCACCGAGAGGGACCTGATTTACTTGCAGGTGTCTCTTCAGTTAATCATTTTGAGCATAATTTTTTCCGTCAATCACTTGAACTTGCTGAAAATCAGGTTTTTGTCAAACTCGTTGGTCAGAAAACAGACCCCTTTCAACAAACCGGCAGTGATGAGTACGAACTGCTTATGTCAACACCTGTAGTTGAGACCGGCCTTGGTCCCATAGGTGTTATGATGATGCGTATAGATATGTCTGAATTCTTGAAGAATTTTAAGGATTCTTACTGGGTGACTGAAAACGGAAGTTACTTACGCGGATGTGAAGTCAGCGTATCCGGGTCTGATTCTGTCCTTGATATGGAGAATGATACCTGTAATGCCTTTGTTGAGTTCCCTGGCTTGCAGGTAACGGAAATCAGTGACCCATTAATTTTATCAGGGAAAAACAAAGAAAAAATAGCATGGATGCCACTCATTTTTAATGAGGAACATCAAGCGGTCATGTGGGTCGGGAGCCGGGTTGATGAGAGTGCCATAGAAAAATGGAAAATGAGCCTGACGATTAATGTTGTCATGATTATTTGTATCATGTCGCTTCTGGTTTTTGTTTCCGCCACCTGGATTTCCGGGAAACTCGAATTTATCCAGAAAGATCTGCTCACCGGCCTTGATGATATTATCAATAATGAAAAAAGAACGGCGTTTAAATGGAACGGTCCACAGGAGATCAAGAGTCTTGCGCTCGATCTGACAGCTCTTTCTGAGAGTTATAGTGATACCTGTGAGGCCAGGACCTTAGCTGAGACCTCGCTGCGAGAAAGTGAAGATAAGTTTAGAAGTCTTACGGCTTCAGCCCTTGATGGTATCATTCTTATGGATCACCAG